>NZ_KB912942.1:7476679-7783035 GCF_000383915.1 Amycolatopsis benzoatilytica AK 16/65
ACCACCAGCGTGATCGCGAACAGGATCAGGCCCGAGGCGATCAGCGCGCTCCGCCCGAGTTCGCCCGCGTCCCCGAATTTGTTCGCGACGTTGGCCGCGATGGTCGCTCCGGCCGGGTCGAGGATGTGGAAAGTGATTACGTTGCTGGAGGAGAGCACGAGAGCGATCGCGATCGTTTCACCGACCGCCCGGCCGAAGCCCAGCACGATCGCGCTGACCGTGCCGGAGCGCCCGTACGGCAGGACCGCCATGCGAATGGTCTCCCAGCGGGTCGCGCCGAGCGCGAAGGCGGCCTCGATGTGGTCGGTCGGGGTCTGGATGTAGACCTCCCGGCACAGCGCCGCGATGATCGGGAGCACCATCACCGCGAGCACCACACCGGCGGCGAACATCGACTTGCCGTAGGTGCCGTTGGAGGAAGCGAACAGCGGGATCCAGCCGAACCACTTGTTCAGGAACTGCGAGATCGGGATCAGCGTCGGGACCAGCCAGATCAGTCCCCACAGGCCGAACACGACACTGGGGACCGCGGCGAGCAGGTCGACGATGTAACCGAGCGGGCGCGCGATGGCCTTGGGCGCGTAGTGGCTGATGTAGAGGGCGACGCCGATCGCGATCGGCACCCCGATGACCAGCGCGATCAACGAGGTCATGACGGTGCCGAAAACCAACGCGGCGATCCCGAAGACGCCGGACTGGTCGGGGTCCCACTCCAGCGTGCTGAAGAAGTTGGACTTGCCGTGCTGCAGAGCGGGAAGCGCTTCGGCGATCAGGAACCCGCCGATCAGCACGAGCAACGCCAGGATGAACCACCCGGAACCCTTGGCGAGCCAGCGGAACAGCGCGTCGCCGCGGCGGGACGGATGTCGGGACAGATCCGCCTTCAAGTTCTCGGCGGTGGTGTTGGCAGTGATTTCGCGCTCCTCGTTTCTTCAGCGCGGCGGCCTCGCCGGACGGTGGTGTCCGGCGAGGCCGTGATGATGCGCTTGTCTGGTCTTACTTGAGCGAGTCGATCGCGGCCTGAACCTTGGTCTGCAGGTTGCTCGGCAGCGGGACGTAGCCCTGCTTGGTCAGCGGCGACTGGCCGTCGTTGCTGGCAAGGTAGGACAGGAAGCTCTTCAGCAGCGGCAGCTTCTGCCCGTCGTTGCCGCCCGCGCAGACGATCTCATAGGTCACCAGGAGGTTCGGGTAGGCGTTCTCGTCGGTGTTGCTGTAGTCGAACTCCAGCTTGAGGTCGTTACCCTGGCCGACGAGCTTCGCCTTGGAGAGGAAGTTCTTCACGTTGTCGGTCGTGAGCTCGACGAACTTGCCGCCGGCGTTGCCGACCTTGGCGTAGGGAATGTTGCTCTGCGTGGCGAAGGACAGCTCCATGTAGCCGATGCCGCCCGGGGTGCTCTTCACGCCCTGCGCGATGCCCTGCGTGCCCTTCGAGCCCTGGCCGCCGGCGGCGGGCCAGTCCTTGTTCGCCGGGTGCGGGAAGTCGGCCTTCGCCTCGTTGGCGAGGTAGTTCGAGAAGTTGAAGCTCGTGCCCGAGCCGTCGGAACGGTGGAAGGTCTGGATGCCCAGCGAGGGGAACGTGACGCCCGGGTTGTCCTTGGCGATCTCCGGGTCGTTCCAGTTCTTGATCGCGCCGGTGAAGATCTTCGCGAGCACGGAAGCCGAAAGATTGAGCGGCTTCGTCACGCCCGGCACGTTGTAGCCGATCGCGATGGGGCCCGGGACCATCGGCAGGTCGATGGCCTCACCGCTCTTGCAGCGTGCGTCAGCGGCCGGCTTGTCCTTGTCCGACAGCGGGAAGTCCGAGCCGGAGAAGTCCGTCTGGCCCTGCTGGAACTGCTGAACGCCCTTGCCGGAGCCGCCGCCCTGGTAGTTGATCGTGGCGCCGGCGCACTGGTTCTGGTAAGCCTTGATCCACTCCGACATGGCGTTCGACTGCGCAGTCGAACCGGCGGAGATCAGCGAACCCTTCGCGCACTTGATGTTCGACGTGGGCTGTGCGCTCGAGTTGCCCGAGGCCGCGTTGTTGTCGCTGCCGCACGCGCTCAGGAGCAGAGCACCGGCCGCGAAAACGCCGAACGCGGCGCCGTGCCGCTTGATATTCACGTGAGGATCCTCCAACACTGGCAAGAACTGTCCGCACGACGGTCCATCGCGCAAGGGCACGCTAAGCAATGGCGGTGGACTGAAGGAGGACCCCAGTTGAACGAGAGGTGAAAGGCCGTTAGATCAGGTCTCGAACCCATCACGGCAAACGCTCCGTAATAACTCCACGTCTCAGCGCGTTGTGACGCGCTTCTCAGTGTCCGCGGGCGCGCTTCGGACTGCCCTGTTCGAGGGATGACGGACGAGGCGAACACGCGTCTTATGTTCACCTTCCGTTCACTGTCTCCCCTTCGCCCGGACATCGCTCGCCCGTACCCTTGGAGGTCTAGCAGACCTGGAAAGAAGTGAGCGTTCACCGCACATGGCCAAGCGAATCGACGTCAAAGACCTGGACATCTACTACGGCAAGTTCCACGCCGTGGACAGCGTCACGCTGAACGTCCCGCCGCGGAACGTGACCGCGTTTATCGGGCCGTCGGGCTGTGGCAAGTCGACCGTGCTGCGCACGCTGAACCGGATGCACGAGGTTATCCCCGGTGCTCGGGTCGACGGCCAGGTGCTGCTCGACGGCGAGAACATCTACGCTTCGGCGGTGGATCCGGTGCAGGTGCGCCGCACCATTGGAATGGTGTTCCAGCGCCCCAACCCGTTCCCCACGATGTCCATTAAGGACAACGTGGTGGCCGGTCTGAAGCTCGGCGGCGTGAAGGGACGCAAGCAGCTCGACGAGATCGCCGAGCGCGCCCTGCGCGGTGCCAACCTGTGGAACGAGGTCAAGGACCGGCTGAACAAGCCGGGCGGCGGCCTGTCCGGCGGTCAGCAGCAGCGGCTCTGCATCGCGCGGGCGATCGCGGTGCAGCCGGACGTCCTGCTGATGGACGAGCCGTGCTCGGCGCTGGACCCGATCTCGACGCTCGCGATCGAGGACCTGATCGGTGAGCTGAAGAAGGAATACACGATCGTCATCGTGACGCACAACATGCAGCAGGCGGCGCGGGTTTCGGACCAGACTGCCTTCTTCAACCTGGCCGGGGTCGGCCAGCCGGGCCGGCTGATCGAGCTGAACGACACGGAAAAGATCTTCTCCAACCCGGAGCAGAAGGCCACCGAGGACTACATCTCGGGCCGGTTCGGCTGATCTGTCTCTTGTGGACGGCCGCTCCGGGAGTTTCCCGGGCGGCCGTCTTTCTTGTGCGGGAAACAGAAAGCCAGTTTTTGCTGGTCGGTAAGAAAAAACGCCGCCCGCGCGGTCGCGGACGGCGTTTGTCGTTGTGCTGTATCAGATCGTCAAGTCTTCGTCGTCGCTGCCGTAGCCGGGCATCCGGCCGGTGACCACGAAGATCATCCGCTTCGCGACGGAAACCGCGTGGTCGGCGTAGCGCTCGTAGAAGCGGCCGAGCAGGGTGACATCCACCGCGGACGCGACGCCGTGCGGCCATTCGCGGTCCATCAGCACGGTGAACAGGTGCCGGTGCAGGTCGTCGACCTGGTCGTCCGCGGCCTCAAGATCCTTCGCGGCGGACACGTCCTTGGTCTTGATGACGGCTTCGACCTGGCGAGCGAGCGCGACCGCGGCGCGGCCCATCTCGGCGAAGTACGGCTTGACCGCGTCCGGCAGCACCGGATCCGGGTGCCGGCGGCGAGCGGCCTTGGCGACGTGCAGGGCGAGATCTCCCATGCGCTCCAAGCTTTCCGCCGCGTGGATGGCGGCGAGCACGGTGCGCAGATCGGTGGCGACCGGGGCCTGCAGCGCCAGCAGCGCGTACGCCTGCTCCTCGCATTCGGCGCGCGCGTCGTCGACCTTCGCGTCGTCGCTGATCACCTGCTCGGCGAGGCCGAGGTCGACCTCCAGCAATGCCTTGGTCGCCCGCTCCATGGCGTCGGCCACCTGGACCGACATCGCGGCCAGGTTTTCGGCGAGCTGATCGAGTTCGACATGGTAGGCCTCACGCATGAGCAACACCCTACGGCGTGGACCGGCCGAATACCGCATCGCAGGGTGAACCGCGCGTGAACCCCGCCTAACGAATCCGAGCGGTCAGCCCTGGCTGGTATTGGGCTGCGAAGCGGCGTTGGCGGGTGGCGCACCAGCCGGGTTTCCGGCCGGTTTGTCACCGGGCAGCGGAGTGTTGTCGCGCACGGCGTCGAAGAGGTTCTTGTTCTTGTCCGGCAACAGGACCTCGTTGCCGCGCTTGTTCGCGGTGCCGACGGTGGGCACGGTGAGGAAGGTGATTTTGGACGAGTCCAGTCCGCGCATCGACTGGGCGAGCGTCATCATCTGCTGCACGCCGAGGTTGTCGCCGAAGGTGGCGCGCGCGAACGCGGTGATGAAGCCGGACAGCTTGCCCGGGTCGAGCACGACGTCGGACGACATGACCTTCTTCAGCAGCGCGCCGATGAACTCCTGCTGCCGCTTGATCCGGCCGTAGTCGGACGTCGGGTCGCCCTTGACGTGCCGGGCTCGCACGTAGCTCAGCGCCTGGTCGCCGGAAATGGTGACGTCGCCGGTCTCCGCGAGCACCTTGCCGAGCACCGTGTCGTCGATCGGCTTCTCGTTGTGCACGGTGACTCCGTGCACCGCGTCGACCATTTCCTTGAAGCCGTTGAAATCGATGCCGACGAAGTGGTTGATCCGCAGACCGGTGAGTTTCTGGATCACCTTCGTCATGCATTGCGGGCCGCCGACCGAGTAGGCGGTGTTGAGCTTCGCGATCTTCTGCTCGGGCACGACTTCGTCGGTGTTCTGCGACTTGGCCGGGTCCCAGCGATTGCAGTCCGGCCGGTCGATTTCCAGGTCGCGCGGGAACGAAACGACGACGACTCGTTTCCGGTCCGCGGGAACGTGCGCGACCATGACGGTGTCGGACCGGGCACCGGGGATGGCCGAGGGATCGCCGACATTTTCCTCCGCGGAGGCACCGTCCCGGCTGTCCGAGCCGACCATCAGGAAGTTCTCGTCGTTGGCCTGCGCCTCCGCGTTCTGGATGTCGGACGAATTCTCGTCGAGCGCGCTGACCTGCGTGAACTTGGCGTCGAACCAGTTGACAGCACCCCACGCGACGCCCGTTCCGACGAAGATGGCGACCGCGAGGACGATGAGCGCGATCCGGCCGATCCGCATGTTGCGTGCGATGTGCCGCTGTTTCTTTTCCTGCAGCCGGGTCTGCTCGTGCTGCTCTTCGCTCTCTTCTTCTTTGTCCTCTTTGTCGATCAGGACGACCCGCTGAAGCGCCGTGCGCGTCTGCTCGAGCAACGCCATCGAACGGGTGGTGAGCCGTTCGCGGCGTTCCCGTTTCTTCGCTTCCTCGGCCGCCGCGTCGTCGTGCGCGGCGGAGAACCGGGCGAGACTGTGGTCGATCTTGCGGCGGTACTGGGTCGCCTCGTCGATCGCCTCCATCTCGTCGGTCATGGTGAGCGGATCCATGTCCGCCCGGGCCGCGGCAGCCGATCGCGCCGGAGCACGCCGAGGCCGCTTCCCGGCGGCGGGCGTCACCCGGGTGCGCTCGGGATCGACTGGGCTGAGCTGCGTGCGCTCCGGGTCCTGACCGGGTTCCGGCTGTTCTTTCGAGTCGAGACCGATCCCCTTGACCGGCGTGAACTGAGTCCGGTCGGCGGCCTGCGGGTTGCCTTCGACGGCGGCGCTGGTCTGAGGCCGATCGGTTCCGGGCGCGCGGCGTTGAGGCCGGGCACCCGGGCCCCGCTCCGCTGCCGCGGGGCCGAGTTGAGTCCGCTCCGGATCGGCCGGGGCGTTGCCCCGCGCCCCGGACACCTGCCCGGGGCGTCCGGCTGGCTGGTCCGGTTCGAGCGCCGAACTGAGCCGGGTCCTCTCGGAGTCGGCCGTTCCGTTGCCGGCCGGGGTTTCGCTGCCCGACCCGACCGGACGGCGTCCAGCGTCGGGCAGCCGACGGCCGGTGGCGTCCGGACCGGGTTGACGCGGTCCGGCCGCCCCGGGCCGACGGGGTCCCGGTGAGTCGGGTCGGCCGGTGGCGTCGGAGCCGGGCTGACGGGGTCCCGGTGAGTCGGGTCGAGGACGACGCGGTTCCAAGGCGTCGAGCCCGTTGAGCTGAAGACCGTCCGGACCGGGTCGGCGGGGTCCAGCCGAACCCGGCCCCGCGACTGGCGTCCCACCGAGCGACTCGGCACCGTGCGGACGCCGAGGCCCCGGCGGTTCCGCCGACACCGTCGCACCGCGCCGAGGACGTGGGGGAGGCCCGTCCGGACGTCCGCGCCGAGGTCGCATACCTGGCTCCGGAGAACTCAAGTCCGGATCAGCTGAGTCCGGCCGCTCCGCGCCGGGCCGCGCCGGGCCCGCTTCCGCGGCACCATGGCCGATGCCCGCGCGACGGCCATTCGAGCGAGGCTCACCCGGTCGTCCAGCGGCACGTTCGTCAGCGATGCCGGGTCGCCCCTCGGCCCTGCTGGACCGTTCCCCGGCGATCTCCGGCTGTCCCCCGGCATCGCCGAACCGACCTGCTGGACCGTCGGCGCGCGACCCGTTCGATGGCACCGCAGGTCCGCCTCGGTCTCCAGGCCGAGGCGAACCGTCGCCGGTCCGATACGGCGCGGTCGCACGCCGCCGTCCGCCGCCAGGTGCGTCGTCTTGCGGTTCGAACGCGTCGAAGACCGGCCCGCCGAGGAGCGCGCGGCCGCCCACTCGAGCCGTGCGCGCGCCATTGGAGTCGCCGTTGCTCGGGTGCGGCCGGCCCTCGCTCTGCTCGGGTCCGCCGAATCGACCTTCGTGCGCGGGTGCTGCCGCGTCGGCTGGACCCCCGTGCCACCCGTTCGCCCGCTTCCCCGGCGCAGCGAAGCCGTCGCCAGTCTTGGCACCGCGGCTGCCCGGACGCTCGGCATCCGGTCCGGCTCCCTCGTCCGCCGGGCGGCTGTGCCGATTGCCCAGCCCATTCGCTTGCCCGTTGCCAGGCGTCGCGGTGCTGTCGGCGGTTCCTCCGCGCAGGCTTCCGAATCCGTTCGCGCCGTTGGCCGCCGATCCGTTTTCGACCGGCTCGCCATGCGGTGCGGCAAACCCGTTGGCCGAACCATTGGCTGACGGTCGGCCGTTGGCAGAACCGTTGGTTGCGGGCTCTCCGTGCCGACCGCCGAACCCGTTCGCGGACCCGCCCTCCGCGGGATCGCCATGCCGCCCGCCGGCCCCGTTGGCCCGTCGCCGACCAGGCCCGGCCGTCTCGCGGCCGTCCGCGCCCGGATGCCCGGCCTCGGGCTCAGCCCGCCGCCGCCCCGGCGCGCCTCGGTCGATGTCCGCGCGGCGACTGACTGGTTCCGCGTGCCGGGTGGGCGGATCCTCCGGAAAGGCTGGGCGTTCCCCGGTGTGCCGCGCGACCACGTCGGACACGCTGATGCCGCCATGCGTGTCCATCGAACGGCGGCGGCCGCCGCGAGGGCGGGCCGTGCTGTCGGAATGGCGACCGGTGCCGTGGGTGTCGTGCTCGTCGGGCACTCGGTCTCCTCTCGCACGTCAGGCGCCTGGCTGGGCGGCTCACCTTTGAACACCCGGCAGCTGCACCGGGTCTCCCAGGACTCGTCGTACCGGGGGAACTTTTCGTTATCGTACGGATACCCGCCGTTCGTGACGACACCCTCCCGCGAATTTCTTCACCATGCGTCGACGTGGTCCGCACTGAAGCGGACGAACAGGTGAAGATCGGGGGCAGTGAATGGAGTAACCGCGGAGCCGCGTTACTCAGAGTGCGTAACCACTCGGGACGTCTTACGGTCGTGGAAAGCGACCTTGTTGCGTCCGGCGCGCTTGGCGGCGTAAAGGAGGTTGTCCGCCCGGTGGAGCTGGCGCGACCCGGATCCGGTGCCGTGCGCGAGGCCGACGCTGATCGTCACCTGCAACCCGGACTGGAGTTCTGACCAGGGATGACGGGCGATCCTCGCGCGGGCCGCGTCGGCGATCCGCACAGCGTGCCGGTGATCGACTCCGGGCAGGACGAGAGCGAATTCTTCGCCGCCATATCGTGCGCAGAACGCGTCGGGCGGCAGCCCCTCTTGGAGCAGATCGGCGACCCGGCAGAGAACGCGATCGCCGAGAAGGTGACCGTATGTGTCGTTCACCGACTTGAAACGGTCGAGGTCGACCAGCGCGACGGCGACCGCGGCGGCCAGTTGAGGCAGCCGCTGGTCGAGATAACGACGGTTGTAGCTCGAGGTCAGGGGGTCGCGCAGGCTGCCCGCCCGCGCGATGTCCAGTGCGGACCGCAGGTGCTGATAGGCCCGTCGCCAGTCGCCGCGCGTCGCGAACCGGTCCGCGACCGACTCGTGCAGCGTGAGCAAGTCTGGCGCGGCCTCCCCCGTTCCGAGTTCGTCCTCCGCCGACACACCGACCTCCGCCACTTCATGGTTGTCGACTTATAGGAGCGGCGGCTTGAGTCATCGGTACGCGCGAAGATGAATTTCGCTCAAGTGGACGACGCACCTCCGGCGATGTCACGCTACGCAGTTTCCGGTCAGAGGGCGGAAAATGGCAGCTTGTCCTTGAGCTGGGAAAACTGATCACGAGCCCAGTAACTCGCGTCAGTCGCCGGATCGGTGATCCACTGTGTGTAATCGGCCCACGGAATCCAGCGCCAGCCGCCGACCTCCTCGGGGTTCGGTTCGGGGTCGTCCTCGGCCCAGGCGGCGAACACCGGGCAGAACTCGTTCTCGACGATTCCCTGGAACGGCGGCGTGCGATAGCGGTACTTCGGCAGCACGCACTCCAGGTCTTCGATCGCCGGCATTCCGAGCTCGTACGACGCACGCCGGCGCACGGCGTCTTCCAGCGCCTCGCCGGGCGCGGGGTGTCCGCAGACGCTGTTCGTCCACACGCCCGGCCACACCTTCTTGTGCAGCGCCCGCTGCGTGATCAGCAGCGCGTGGTCCGAACGGCGCAGGACATAACAGGAAAACGCGAGGTGCAACGGGGTGTTCGCATGATGGCTGGCTAGCTTCGGCCCGGTCTCCCCGGTGGGCACCCCGTCCTCGGTCACGAAGACGACGCGTTCGGTTTCCGTTTCAGTGCTGGTGTTCACTCCGGCTACTGAACACCACGTGCCCGTCGACGGATACCGCGAGGCGGGTGGCCGTTTCGACCGATTCGAGCGGCGGGCCTTCCTGGAACGGGTGATTCCGCAGTCTGGGTTCGGGGACGTGAGAGCTGGCCGACCTAGCCGACCTGTGGGTCACCGGCTGGCAAGGTGTTCGACGAGCAAAGAAGTGAGCGCTTCCGGGGCCTCTTCCGCTACCCAGTGCGACACGTCTTCCAGCATCTCGAACCGGTACGGCCCGGTGCACCAGTCCGCGGTGGCCAGCGCCGCGACGGAGCCGAACGCGACGTCCTCGGTGGTCCACACGTACATCGTCGGCACCGAAATCTTGCCGATCTTCCCGCCCGGCCGCCCAGCCCGGTACCAGTTCAGCGCGGCGGTGAGCGCGCCCGGCTCGGACAGCCGCCGCACGTACTCGTCGATCTTGCTCGGCGGGATGCGCCGGTCGAAGATCTCGCGCAACGCCTTGGCGTTGTCGGCCAGCATCCGCCGCTCGGTGGCCGGAGTCTGGCGCCATTCGGTCATGTACGCCGACCGCAGGTGCTGGTCCTCGTCGGTGCGCATCGCCTCGGCGAGCGCGCCCGGATGCGGTGTGGAGACGACGGCGAGGCTGCGCAGCCGATCCGGGTGCTCGTCGGCCGTCCACCACGCGACCGCGCCTCCCCAGTCGTGGCCGATCAGGTCGAACTGGCCCCAGCCGAGCGCGTCGGCGATCGCCACCACATCGGACACCAGCGTCGCGATGCCGTACCCGGCCGGACGCTCGGGCCGCACCGCGGGCGAGTAGCCGCGCTGGTCCGGCGCGACCGCGCGATAGCCGAGCACGCCGAGCGTCGCTACCTGGTGTTCCCACTCCACGGCGGCCTGTGGAAAGCCGTGCAGCAGCAGGACCGGGCGGCCGTCTCCGGGGCCTGCGGCGATGGCGTCGAAAGAGCCGGCTTCAGTCGGGATGGTCAGCTGGTCGATCACAGGACGCACTCTACGGACTGGGGCCGACATTTCGAGTCCGACGCTGTGATCTGAGCGACAAGGGAACAAATTAGTTGAGTCGACCGTTGGCAACTTTGCATGGCTTGGTCAGCACCCCAGAAGCTGGCCACAGTTGTCCGAAAGGGGATTCGACATGCTGATCCGGACCGACCCGTTCGCCCAGTTCGACCGCCTGACCCAGCAGTTCTTCAGCGGTGCCGGCACTGCCTCGCGCACCGTCCCGATGGACGCCTACCGCTCCGGCGACGAGTACGTGGTCCAGTTCGACCTGCCGGGGATCGCTCGCGACTCCATCGACGTGAGCGTCGAGCGCAACGTGCTGACCGTCCGCGCTGAGCGCGCCGGAGTCGCGGTCGAGGACGCGCAGGTCCAGGTGTCCGAGCGACCGCGCGGCAAATTCTCGCGCCAGCTGTTCCTCGGCGACACCCTCGACACCACGCGGATCGCCGCGGACTACATCGACGGCGTGCTGACTCTGCGCATCCCGGTTTCGGAGAAGGCCCAGCCGCGCAAGATCGCCGTCGGCGGCGCGCCGCAGGAGATCGACGCCTGAAAATCGCGACTTGTCCCCAGGTTGTCCACATGTGGATGATCTGGGGACAAGTGCTGTCTGGGCAGGTCAGCCGCCGGAGTGCATGTCTTCGGCTTCGGGGACGCAGTCGTCGTCCGGGTCGTCCAGCCAGCCGTGCGGGAGCGTCACTTTGCCGGGCGAACCCTGCCGACCGCGCGGGCCGGTCGCGGTGGCCGGGAAGGGGGCGTCGTGGTCGAGCTGGGCGATCAGGTCGTCCAGCTGGCTGAGGCTGGTCACCATCGCGAAGCCGCGGCGCAGCTCGGAGCCGACCGGGAAGCCCATCAGGTACCAGGCCATGTGCTTGCGGATGTCGCGCATCGCCTTGTCCGGGCCGTCGTGCTCGATCAGCAGTTCGGTGTGCCTCCGCAGGACTCGCGCGACTTCGCCGAGGTTCGGGCCGTCCGGGACCTCTCGTCCTTGGAACGCCGCCTCCAGCTCCCCGAACAGCCATGGCCGACCGAGGCAGCCTCGCCCGACGACGACGCCGTCGCAACCGGTTTCGGCGACCATGCGCAGTGCGTCGTCGGCGGTGAAGATGTCGCCGTTGCCCAGCACCGGGATGCTGGTCACTGCCTCCTTGAGCTCGGCGATCTTCGACCAGTCGGCCTGACCGGAGTAGCGCTGGGCGGCCGTGCGGGCGTGCAGGCTGACGGCGGCGGCACCCTCGGCTTCGGCGATGCGGCCAGCGTCGAGGAAGGTGCGGTGGTCGTCGTCGATCCCGACGCGGAACTTCACGGTGAACGGCACGCCGCCCTCGGCAGCGGCTTTCGCCGACTCGCGCACGATGTCCGCGAACAGCTTCCGCTTGAACGGCAGCGCCGCGCCGCCGCCCTTTCGCGTCACCTTCGCGACCGGGCACCCGAAGTTCGAGTCGACGTGATCGGCGAGTCCCTCGCCGACGATGATCCGCACGGCTTCGGCCATGGTCTTCGGGTCGACCCCGTAGAGCTGCATCGACCTCGGCTTTTCGTTCTCGCCGAAGGTCATCATGTGCATCGTGCCGGGGTGCCGTTCGACGACGGCGCGGGCGGTGATCATTTCGCACACGTAGATGCCCGCGCCGTACTCCTGGCAGAGCTGCCGGAACGCGACATTGGTGATGCCCGCCATCGGTGCGAGCACGACGGGAGGATCGACCTGGTAGGGGCCGATCTTCAACGCGGGTGTACTCAACGTGGCAGTCACGGCATCCATTGTCGCTTGTGACCTACCGCACACGCATTCGGGCAGCTCGGCCGATGGTGACCATCTCGTGTCCGAGCATGAGTAGTGCTACGGATCCGATCAAGGCGGCCTCTGGCCGACGCTGTCCGGTATGACCACGGATGCTGCAACGCTCCACCGCCTCGCTGGCGAACTGGACGACCTCGGCCGCCGCCTGACGCATGTCGGCACCGAGCTGCGCGCAGTGCGCCTCCCGCCGGAGACTGGCTCGGCGACGGCCGTCTCGACCGGACAGGCGACCGAGGAGACCACCCAAGCCGCGGCGGCAGCGACTCAGCCGACGGCGGGCCAGCCAGTCGCGCCGGGCTATCCGTCCGCGCCGGGTCAGGCGACCGCGCCGGGCTACCCTGCTGCGCCAGGCGTCGGCCCGTACCCGGGCTACCCAGCTGTGTATGGACCTCCGTTCCGCCCGGGCTACTACCCGTACGGAACGCCGTACCCCATGCCGCACCCGGCCGCCGCGCCCCACCCGTCGAAGCCTCACCCGGGTGTCGGGCAGTCGGCTGCCGGGCAGTTCGACGATGGGCGTCCCGTCGCCGAGCAGCCGGGCACCGGCCAGTGGACCGGGCAGCAAAGCGCCGCCGGAGCTGTGGCTGAGCACCCGGACGCAAGCCAGGCTGCAGCCGAGCAACGGGCGTACGACCAGCCCGTCGCCGGCTACCCGGGCTATGCCCCACCTGCTGCCGGAGCAGGACCGGAAACTCAGCCGCCAACCGGCTATCCGCTGCCGCATCCCGCCGCGCCTTACCCGCAGCCTTACGTCCCCGCGCCCACCCTCCGCGAGCGGCTGAGCCGGGAAGGTGCCGGTTCGCGGCTGCTCGCTTGGGTCGGTGGTGCGGTGACGCTGCTTGGCGTTGTGCTGCTGCTGATTCTCGCCATTCAACGCGGTTGGCTGGGACCGCTGCCGCGGGTGGCCGTCGGTGCCGCGTTCGGCGGGATCCTCGTGGCGACGGGTGCGTGGCTTCATCGCAAACCGGCCGCGCGCACCGGTGCGTTCGCCCTTGCCGCTACCGGCATCGCGACGCTTTACCTGGACACGATCGCTGCCACCTCCTTGTACGACTTCCTCCCGGTGCCCGCCGGAATCGCGGTCGGCCTGGCGATCGCGGTGGGCGGTGTTCTGCTTGCGGTCAAATGGGAATCCCCTCTGCTGGCGAATGCCGTGGTGGGTGCTTGCGGAGTGTGTGCGCCCATGATCACGTGGGGCTTCACGGATGAGCTCGTGACGTTCCTTCTCATGATCCAGATCGCCACGGTTCCTGTCCACCTCCGACGGGCGTGGTGGCCACTTTCGTTTACCGCGGCGATCCCGCCCTTGACAGCGGCACTGATCGGGATCGGGCTGCGCACCTTGACGATTCCGGCGATCATCGCGACCGGAGTCGTCAGCGCTGGGACTGCGCTGATCACGTTGCGACGAAACGATAATGAACCATACGCCTTGTCGGTCCTCGCGCTCGCTCCGCTGCCGATCCTGGTCTACGCGCTGCTGCTGCCGAAGCCGGAATCGGTGTTCCTGGCGGGGGGAACGGCTGTCGTGCTGCTCGTGACGTGGCCCATCGTGCGAGGGAACGCGGGGACCGTCGCGGGTATCGCCGGCCTCGTCGCCGCAATGCAAGCGACCCTCACCGAATTCGACGGCGGATCGATCCTGCTCGGGGAAGCGGTGGCGCTCGCGTTTGCCGCGAAGTTCACGCGAAATCGTTACGTGCTGGGTGGTTCCCTTGGCTTCGCAGTGATCGGCGGCCTGCTCGCGATCGGTTCGGACCTCAACCCAGTCATGTTGCTGGTCGCACGGGCCCATTCGACCGCTGTTCTGCTCACGGCGCTGACGGCGGCCGCGCTGCTTCTCGCTGCGGCGATCGCTTTGCCGTGGGCGGCAATTCGGCTCGACGTGGTGAAGTCGGCCAGCCTTGCTCCGTGGCTGCCCGCGGGCTTGGGCGCGCTCTACGGCGCCGCTGGGCTGGTGCTTGCCGCGGCCATGCTGGTCATTCCGGGCCGTGCGGGATTCCTGGTCGGGCACACGCTTGTGACGGTTTCGTGGACCGTGGCGGCCTTTGTCCTTCTCCTGCGCGGGATCGAAGTGATCGCATTGCGGATCACCGGCCTGGTGCTGGTCGCCGCGGCAGTGGCCAAGCTGGTGCTGTTCGACCTCGCGGCGCTGGACGGATTGGCTCGGGTGGGCGCGTTCCTCGGAGCCGGGCTGATCCTCTTGGCCGCGGGTGCGCGATACGCCAAGCTTGTCGCGTCGCGCTGATCTTCGGGATGTCCCCCGATCCGGCGAAGGAAAGTTCTCCGGATCGGGGTTTTCCCTTGCTGTAGCAGAAGAATTCTCTCGATGGTCGGGCGTGGGAAACGTCCGGCCGACGCGGCCGGACGGAAAAGCCGCGCGAAACTGTCGGTGCCTCGTGGTTACCTTGGACGCCTACCGAGGAGGCAGCGATCATGACCTACACCCACGACTCCAAACTCATTGACCGCGCTGGCGAATCCGTCGCATGGCTCAGCACTGTCACGCCGAAAGGCCGACCCGCGCCACGTCCGGTGTGGTCTGTCCTCGACGGCGAAGACATCTTGGTGTTCAGCAAGCCGGACACCGCGAAGCTGCGGCACATCGCCGCCAACCCTGAAGTCAGCTTCCATTTGAACAGCAATGATCAAGGCGGGAGCATCATCGTCGTCAACGGGCGGGCGCACGTGGACGAGGCCAAGGCCTCCGAGGCACCCGGGTACCTGGGCAAGTATCAGCGAAGGTACGCCGGCATCGGATACCCCGACGCCGCCGCGTTCGATGCCGACTACTCGGTCCGCATCCGGATCGTGCCGGAGAAATCCTGGGGATTCTGACGCAGGTGTCGTTGAGGCCGGAAGTCGAGGTGCAGGCAGAGCTGCCGTCCGCTAGCGGCTGCGGCGGACACAGAGGCCGGTGAGGACTGACGCGGACGAGCCGACGACGGGTGCTGGGTAAGGGAATCTTGGGCAAGCAACCGGGAAGACACCCGAGGAGGGGGCGGATGGAACGTCTTTGACCACGCGACGCCGTGGGTGTCGCTGAACGCGGGAGGGGCCGGATTCCGGGTTCGGCAGCCCTGCATGGGAGCGGATCGGGAGAGGTGCGCGCCCCGGCTTGGCCAGGCGGATCCGGCGTCGGGTTGATGGCCCGGGTTTTCGGCTGCGGGCGCGTTGGGTACTTCGCAGCGTGGCACCGTCGGATTCCGACGGCGATGCTTCGGCGACCACCGGTGGAGCCTGTCATGCCCGACGTACCCGATTTATCCGATCTGTCGTACAACGCGAGCGGCGCCGTTGGCTTCGGCACCACGCGGGCGGGTGCCCGCGCGTCGAGGGCGGGCGGTCGTGCTGGGCCAGACTGCGGTGCTGAGCCGGGACGTGATGGTGGTCCGGGCGATCGCGGCCGCGGTCGTTCGAATCGCGGTAGCGGGCCGGGCGGTGACGGTGTGCCAGGCCGTGACACCGAGCCGGACCGTGACACCGCGCTGCACCGTGACACCAAGTTGGATCGTGACGCCGAGCCGGACCGCGAGATCCGGTTGGGCCCTGGTGCGAAGCCGGAGGGCGGCAGCGGATTGGGCAGCGACACGGAGACGGGCCGGGAGGTCGCGGTGGGCAGCGAGACGCGGAGCCAGATGCTGCAGCGGAACGTCGGCGAGCTGCTGCAGGAGTTGCGGGTCGCGCAGGCGGGTGTGCAGATCCTGTTCGGGTTTCTGCTCGCGGTGGTCTTCACGACTCCGTTCCGTGAAGCCAGCGGGTTCGAGAAGGCGCTGCACCTGCTGGCAGTCCTGCTCACGGTCGCGTCAACGGCGTTGCTGATGGCGCCTGCGGCCTGGCACCGGGTGCTGTTCCGGTCCGGGCAACGGGGGGAGATCCTGCGCGTCGGCAACCGCGTGGTGCTGGTCGGGTTCGGATGTTTGGCGGGTGCGATCACGGTGACCGTCGGGCTCATCGCGAAGGTCGTCTACGGGCCGGTCGCGATGGGCCTGATCGGCGGGCTCGCGCTGCTGCTCTTCGGGCTGCTGTGGTTCATCGCGCCGGGGCTGCTCGCCGGCGACCGGCTGCGACGAGATGATCACTGAACGGCGTATGACCAGATCGGCGTTTGTCAGGCATCGGACAAAAACTCCATACCAGTAAAGGTGTTCATCAAGCCGTCGGCAGTCGTTGCCGCAGCGGTCGGGATCGCCACGTAGCTTCCTGGCTCGTGACTGACTCTTCCCGGCGGAACTTCCTGCGTGGTGCCGGCCTTCTCGGCGCGGGCGCGGCGGTGTCCGCTCTTCCTGGCCTGAACGGGGTCGCCGCGGCGGATCCCGTGGTTGCGCAACGGCCGGACGGTGACAGCCCGCGGTTCACGATCGCGGTCATGCCGGACACCCAGTACCTCTTCGACGAGGATCGGGGCGACTCGGCTCCGGTGGACGCTTCGCTGTCGTATGTACTGGAGCACGCGCGTTCCGACAACGTTGTCTTTCTCGCGCATCTCGGCGACCTCACGCAGAACGGGCAGGCGCAGGAGTTCGCGGGCATCAGCAGGTCGTTCCAGCGGCTCGACTGGGCGCGGTTCCCGTACAGCACGCTGGCGGGCAACCACGACGTCAACGGCTCCACCGACGATCAGCGAGGCCGGACGCCGTACCTGGACGCGTTCGGGCCGCAACGGCAGCGGAACTCGCCGACGTTCCGCGGCGCGTCCAAGGACGGGTACAACACCTACCACGTGTTCCGTGCCGCCGGCCGGGAATGGCTGGTGCTGGCGATGGACTGGCGGCCGTCCGCGGGCGGGTTCGCGTGGGCCAAGCAGGTGCTCGCACAGCATCCGCACCTGCCCGCGATCCTGACCATTCACGACCTGGTCTACGGCGACGATCAGGGCAAGGCGTTCCTGTCGGACTTCGGCCAGCACGTCTGGGACGACTTCGTCAACGAGAGCGACCAGATCTTCCTCACCCTCAACGGGCACTACTGGCCGCCGGCCCGGATGGTCAAGCGCAACGCCGCCGGGCACGACGTGCACCTGCACATCACGAACTACCAGGACCGCTACTACGGCGGCAGCGGCATGATCCGGCTGTACCAGTTCGACGTCGCTCGCGGGGTGATCGACGTCCGCACCTTCTCGCCGTGGCTCGACGGCAAGCGCGATCTCAGCGAGCTGCAGCGCATCGAGGCCGAGCGCAGCACCGACGTCGACTACTTCAGCATCGACATCGACTTCGACCAGCGGTTCGCCGGCTTCGCGCCGATTCCGGTGCCGCCGGCCCGGCCGGTGAAGCCGCAACTGGTGCCGGGCACCGTCGCTTACTGGCGGTTCGAGGGGGGACGGGCAGGGACTCCGGTGCCGGACAACGCGCTGGTCAAGGACCTCACTGGCAGGGGCAACGACCTGCGCCGTGTGACCGTGCCGGGCAGCGGGGCCGCCGCGCTGACCTACTCGGCGGACTTCGCGCTCCGTCAGCCGTCGCACGCGAGCCTCCGATTCGACGGTGCCCGCAATCCCAATCGCGGTGCGTACCTGCAGACGGTCGACAACGCGCCGATGAACAGCCTGACCTTCCAGCGCGGCTACACCTTCGAGGCGTTCATTCGCCTGCCGGACGACTTCCGCGACGGCAACCACGGCTGGTGCGGCATCTTCGCGCGGCTGGGCAGCGGCCGAATGGCCGGGAAGACTGGCGACGACCCAGACGAATCGGCCGCGACGCTCAGCCTTTCCGACGGTGCCGAGCTGCAGTGGGCAGTGTTCCCGTTGAACCAGGATCGAATCTCGACCAACTGGGGACACGAACTCCCGCTGGCGAAGTGGTGGCACGTCGCGGTCGTCAACGACGCCTCGCGCAGCACCCTGTACGTCGACGGCTGCCCGCTCCTGCGCAACCCGAAGACGCCGGCGAACGGCCTGGCGAACCCGGGCGGCAATTGGCTGGTCGGCGCTTCGTCCTACGGCGGCAAGGTGGAACGCAGCTTCTACGGCGAGATCGGCGAAGTTCGGATCGTCGACCGGCCGTTGGCACCGCGGGAGTTTCTGCTGGGCTGATCGGCCTCGGGAGCCAAACCAGGAAGCTCGGCGCGAGTCGAGGCAGTGCTGGCGCGGGGTGGCCTGGTGAGGCGGGGCTGGGAGCCCATCGGGCTAATCGTCGGGTGAGAACCGTCGGATTGTGACAGCGGGTACGTGGTTGGAGGCGGCGCAGCCGGAATGGCGAGGGCGGGCATTGGCGCGGGTGGAACTTCCCGGCCAATGCCCCATGCCCGGCGGCGTGGACCCTGGTCTGCACCTATGCGGGGCCAGCCTTCGGCGCGAACCCGAGATCGACGAAATCGGGGTTCGTCGGAACCCCGGGTGTGGCTGGTCGGCACCTGGCTCAGGGCCGGTCCGGGACGCAGCCTGGACCGGCCCCGACTTGCCTCGAATCCAGACCTACGCTGTTGCGAAGTCTGCCTCGAATCAGGCCCACGCTGACGCGAAGCTTGCCTCGATTCGACTCCCGAGGTCGCCGCGAAAGCCCGTCGCGCACGCACGCCGAGACCCCGGCCAGCCCGGGCCGGCCCCGGCTCGGCCTGCGGTTCAGGCGGTCAACCTGCCCCAGGAGTAGTCCTGCTTGGCCAGCTTCAGGTACACGAACAACTCCGTCGACACCACTCCCGCGATCGGCCGGACCTCGTCGCCCAGCACGGTCAGCAAGTGGTCGTCGTCGCGGCACAGGACTTCGGCCAGGAGGTCGAAGCGGCCTGAGCACAGGGCGACCTGATGCACGTCGCCGACCTTGGCCAGTTGCTGGGCTACCTCTCGGACGTCACCGTCCACCGTGATGCCGACCATCGCCCTCCGCGTCAGGTCGACGTGTTCTGGTGCGGTCACGGCGACTATCTGCACCATTTCCTCGCGGAGCAGCCGCTGGACCCGCTGCCGTACCGCGCCCTCCGAAAGACCTACCGCCTTGGCCAGTGCGGTGAACGATGCCCTGCCGTCTTCCTGCAACAACGCGATGAGCGTCCGGTCGGTCCCGTCGAGCGTTCTCGGCGCACGCGCTTCCTCGATTTTCGTACGGTTTTCGTCACCCATGCCGTCCCTCCCTGTGTTTCGGCATGTGATTCGTCAGACGCGCAGCGTATCGGCCCGAGCGCTAGAGCAGGAGCCCCTTTCCCGGTTTCTTCGCCGGATGGCGGAGCCGGTGTGTTCGCGCACGCCGAATGCCCTGTTCGGGCAATGGCGGGGTACGGTCTCGGGCCGCCGCCAGTAGGGAGGAATATTCCATGACCGAAGCCGTCGCCGCGCCTGTGGTGCCGGCCAAGGGGCTCCGTTCGCACGCACTGGGCATGGTGTCGTCGACGGTCATCGGCATGTCGTCGACCGCCCCCGCCTATTCGATCGCCGCGACGCTCGGGTTCATCGTGCTTGCCGGAACCGGGTTCAAGGCAGCCGCTTTCGTTCTGCTGTCGTTCGTGCCGGTGCTGTTCGTGGCGTTCGCGTTCCGCGAGCTGAACGCCGCCGAACCGGACTGCGGGACCAACTTCACCTGGGCCACCCGGGCGTTCGGCAGCCGGGTCGGCTGGATGACCGGGTGGGTCGTGCTGGTCGCGCAGCTGCTGGTGATGAGCAGCCAGTCCGCGCTGACCGGCCGGTACACCCTCCTGCTGTTCGGCTTGGACGACTTGGCGAACGACCGGGCGGTGACGACCGCGATCGGGGGCGCGTGGCTGCTCGCGCTGTGCTGGCTCTGCTATCGCGGCATCGAGGTCTCCGCCCGTGTCCAGTGGATCCTCCTCGGCATCGAACTCGCCGTCCTGGTGATCTTCTCCGTCGTCGCCCTCTCGCACGTCTACCACGGCACTG
Source organism: Amycolatopsis benzoatilytica AK 16/65 (assembly GCF_000383915.1). NCBI lineage: Bacteria > Bacillati > Actinomycetota > Actinomycetes > Pseudonocardiales > Pseudonocardiaceae > Amycolatopsis > Amycolatopsis benzoatilytica. The sequence continues at coordinate 7,496,460 of NZ_KB912942.1, forward strand.
CGGGCCTGCAATCCGCCAAACCGAGCTGGGACTGGCTCTGGCCGAGCGGAGTCGGCCTCGGGCCAGCGGTTTCGGCGGTGCTGCTGGCGGTCTTCATCTACTGGGGCTGGGAGAGCTCGCTGTCGGTGAACGAGGAGTCGACGGACCCGCGGCACGCGCCGGGGCGGGCCGCTATCCTCTCGACCGTCCTGCTGGTGCTCAATTACCTTCTGGTGACCGTCGCGGCACTCGCGTTCGCCGGGGTCGGCAGCCAGGGGATCGGGCTGGCCAACGAGGCGAACGCGGAGGACGTGCTGGCCGGACTGGGCGGCGCGGTGTTCGGGACATCCGGGTTCGGCAAGGTCATCGGGTTGTTGATGATCGTGTCGGTTCTGACCTCCGGCGCGGCCACCAGCCAGGCGACGATCATGCCCGCCGCGCGCACCACGCTGTCCATGGCAACGCACGGCGCGCTGCCGAAGGTGTTCGCCAAGGTGCACCCGAAATACCAGACGCCTTCCGTGACTACCTGGGTGTTCGGGCTGCTGTCGCTCCTGCTCTACGTACTGCTGGCGTTGTGGAGCAAGAACGTGCTGGCGGATTCGGTGGACGCGGTCGGACTGACGATCGCGATCGAGTTCACGGTGACGGCGCTCGCGTGCGTCTGGGTGTTTCGCCGGACGCTGCTTTCCAGCGTGCGGAACTTCGTGATGCGTGGACTGCTGCCCTTCGCCGGCGGAATGTTCTTCTTGGCGATCCTCGTGCTCGCCGTCATCGCGTACGCGAAGCCGGATGCCGGGGAGACGACTGTGTTCGGCATCGGTGGCGTCGCGGTGATTGGGGTCGTGGCGATCCTCGTCGGGTTCCCGTTGATGTTCGCGGCGCAACGCGTGTGCCGTGACTTCTTCGCGGGACGTCGCCTGACGCGCGGCGTGGTCGCGCGCGACGGCGAGGTGATCGAGAGCTACCGGTAGTTCCTTACGTCTTCGGCAGCGCGCAGTAGGCGGCCACCGGCTGCGCGAACAGATCCTCCGTTACGGCCGGGTTGAGCGTCAGGCTGTATTCGTTGTCCGCGACGACCACCTGGCGCTCGCCGTCCGGGCTGCTGAGCCAGGTGCTTTCGTAGCCGAGCACGGCCCCGGTGTGCGTCCAGACCGGGCCGCACGGGGTCTGCGTCTGGCCGACGCCGAGACCGTATCGGCCGGCCGCGGGGTCGTGGCCCATCGGCACGGTCGTCTCCAGCTCCTCTTGTTGTGCCGGCGGCAGCAGCTTGCCGGCGAACAGTGCGCGTTCGAAGTCCGCCAGATCATCTACAGTGGACACCATGGCGCCGGCGGAACCGGTGGTCTGCACGTTGGACGAGGTGACGTCGCGGACCGGCGATGTCGAGCCGTGCACGTGGAAGTAGCCGTTGAGCCGCGGTGCCGGCAGTGTCGGGTCACTGGTCGGGAACGTGGTGTCGGACAGTCCGAGCGGGGTGATGATGCGGTGCGCGACCTCGACGGCAGGCGGGTTTCCGGTGGCCGCCTGGATCACCATTCCGGCCAGCACGTAGTTGGTGTTCGAGTAGTGCCAGGCGGTGCCGGGTGCAGCGGTCGGCTTGTTCGCCAGGGCGGCGTTGACCAGGTGCCGTGGTACGTACGGTTCATTCGGGTTCAGGTTGGCGGAGTAGCCCTGAGCGAACTGGCCGGCGAGGTAGTCCGGCAGGCCGCTGGTGTGGTTGAGCAGTTGCCGGAGGGTGATCTTGGTGCCGTCGTTGCCGTTCTTCGCGACGACACCGGGCAGCCATTTGTCGACGGTGTCGTTCAAGGACAGCTTGCGTTCGGCTTCCAGCTGGAGCAGTACGACGCTGACGAAGGCCTTGGTATTGCTGCCGATCCGGAACTTCGCGTGCGGATCGGGCGGAGCCTTGGCGAAGTAGTCGCCGAACCCTGATCTGGCGTACTCCGCGTCGTTTCCTTTGCGTGCCATGCCGATCGCGCCGATGACCCCGTCCGGGCCAGTCAGTTTGGCCAGTCCGGAAGCGAGCGCGCTTCCCGGCGCGGCCACGGCGACGCCGGCGGACAGTGTCGTCGCGGCCGTCATGAAGATGGCAATTACCTTGCTGCGCAACACTTTGCGAAGTTTCATGGGTTTTCCTCCCGAGTGCGGGCGAACTCTCGCAACAAGCGTAACGCTAACAGCGGCGCAAAAGATCTTCTTCAGTCTCTCGGGGGACAAGGAGCGTCGCGTGCCCGTTTCGGACTCCTACCAAAGGGGGACGCCCGACCAGATTGTAGTTCGAGGCAAGGGAATGGTGGTATGCGCCAGTGCACGGAACGGCCAGCAGATCACCTACGTGGATGTCGTCGGGAAGACAGACGTCTGCGAGGACATCGCCGGACTCGCAGTGTCGGCCGACCACTGTCATCGGCGTACGCGCTGCCTTCGTGCGACGGCCAACGAGACGCGCGGTATAGCGCGCGCCGTACAACCCCGGGCGCGGGTTATCGCTCATGCCGCCATCGACAGCGACGAAAGTGCGCGCGCCACGTTTGACCGCGCATACGCGGTACACGGTGATCCCGGCCGGTCCTACGATCGCGCGGCCGGGTTCGATTATCAGTCGCGGCAGGGGAAAATCGTGCGAAGAGCATTCGTACCCGAGCGCGACGCGTAGCCGTCGCGCGTAGCCGCCTAGGTCGAAGGACGCATCACGGTCGACGTACGGGACGGCGTGCCCACCTCCGAGGTCTAGCTCGCGCAAGGTGATGCCGTACTGATCGCGTACGCGGACAAGGACTTCGACCATCCGACGCGCGGCTTCTTCGTAACGGTCCACGCGCGACACTTGCGACCCGATGTGGCAGTGCAGGCCGCTCAGTCGCAGGCTTGGCTGTGAAAGTACCGCCGCGACAGCACGGTCGACGTTGTCGCGTACGTCGGCGCGCAGCGAGAAGCCGAACTTCTGCCCTTCGGTGCCGGTAGTGATCGCAGCGTGCGTGTTGCCGCTTACGCCAGGCGTCACGCGAATCAGGACGCGCTGCGCGCCTTGTGCGAGCGCGCCGAGCTGTTCGACTTCGTCCAGCGAGTCGAGCACGATGCGGTCGACGCCGTACTCGAGGGCGGCCTTCAGGTCTTCAGGTGTCTTCGCATTGCCGTGCAGCAGAATGCGCTCCGCAGGGAAGCCGACGGCGCGCGCGACGGCGATCTCGCCTGCCGAGCAAGTGTCGAGCGACAGTCCTTCTTCGGCGACCCAGCGCAATACTGCGCGCGTACAGAGCGCCTTGCTCGCGAATGCGACGTCTGCTTCCGGCAGTGCGCGACGGTACGCACGCGCGGTCTCGCGCACCTGTGCCTCATCGAGGAGGTAGGCAGGTGTGCCGAAGCGCGCGGCCAGGTGGCTGACCGGCGCGCCGGCGAAGAGGAGCTCGCCACCTTCGCCGAGTGTCGTGCCTTGCGGCCACAGGCCCGGTTCGAGATGGTCGGCGGCCTCGCAGCCGAGACTCGGGAGCAGCTCGCTGAGCGTCACGGTTACCTCCGGGCGATGTCGATCGTGCCGAACATCGCCAGCACACGGCGCCGCCGTGTGCCCGGAACGCCCCAGAAACGTCCCCCTGACGCTTCCGCCGGTACTGCTGATGCGTTCTTAACGCGCGAGTAACCTCGGCCACACGCCGGTTGAGCTGGTCTTTCGGGAGGCGTCAGTCGAGTCCCCAGCAAGACACGATGTCGTGCAACCGCTCCCGCTCGGCGGCGGTCAGCAACCGGCTCGGCGGCCGGACGTCGGGGCGGCACAGGCCGAGCTGAGAAAGCGCGTCCTTGACCACGCTGACGTTGTTCGCGTTGCTTTCCGCGGCGCGCATCTGCTCGAACGGACGGATCCGATCCCAGATCTCCATCGCGCCGGCGAAATCGTGGCTGCGCAGGCGGCGGAAGAAGTCGAGCGAGAGTCGCGGGGCGACGTTCACCAGGCCGGACGTGAAACCGGTCGCGCCGACGGCGAAGTAACCAGGGGCGGACAGTTCGGCGAGGCCCGCGATCCAGACGAAGCGCTCGTACCCAGCGTCTCGCGCGACAGTGCGGAAGCGCACTGGGTCCGGCACGGCGTACTTCACGCCGATGACGTTCGGCGCTGCCTCGGCGAGCTGCGCCAGGTCTTCGCCTTCGATGGCGGGGTTGCGCACGTACAGGACGACCCCGAGATCGGGCACTTCGTCCGCTATAGCGCGGTGGTAGTCGATCCAGCCCGCGCGCGACACGTACGGATGCACTGGCTGGTGGATCATCACCATGTCCGCACCGTTGGCACTCGCGTGCTTCGCCGCCTTCGCAGCCGTACGCACGTCATGTCCGACGCCAGCGAGCACGCTCGCTTCGCGTGCGGCCTTCGTGGTGAGTTCGAGGCACTGTCGCGTCTCTTGTTCTTCGAGCGCGTAGAACTCGCCGGTGTTGCCGTTCGGAGTGACGACCTCGACGCCGTTCAACACGAGCCGTTCGACGAGCCGCTCGTAGGTCTCGGCGTCCACGTCGCCGGCTGCGGTGAACGGGGTTACCGGGATCGCTACCACGCCGGCGAGTCGCCGGCGCTGTTTCTCGAAGGCCACGAGCAGATCCGATCTGATATATGATGTCTCGACGAGGTGGAGGGTAACACGAGGCGCCAGGACACTTGTCCCGCTTTATCGGATGAGTGTCCTGATGCCGGAGAAAACGGCAGGTGGAAGCTGGGCGCGCGGGATAATCTGGGCGGATGCCGGACGCGATCTTCGCTCACCCTCGACTAGCGCGGATCTACGACGCGTTCGACGGCGATCGCCGAGACCTGGCCGCGTACCTCCGCATCGCGGACGAGTTGGGGGCCTGCAAGGTGCTGGACGTCGGCTGCGGAACGGGCTGCCTGGCAGTCCTGCTGGCCGAGTCCGGGCGCACTGTCGTAGCGGTGGATCCAGCGGAGGCGTCGCTCGCCGTAGCGCGGGCCAAAGACGCCCGGGTGACTTGGCGGCACGGAGACGCGACGACTTTGCCCGAGCTGGACGCAGACCTTGCCGTCATGACCGGGAACGTCGCACAGGTGTTCCTGACCGACGAGGAATGGGCCGCCACGCTGCGCGGAATCCGGGCGGCGCTGCGGCCCGGCGGACATCTGGTGTTCGAGACCCGCCGGCCGGAGTTCCGCGCCTGGGAAAGCTGGGGTGAGTCCGTCCGCGTCCTCGACGTGCCCGGGGTCGGTGAGGTGGAGGAACGCCGCGAAGTCACCGAGGTGCGGCTCCCACTGGTCTCGTTCCGCTTCCGGTACACCTTTCTAACCGACAACACCATCCTGGCTTCGGATTCCACGATCCGATTCCGAAGCCAGGACGAGATCGTTGTCAGCCTGCACGAGCAGGGCTACCGGGTGCTGGACGTCCGAGATGCCGCTGACCGGCCTGGTCGCGAATTGGTTTTCCTCGCCAGGTGATCAGCCCCGCAGCGCGTCCAAAGCGAACGCCGCGTACATCGCCACGCCAGCCGCCATCGCCGGTTCGTGGAAACGGACCCGGTTGGAGTGGTTGTCCTCGGTCGTCGCCGGATCCGCGCCTGGCTCGCGCGCGCCAAGGAATGCGAACGCGCCCGGAACCCTTTGCAGCACATAGGAAAAATCTTCCGCTCCCATGATCGGCGCGGACAATTCCTCGACGTTCTCCGCCCCCAGCAGCTCCGCGCCGAGCGACAGCACGCGCGCGGCCACCGCCGCGTCGTTCACGGTCGGCGGGTACCCCGGGTCCACTCCGGCCGACACCCGGCACCCGTGCGCCGCCGCGACCGCCTCGCAGACCTTCGGCAGTTCCTCGCGCACGAACGCTCGCGTCGCGTCCGACAAGGTGCGAATGGTCCCCTCGAGCACCGCCGTCTCCGGGATGATGTTCGTCGTCGTGCCGGCCGCGATGCGGGTCACCGAGACCACCGCCGGGTCGAACACGCTAATTCGGCGGGACACCATCGTCTGCAGCGCGCCGACCATCGCCGCGGCGGCGGGCACCGGGTCGATCGCGTCGTGCGGGGCGGCGCCATGGCCGCCGCGGCCGGTGACCTCGACGCTGAACGTGTCCGCCGACGCCATCATCGGGCCGGGCCGCACCTGCAGGACGCCGCTCGGGCTGTTGGCGATCGTGTGCAGGCCGAAGGCGCTCGTCACGCGCGTGCCAGCCGCGTCCAGCACTCCTTCGTGGATCATGTGCCGTGCGCCGTGGTAACCCTCTTCGCCCGGCTGGAACATGAACACTACGGAGCCGGCGAGATCGTCCACCCGGGATGCGAGCAGCCGGGCCGCCGAGGCGAGCATCGCGACGTGCGTGTCGTGCCCGCAGGCGTGCATCGAACCGTCGACTTCGGACGCGAACTCCAGTCCGGTGTCCTCGTCGAGCGGCAGCGCGTCCATATCGGCGCGCAACAGCACCGCCGGGCCTGGACGGGAGCCGTGGAGTACGCCGGTGAGCGCCGTGGTGGTGCGGCCGTCGGTCAGTTCGATCGGCAGATCGGCCAGTGCGGCGCGGATCGCGGCTTGGGTCTTCGGCAGCTGCAGGCCCTGCTCAGGGTGCCGATGCACGGTGCGGCGAAGCTCCACGGTGCGGTCTTGCAGCTGCCGTGCGGCGTCGAGCAGCCCGGCGTGTCGCTGGCCGGGCAGGGTGGGGAGATCGGTGGGTCCGGTCATGGCTCGATAGTGGCACCTCGCACGCTTCAGGCGCACCGTGCGTGCGTTCCTCCGCGAGGCGGAATACGGTGTGCGCATGGCGGTGCAAGAGCCGGTCACGGGCTTCGCGATAGCGGTGGTCCGTGAGGACGGTCGGTGGCGGTGCAGTGCGCTTGATTCCTCGGCGCTTACGGAATTGGACGCGGCGATCACCGAGCTGGGGAAACTCCGCTCGACCGGGGCGGCATTCGGCCTGTTGGCCGTCGACGACGAGTTCTTCGTGATCGTCCGGCCCAGCCCTCGGGGACCCTCGCTGTTGCTGTCGGACGCCGCGGCGGCGCTCGACTACGACATCGCGGCGGATGTCCTCGACGTGCTGCGCGTCGATCCCCCGGACGAGGACGACGACGCGGTGTGGCCGGAGGGCGACCTCGACATCCTGGCCGACCTCGGCCTGCCGGGCGGGGAGCTGGAGGTGATCGTCGGCGAGGTCGACCTGTACCCGGACGAACAGCTCCAGATGATCGCCCAGCGCTGCGGCTTCGACGCCGAGTACTCGAAACTGCTGGATACGCTCTGAGACGGCCGGACGACACCGAGGCCGTGCGGGCCGCATTGAACGCGGCCCGCGCCCCCGGTGCCGACGTGCCCATCGGCGCGGTCGTCTTCGACCCGGATGGCCGCCCGCTCGCCGCGGCCCGCAACGCGCGGGTCGAGCTGGCCGACCCGACGGCGCACGCGGAGATCCTCGCGCTGCGCGCGGCGGCCCGCGAGTTCGGCGACGGCTGGCGGCTCGAAGGCTGCACGCTCGCGGTCACCGTGGAGCCGTGCACGATGTGCGCCGGCGCGCTCGTCCTCGCCCGCATCAGCCGGCTGGTGTTCGGGGCATGGGAGCCGAAGACGGGCGCGGTGTCGTCGCTCTGGGACGTCGTGCGCGACCGGCGGCTCAACCATCGTCCGGAAGTCAGCGGCGGCGTGCTCGAGGAGGAGTGCGCGGCCCTGCTCGAGGCGTACTTCGCGGACCGCAGGCAGGCCGAGGGCTAGCCCGGCGCACCCCCGCCGCGAGCCGGGAGGGGGGTCCGGTATTGTTCTCGGCGGTGGCGTGTCCGAGCGGCCGAAGGAGCACGACTCGAAATCGTGTGACGGTTAATCCCGTCCGTGGGTTCAAATCCCACCGCCACCGCTCGCGACGAACCCCGGCTGGGCACTCCAGCCGGGGTTCGTTCGTTCTTCCTCCGGCGTCCCCGGAGGAGCACCTTTGTACCTCTACGCGCGGCTGGTGTTTTTTGGCACCGGATCCGCCGACGCGATCCCGCAGCTGGGTCGAGGCGGTCCAAGAAGCGATGCCGAAGCATTGGTGACGGTCCTACGCTGGGGTTCATGAATCTTCCGCCAGTCGGCAAGACCGCAGTCGGGGTCGCGGCACTGCGCGCGTTGGAGAGCAGCCGGCCGGACCGATTGTTCGACGATCCCTATGCCGGCGCTTTCCTCGACGCCGGCCGCGACGTGCTCGCCGGTGATCAGGAGCGGCAGCGCGGCCTCGGTGTGGTGTTCGCTCAGCAGGTCGCGGTCCGCACCCGGTTCTTCGACGATTTCGTCGCGGGCGGGAGGCAGACCGTGCTCATCGCGGCTGGGCTCGACGCTCGCGCGTTCCGGCTCGACTGGCCGGACGGTGCGCGGGTGTTCGAGGTCGATCTGCCGGAAGTGCTGGCGTTCAAGGATTCCGTGCTGGCCAAGCAGGGCGCGCGGCCCCGGTGTGCGCGCACGGAGGTTCCGGCGGATCTGCGCGGCGACTGGGCGGCCGCGTTGACCGAAGCCGGATTCGACCGGGAACAGCCGACGGTGTGGCTCGCCGAAGGGCTGCTCGTCTACCTCAGCCGGGAGGAGGCGGAGCGGTTGCTCACGACGATCACGGAATTGTCCGCACTGGGCAGTCGGATCTCGTTCGAACATCGGCCGGACGGCGACCAGGACGGTCTGCTGGAGAAGGCGCGCGACATCGGCTGCGCGGTTACCGCGTTGTGGCGCGGCGGTCTTGGCGGCGACGCCCCGGAATGGCTGACCGCGCACGGCTGGGCGCCGGAGACGGTCACCGTCGCGGAGCTGGCGGTCAACTATGGCCGGGAACCCTTGGAGATCACCCGCGGCGGTTTCGTCTCCGCCACCCGGTTGGGGTAGAAGTCCTTTCTCCATAACGAGTTCTGCCCACTAGGGTAAGCCGGATGGGTGGGGGACTCGGGCCGGATTTTCGCAAGCTGTGGTGGGCCGCCACAACCAGTACGGCGGGCAGTGCGATCGGGACCGGGGCGATCCCGCTGGTCGCGATTCTGGTGCTGCACGCCGACGCGGCACAGGTGTCGTTGCTTGCCGCGGCACCGCGGCTCGCTGGAGCGTTGCTTTCGCTGCCGGTCGGCGCGGCGGTGGAGTTCCGGGCGAAACGGCCAGTGATGATGGCCGCGGATGTGTTGCGATTTCTGGCGCTGGCAAGCGTTCCGCTCACGATTGCGTTGAATATGGTCACTTTGCCGCAGTTATACGCGGTGAGCGTGGTGTCGACGGTCGCGCTGGTCACGTTCACCGCGGCGGCTGGTGCGCACCTGCGTGCGCTGGTCGCGAAGGACCAGCGCACGGCGGCGGCAAGCCAGCTCGAATCCGCCAACTGGCTCGTCAACGCGGGCGGACCGCCGCTCGGCGGGCTGCTCGTGTCCGCCGCCGGGCCTGGCCTGACCATGCTGTGCGACGCGATTTCCTATGTGGCGTCGGCGCTTTTCGTCCGGTCGATCCAGTGGCCGGAACCGCCGCCACCAGAGCGGGGCGGGGCCGGTCGGATCGGGCCGGACCTGGTCGCCGGTTGGCGGTACCTGCTCGGCCACCGCGAGCTGGCGCTGTTGTTCGGCAACGCGGTGCTGTTCGGGGCTGCGGTGCTGGCCGCGTCGCCGTTGGAAGTCGTGTTCATGCTGGACGAACTGGGTTACCGGCCGTGGCAGTACGGCCTGCTGGTCGGCCTGCCGTGCCTCGGCGGCGTGGCGGGCTCGTGGCTCGCGCCGCGCTTGTCGAACCGGTTCGGGCCGCGCCGGACGCTGTTCTGGGCGGGCCTCGGGCGGACGCCGTGGCTGCTGCCGATCCCGTTCGTCGGTCCCGGCCCCTGGGGGATGCTGGTCTTCCTGACCTGCGACACCTGTCTGCTGTTCGCCGCCGGGATCTTCAACCCGCTGTTCGGCGCGCACCGGATGGACGTCACCCGGCCGGACATGATGGCGCGGGTGGTCGGCGCGTGGTCGGTCGGAGGACGGCTGGCGTGGCCGCTGTTCATCGCGGCCGGAGGCGCGGTGGCGGCGCTCGCCGGGACGCGGATCGCGATTGGCGCGGTGGCTGTGTTGTGCCTGCTCAGCGTTCCGTTCCTGCTGTTCACTCCGGCAGAACCGGGACTCCGAACGGCTCCAGGAACGTCGTCGCTTCGCCGATCGCGGCGAGTCCGCGGGTGACTGCCTCGGCGATGGCGGCGCACGCCTCCCGCACCGCCTGGTCGGCCGATCGGTCGCCGGTCAGCGACGCCTCGATGGCCGGTGCGGCGGCCTCGGCGATCCGCAGCACTTGTGCGGAGGTCTGATTCGCCAGCCGGTCCAGCAGTTCAGCCAGATCGAAGCCGACCGCGGCGGTGCGGGCGGCGGCTTCGGCGGCCTGCCGGTAGTGCGCGTCGAGTTCGTCGGCGCTGCCCCGGAACTGGGCGGCCGGCTCGCCGCCCCACTTGCGTTCCGCGCGGTGCGCGCCGCGCTCGAACTCCAGCCGGGCCATCACGAGCACGTCGCGGCCGCTGGAGAGGGTGCGGGCGGATTCGCGGATGGACTGCGGCGAACAGTCCAGCTGGCGCAGCGCGGCGATCGGGTCCGGGGCACGGATCCCAGCGGCAGCGGTGCCCAACGACGCCAGCCCGGCGGCCGCCTTGTCCAGCGCCGGGTGCAGGAACGGCATCAACTGAGCAGCGCCGTCGCGATCGTCGGCGGCTGGTGGCAGCGCTGCGCGGCGATCCGCAGCAGCCCGGCGAGTTCGGACGTGGCATCGCCGAGCATCCGGGCGTCGACGTCCCGGGCGGCCAGCGCGGCCTCCCACTGGGCGGCGATTTCCCGGGCGGGCGCGGAAATTCCCCACGGCGTCGACTCCAGCCGCGCCTGTGCGAACCGGCCCGCTGCCTGGTCCGCGTCGACAGCCGCCCGGTCGAGCGCATCCGCGGCGGCGGTGAGCCGCTCGCTCGTCGAACCTGCCATCGGGACCTCCGCTTCCGGGAGGGCGCGAACCGCGGCTCAGCACCCTCTGCACCAGATCTAACCCCATCGGGGCGGCACCGGTCACTCGGCCGGGTGGGCACGATTCCACATCATGGCGATCCTTGACCGTGAGCACGCGGGTGCGCACAATCAGCGCTATGCCAGGGATCCGGGAAGCACGCAGCACCAACGAGGGCATCGCCGCCCTGCTGCTGCGCCGCGGCCGGCTCGGCTCTCCTCCCGCGTAGGCGATTCCACCGCCCCATCCGCCTCTTTCCCGGGAGTACCGCCATGTCTGTGGGCTTGCCTGCCCGCCTGCGCTCAGCCACCACGCCGGACGACGGAATATTCGAAGGACCGCGGGTCCTTCCCGACCGAGACGACCGGCCCTACGAACTTTTTCGCCTTCGCCCGCTCGGCCGGCTCATCGGGGCCGAGCTGTCCGGGGTCGACCTCGCCGAGCCGGTCACGCCGCGGCTGCGGGAGGAACTCAACCGCGCACTGCTGGAGTGGAAGGTGCTGTTCTTCCGCGACCAGCGCATCACCTCGCAGCAGCAGCGCGCGTTCGCCGCGAACTGGGGCGAGCTGGAGACCAACCCGTTCATCCCGCAGGGCGAGCACGACCAGGTCGTGCGGTTTACCCGCACCGCCGGGATGCCCGGGTACGAAAACATCTGGCACACCGACGTCACCTGGCGGCCGAACCCGGCGCTCGGCTCGGTGCTGCGGCTGGTCGAGGTCCCGCCGATCGGCGGCGACACGATGTGGGCGGACATGGCCGCCGCGTACGACAACCTGCCCGCCGAGGTCCGCGCGCGGATCGACGGGCTGACCGCGGTGCACGACTTCGTTCCCGGCTTCGCCCGGTTCACCGACCCGGAGCTGCTGGCCGGCTGGCAGGACGCGTACCCGCCGGTCGAGCACCCGGTGGTGCGCACGCATCCGGAGACCGGGCGGCGCACGCTGTTCGTGAACCAGGCATTCACCACGCACATCGTCGGCCTGGCGCGTGCGGAGAGCGACCGGCTGCTGCGGTATCTGTTCCTGCAGGCGCATACGCCGGAGTTCCAGGTGCGTTTCCGCTGGGAGCGGGATTCGGTCGCGTTCTGGGACAATCGGGCGACCCAGCACTACGCGGTGAACGACTATCACCCGCACGTCCGGATCGCCGAACGCGTCGCGATCGTAGGGGATCGACCCTGCTGAGCAGCTCCGTGCGCTGAAGGGCACTCGCGGGATTTGGATTCCGGCGACGAGCCCAGCACGGGGCTCATGGAGCGAGTCCGGGTTTTCCGTGAGCTGTCCTCAGTGGACGCAAAACCTGCTCGCGAGTGGCGAGGCGCTCCGCCTTCCTCCCTTCCGCGCTCCCCGCGCGGGCAAGGCGGTGCCTGCCCCGCCACTCGCGAGGCGTTCCCCGGGGCAAAACCGTGGAGCCGCGGTCGCGGGTGAATGCGGAAATTCCCGCGCCCGCGGCTTCTTCCCGGTGGTGGCACCGGCGCGCATTCGATCACGGTCAACCCCCATGTGACCGTGTCGCCTCTCCCCACGCGGTGCGACCCGTGAGCGGTGCGAAAGTGGTCTAGGCCACATTCGCTGTGCTCATCGGTAAAGTACTCCCGCCGGGTACCGGCTGACCCCGGTCTTGAGCTGCATTTAAGGCAGATGCGCCGTCCGGGTGACGCCGGCGAGGACGAGCTAGCCGCGGAGTCCCTCCACCGTAGCGATGCCGTCGCGCACCGTCACCTTCGTGTCGCGCTGCGCGGAGAGGCGGGCGACCCGGCTCAGCGCCTCATCGGCTTCGGCTCCGGTCAACGGTACGCATTCGTTGTCTTCGTCGCGGCGAACTGGCACCAATTCGACCCGGATCCGCTCGCCGAGCGCGCAGCCGACGAGCAGTCCGTCCAGATGCCGGCCGCGCATCGCGGGCCAGTCGAAGACCAGGTTGCCCAGGCTGTAGAAGATCGGACGGCCGCGGTAGACCTCCACCGCCTGCACGGTATGCGGGCCGTGGCCGACGACCAGATCCGCGCCCGCCTCGATGATCGCGTGCGCGTAGGTCACCTGGTACTCGGCCAGTTCCTCACCGGCGAAGCCCCAGTGCATGGACACCGCGACGTGGTCGGCTTCGGCGCGAGCCCGGCGGATGTCGGCGATCAGGAGTTCCAGGTCGGCGGGCACCGGCGTGGTGCGCACACGCGGAGGGCGGCCGGGGACGTCCAGCACCCGCGGATCCGGTTGGTACGACGTGTGCGCGCCCGCGGCGGCGACGCCGGGAGAGTCAGCCAGCGCTTCCTGCCCCACCGGCCAGCACAGCGACGTGTAGGCGAGGAAAGCGATCCGGCTGCCGTTGCGTTCGAGGATCGCCGGTGCGTGCGCCTCGGCGAGGTTCGCGCCCGCTCCGCAGTGCGCGATCCCGGCCCGGTCCAGTACGCCGAGACTGGCCATCGCGGCGGCCGGCGGATAGGTCACGTTGTTGGCCACCGAGACCACGTCGATCTCGGCGGCGGTCAGCGCGGCGACCATCTCCGGCGAGGAGTGCCGCCAGTTCGGCTTGTGCGGGATGTCCAGGCCATTCGAACCGGACAGCGGCCCTTCCAGGTTTACGAACCGCACGTCGGCACCGGTGAGCAGCGAGGTCAGCGGGCGAAACGCGGCGTCCGGGTCCGCCCGGCCCTGCAGGTTGACATCGCCACCGAGAACAAGAGTGATCAATCGCGTCAACCCGTCCAAAGGAGGAAATCCCGCCAGCTAGTCACGAATCGTTGCCCGTTCGTCTTCCTCTGCGTCGCTTGTTCGGGGGACGATGCCTCGACCGTTGACTTGTAGAGGGGACTGAGGGTGACCATATCCCGTCGTTCCACTGGGGGCCGCAGCACCGGTGGAAGAACATTGACCAAGGGTGCGATCGCGGTGTCCGCTGTCGCGCTGATGCTGGGCGGCGCTGTCCCCGCATCGGCGGCGCCGAGCGCGGACGCGCTGATCGCGGAGGTTTACGGCGGCGGCGGCAATTCGGGTGCCACGCTGACCAACGACTTCGTCGAACTCGCCAACCGCGGCAGCACCGCGCTCGCGCTCGACGGCTACAGCATCCAGTACCTGCCCGCCTCCGCGAGCGCGTCGAGCACCTGGCAGGTCACGAAGCTGACTGGTTCGGTCGCGCCCAACGGCCGCTACCTGATCGCCGAGGCGAAGGGCAGCGGCGGCACGGTCGCACTGCCGACCCCGGACGCGACCGGGACGATCGCGATGGCGGCGACCGCCGGCACGGTCGCGCTCGTGTCCGACAGTGCGCCGCTGACCTGCAAGACTGCCGCGGACTGCGCGGCTGACAGCCGGGTCAGGGATCTGGTCGGCTTCGGCGGAGCCGTTGTTCGCGAGGGCAATTCGGCGGCCGCACCGGGCAACTCGACCTCGGTCGCCCGCGCCGCCTCGCTCGCCGACACCGACGACAACGCCGCGGACTTCACGGTCGGCGACCCGACGCCCACCAACACCAAGGGCGAGACCACCGGCACCCAGCCCGGCGAACCGGGCCTGCCCGCGAAGATCCACGGCATCCAGGGCACCACGCGGATCTCGCCGTACAAGGACAAAAAAGTCGAGGACGTCACCGGCATCGTCACCGCGGTGCGTGGCTTCGGCTCGGCGCGCGGGTTCTGGATGACCGACCCGAAGCCGGACAGCGACCCGCGTACCAGCGAGGGCCTGTTCGTGTTCACCGGCTCCACCACCCCGGCGGTGGCCGCCGGCGACGCGATCACCGCGCAGGGCACGGTCAAGGAGTACTACCCGGACGCGCCGGCGACTTCCAACTATCAGTCGCTGACCGAGCTGGCCAGTGCACAGTGGACGGTCGGCTCGCACGGGAACCCGCTGCCCGCCCCGACCGTGCTGACCGCGGACCAGGTGCCGGATGTGCTGGCCCCGAACGCGGGCGGCAATATCGAACCGCTGCCGCTGGAGCCGTCGAAGTACGCGCTGGACTTCTGGGAATCGCACGAAAGCGAGATCGTCCAGATCTCCGACGCGCGCGTGGTCGGCCCGAGCAACAAGTACGGCGAGCTGTATGTGACGACGAAGCCGAACCAGAACCCGACGCCGCGCGGCGGCACTGTGTACCTCGGCTACGACAAGGTCAACACCGGGGTGCTGAAGGTACAGTCGATCATCCCATCCGCCGAGCAGGCGGCCCCGAAGGTCAACACCGGCGACGTCCTGACCGGCGTCACTTCGGGTCCGGTGGAGTACAGCAGCTACGGCGGCTACACGCTGCTCGCGACCAAGCTCGGTGCGGCGAAGGACAACAAGCTGCAGCGGGAAACCACTCGCAAGCAGCGGCCCGGCGAGCTGTCGGTGGCGACCTACAACGTCGAGAATCTCGCGCCGTCCGATTCGGACACCAAGTACGCGCAGCTCGCGCACGGCATCGTCGACAACCTCGCGACGCCGGATGTCGTTACGCTGGAAGAGATTCAGGACAACGACGGGGCGACCAACGACGGCGTTGTGGACGCCGACGCGACGCTGAAGAAGTTCACCGACGCGATCGTCGCCGCCGGTGGCCCGCGCTACCAGTGGCGGCAGATCGACCCGGTCAACGACAAGGACGGCGGCCAGCCGGGCGGCAACATCCGGGTCGGTTTCCTGTTCAACCCGGCTCGGGTGTCCTTCGTGGACCGGCCGGGCGGCAGCCCGACAGCGTCGGTCGGCGTGCTGTCCGACCACGGCAAGGCGCACCTGACGCAGTCGCCTGGCCGGGTCGACCCGGGCAACGACGCGTGGCAGGACAGCCGCAAGCCGCTGGCCGGAGAGTTCGTGTTCCGCGGCCGCACCGTGTTCGTGATCGCCAACCACTTCAACTCCAAGGGCGGCGACCAGCCGACGCACGGCCGCTACCAGCCGCCGACGCGCAGCTCCGAGGTACAGCGCCAAAAGCAGGCGACTGTGCTGCAGGGATTCGTGTCGCAGCTGCTCACCGCGGACCCGCGCGCCAACGTCGTGGTCGCCGGCGACCTGAACGACTACCAGTTCTCGCCCGCGCTGGCGAAGCTGACCGCGGGCGGGCAGCTGAAGGACCTCATCTCGACACTGCCGCCGGCTGAGCGGTACAGCTACGTGTTCGAGGGTCAGTCGCAGGTGCTGGACCACATCCTGGCCTCGGCCGCCCCGCGCGGCGTCGATTACGACGTGGTGCACATCAACGCGGAGTTCGCCGACCAGGCGAGCGACCACGACCCGCAGGTGGTGCGGTTCCGCCCGTCGAGCGGGAACGCGCTGCAGGACTGGGGTTACGACCTGCTGGACCAGCTCGACAAGTTCCTGGGCCGCACGGCATAGCGAGTGGACCGTGAAGGGAACATTCACAGACTCAGAGTCCGTGAATGTTCCCTTCACGGCTTTTCAGCGTTTTGCGCGCCAGCCGAGCCCCAGTACGGCCTGTACCAGCTCCTGATAGCTGGGCTTGACCTCTTCCAGGTACCTCTCCAGATACTGCGGCCGCGCGGTCGTCACCGGCTGCGGATCGTCCAGCGCCTCGACGAAATTCAGCCGCGCGACGTTGTGCAGCGCCATCTTCCACCACCGGTTCGCACGTTCGCGCATTTTCTCTTCCTGCGCCTGTGCGGCGGCGAGGGCGGCATGCGCGTCCGCCAGCTGCCGTTCGATCTCGTCCGCCCGGGCGAGTTCCCAGGCACGCAGGTTTTCCGCCGAACCGCGGGCGAGGCCCACGATCTCTTTGTACCGCAACGCGGCGCTGGCGTTCTCGGCGGTCATTGCGGGCCTCCCGCGGTCGGCTCGGTTTCCGGTCGCTGGAACGGGATGATGACTTCCGGCGCGCCGTGCGTGGTGCGGTCGAAGAACAACGCCCGGCCCGGCCGCGGCGACCAGTGCACGACCTGGCCGGCGGCGAACGGCGACAGGTCGTTGCCCTGTACGTCCAGCGCGGCCCAGGTGCCGATGTCGTCGGTGCCGCCGAAGCCGAGGGTGTCCTTGAGCCGGGCTACGCTGCGCCACCAGCCGATGGTGTGGATGCCGTGCGCCGGACCGTTCTTGAGCAACGTGCGCAGGTGGTCGAGGCCGCTCTTCAGCTGTCCGACCGCCTTGGCCTCCAGCGAAGGCAACGCCGCGTCGACCCCGTACAGCAGCAGGATATGCGGCGTCATCGATTCGACGACCGACTCCAGCGCCGGGGAGAGGTCTTCGACCAGCGTCGCGTCGTGGCCTTCGGCGACCAGCCGTTCTTTCAGGTCCAGCACCGCCGCCGAACTCGCTTCGATCGGGCAGTGCAGCAAGAACTTGACCTCACCGGGCGCCAGCTGGCGGGCCAGCGACCGGGCTGCGGAGTCCATTATGGACAGCGCTTCCGCGGTCGCGCCGCCGAGCACGGCGACGTTCCGGCCGGGCACCCGCGGCAGTTCGACGCCGCACGCCGCCTCGGTGACGTCGATCGACTGGCCCAGGATCGCCCGCGGCTGCGGGCTCGGCTTGAGCTCCACGAACGCCGGGAACTGTTCCAGTACCGGCGAATGCGCGCCGTCGAACAGCCGAGGCCGGGGGAACCGGCCGGAATAGCGCTCCCACAGGTCCTTCTGCAGCTCCACGAACACGTTGTTGCTGCTCGAGTCCGGCACGTGCGCCAGCTGGTTCCCGTGCGCCACGCCGGAATCGTGGTTGATCACCGCGTGCCACTTCGGCGCGGACACCGCTGCGTTGTTCGTCTCCGACAGCACCCGGCGCGCCTTCGGCATCGCGATCCGCAGCGTGCACTGCTCGAACACGGCCGGCTTGCCCCAGAACGCTTCGATGCCGGCCACGTCCTGGCTGGCCAGCACCAGGTGGATGCCCTGCGAACGACCTCGCCGCGCGATGTCTTCGAGCAGCTGGGTCGCCTGCGCGGTGACCTGGTCGCGGCCGGCGAACAGATACTGGAACTCGTCGATCACCGCGACGATCCGCGGCCAGTGCCCACCCGGATCCTGTTCGCGCAGGTCGGCCAGGTTGGTGACCTCGTGCTCCTTCGCCGCGGCCGAACGGCGGCGCAGCTCGTCGGCGAGGAACCGCAGCAGCGCCAAGCCGAACTCGCGGTCGGTGTTCACATTGACGCCGACCAGTTTCGCGTGCGGCAGCCAACTGGAGTCCTTGCGCCCGGGCGCGAGACCGGCGAACGAGACGCCTTCCTTGAAGTCCAGCAGGTACAACGCCAGCTCGTCCGGCGTGTACCGCGCCGCCAGGCTGCCGAGCAGCGCGTACAGGAAGTTCGTTTTGCCCGAACCGCTCGGACCGCCGATCAGCGCGTGCGGGCTCGCGTCGCCGATCACCACTTCGACGGCTTCGCCCTCATGGAACCCGATCGGCGCGCGCAGTTCGCGCGCGGAGCTTTCCTGCCCGACCTCGGTCGGCATCAGGTCGGCGAACGAGCGCGGACCGCCCTGCCTGGCGATCAGCGCTTCGGCGATGTGGTTGGCGGCGCGGATGACCTGCCCGGACGGCATCGGCGGATCCAGGTCCACCACCAGGTCGGTGCCGGTCATGCTGCTGACCGCGCGGCGCTCGTCCAGCAGGCTGAGCGTTTCGATGGACGCGCTGACCGCGGTCGGCACGTCGACCAGGATCAGGCTGATCCCGGCCGCGAGCGCGCCGCTGGCGACCCGCTTGAGGTCGCGCGCGCGTTCCGGTTCGAGGGTCTCGCCGTTGCCGTAGAGCACCGCGATCCGGTACGGCTCGAGCCGCTGCTGGGTGGCTTTTCGCAGCTCCCGCAACGAAGTGTGGCCGGCCTGCATCCCGGTGGCGTGGATCCGGCGGATGTGCCCGGCCAGCTCGTCGAGCAGGTCCTCCAACCGGGTCGGGTCATACAGCGACAGCGCGCTGGTGCGGCTGAGCGGGTACAGGTCGGGCAGGATCGCGGTCAGCTGGCCGACGTCCCACAGGTGGATTTTCACCGCGCCCGGCTCGAACGTCGACAGCACCCGCATCAGCAGACCCTGCACGATCCCGTCGACGATCGGGCGGGTCTTCGGCGCCGAGGTGATAGCCAGGTGCGATTCGTCCAGCAGCGGCACCGCTACGTCGAAGGTGCGGCTGATGTCGCGCCCGGCCGTGGTCGCCGAACCGACGCGCCACAGCTGCGGCGCGGTGATTCCCCGGCTCGACCCGACCCGCCCGAGCCAGTCCGCGGGCGGCCGGCCGGCCGGGCCTGGCGCGTACGCGGCGACCAGGTCGCGCAGCGCGCCGGGCCCGGCGCTCCAGTCGGTGTAGTAGGCGGCGCGGGTGCCGCCGAGCCGGGCGAACACCTCGTGCGCGGCCGGATGCCGGGCCCACTCGGTCTGCTGCGCCGGGTCGGCGTGGTCCATGCCGACCCGGACGATCTCCTGTTCCAGCGCCAGCCGGGCAACTTCGGCCTCGGCCGTTTCGCGCGCGCCCGCGGCGGCGCCGAGGACGAGCCCGATCTGTTGCCGGACCCGGTCCAGTGCGGTCTGTACCCGGTTGCGTTGCTCGGCTGCCTTGCTGGCCATTTGGTTCCTACAGACGTGACTGGTATCCGCCCACGAGATCGTCGGCGGCGGCTAGGCGGATGAAGAGACGGTCCAGTTCCTCGTCGGCTTGCGCCAGCTGCACGGGCAGCCACGGGTCGGCCTTGGCCTGCGCGTCGACAAGGGCGCGCCGGGCGTCGCCGAGCAGCGTCCTGGCCTGCTCGGCGTGCGCCCGCCCGTCGCCGACGCCCGCTCGCACGGCGGTGAGCAACTGGTGGATTTCGGCGAGTCCCGACATAGGCGCTAGAGCCGGGCCGAGTAGGAATCGGCCGACGAGATGCCGGCCTGGATGGTGCTCTGCATGCCGCTGATCCCGTGCAGCGCCTCGGCGAGCAGGCCGTGCGCCTGGTTAACCTCGTGCTGGCTGCTGCCTTGGGTCGCCTGCTGCAGCGACAGTTGCGCTTCCTCAAGCGCGCTGGCCGCTTGCTGCAGCGCGGCGATGCTCGCGGACGCCTTCTCGTTCGCGAGCGCGATACCAGCGCGGATTTCTTCCACTCCGGCCATGGGGGCGGACTCCTCGGTGCGTCATGGGCTGGAAACGACCACGTACAAACTTAGCGTGATCACGTGTCTTCGGTAAGTAAGTGGGAACGGGAGAATCGACAAGGCCCCGGACGCGATCGGCAGTCCGGGGCCAGTCAGGCGGCGGCTTCCGGCGGCGCGCAAGAGGCTTCGAAGACCCGTGTTTCAGCCTGTTGACCTGCGGGTTCTTCAGGTGCGCGCGATCATCCGCCACCGGAGTCAAAACGGTATTCGTGACACCGGGAAACCTCTCCGAACGGGTACGAACAAGTCCGCGGCGAAGCCTAGCGGGTAGAGCTGTTCGGCCGATCCCAGCCCCGCCGGTCCGGCCGCCGGTTGCGGACAGCTACCGTCTTTCTCGCCGTTCGGGGGCTTGCCCCGCGCACGGCCGCCGGTTCCGTTGCCTAGCGGGCACCCGCCGGGTTCGGGTCGTCGCCGAGATAAGTGCCGTAGCCCTCGACGACGAGCGGCCCGTCGAAGATCAGGACTTCGTTGACCAGACCGCCCTTCTGGTTGCGGTAGTTGATGACCAAAGAGCTGAGCCCGACGTAGACGCCGAGGACTTCGAAGCGCAGATCGGGAATCCGGCGCAGGCCCTCGGCCCAGTACGCGCGCAGCGCCGCTTTGCCGCGGATGATGCCGTCGCCGCCGAGCACCTGGATCGCCACCGGCGACCGGAAGACGACGTCCTCGGCGAAGTGCGTCATCAGGGTGTCCAGATCGCGGGCGTTCCACGCCCGCGCCCAGTGGTCGGCGAATTCTCGCGCTGCGCTGTGGTCCATGGGCGGAATTCTGCCAGCGCCGGGCAACTTCGTTTTCGTCCGGCCAGCGGGGCGGAGCCGGGTATTCCCGTTGCCGGACAAGGGCTTTCCGCTGGTTAGAGCCGCGCGGAGTCGGGTACTCCGGCGTACTCGGGCAGCTCGATGCCGTTGAGAGCGCGCTCGACCAGCGCGGTGAGCGCTGCCATGTCGGGCTCCTCGTGCGGTTCTGCGCCCGCGCGCATCCGCGCGTGCAACCGGCCGATCTCCTGGTTGGCCTCGACGAACGGGCGCATCCGCGTCTCGTACCGCGCGAACCCAGCCGCGGGCTCCCACTCGGCGGCGGCCAGTTCTCCGGCCAGCAGGTAGGCGCCGACCAGCGCCAGCCCGGTGCCCTGCCCGGACATCGGCGACGAGCTGAATGCCGCGTCGCCGATCAACCCCACCCGTCCGTCCGACCAGCGCTCCATCGCCACCTGGGCGACCTGGTCGAGGTAGAAGTCCGGGGTATCGTCCAGGTGCTCGAGGATGCGCGGGGCCAGCCAGCCGAGTCCGGCCAGTTGGGCGCGCAGCAGCCGCTTCTGTCCTTCGACGTCGCGGTAGTCGACGTCGAAACCGGCGGCCGGGAAGGTGAACATGGCCATCGCCCGGGTCGCGTCCCGGATCGGCCGCAGCGCGGCCGCGCGCCCGGACTCCGGTTCCTGGTATTCGAGCAGCCAGCGGTCCAGGCCGAACTCGTTGGGCACGCTGTAAAAGGCCAGCACCAGCCCGAGGTGGCGGAGGAACCGTTCGCGCGGCCCGAAGGCCATCGCGCGCAACGACGAATGCAGCCCGTCCGCTCCGACCACCAGGTCGAACCGGCGCCGTTCGCCGCTCTCGAGCCGCACGTCGACCCCGTCCGCGTCCTGGGCGAGTCCGGCGATCTGGTCGCCGAAGAAGTATTCGACTCCGTTCCGGGTGTCGTCGTAGAGGACCTGGGACAGGTCTCCGCGCAGGATCTCGATGTCCGCGATGAATCCGTCTCCGGCGTTGTCCTCCGCGCGGAAGGTCTCCACGACGTTGCCGTCGGCGTCGACGGTGTGCGCGCCAGCGGTGCCGGTGCACGCCGCGCGCACCGCCGATTCCAGCCCCATCCGCCGGATGACTTCCTTGGTCACCCCGCGCGCGTCCACCGCTTGGCCGCCGGGCCGCAATCTGGGCGCCCGCTCCACGACGGTCACCTCGGCCCCGCGCCGGCGCAGCCAATGCGCCAGCGCCGGCCCGGCGATGCTCGCTCCGGCCACCAACACCCTGCTCCCGCTCATCGCGGCCCCCCAACGGTCAGCGAATGACGGGTCGAAGTGTAGGGCGCGAATCGCGCCGGAGACGGGAAATTCCAGGCACCCGTGGGGCGTTTTCCGAGCACGTCGGCCGGGCAACCCCGGTGACCCGGGGCGACGGAGACCGGGCCAGCACCGAGTCACCTCCGGTTGTCGTCAGGCGAGCCCCCGGAGAGTCAGATCGAGGGCGTCGATGAGGGTGGTGCGGTTGCCGGGCCGCATGAGGGCTTCTTCGCTGCCGTTGGTGTCGGTGCTGGTGAAGGCGAGGAGCCGGCCGTTTCGGGTGAGGTCGTAGACGGTCAGCGGGGTGCTGCGGATGCGGTCGCCGTTGGGTCTGACGGCGGCGTAGAGCTTGTGCACGGCGGCGCGTTCGGCGCGGGTCAGGTGCCGCATCTGGTCGGCTTGAGTGGAGTCTTCGGAGAGCGGGTCGGCGTCGCGGCCGTCGAGGTAGGCCATCGGCACCCGCAGGTGGCCGATCCGGGCGGGCGGGTAGTCGGGCAGGGTGTCGACCAGGCTCGCCGCGAGTTCGCGTGGCGGGATCGGGTCGAGTTGGATCGAGTGGTGGTCGGTGATCAGCCGGACGGCGTCGCGGCCCGCGGAGGCGACGAACACCGCGCCGTTGTCGCCGGGTCGGTGGACGAACGCGGTCCAGGCGTACAGCTCCCGCTCGGGTGCGGCGAGCAGTTCCAACGTGGCCTGGAATCCCGGGGTCAGCCGTCCGTCCGGGGTGGCCAACCGCAAACCCTCGAACCGGGACATCGTGCGTTGTTCCAGCTCGCGAGAGAATTCGGCGGTCGTGTAGGTGTCGTCCGGGTCGACCACGGCGGGCAGCGTGCCCCCGCCGGCGTGGTTCCACGCGACGAAGAACGCCGGGCGCGGGATGCGCACCGGCCGGTCGAGGATCGTCATCGGCGCGCCTCAGCCGCCGATGGTCGGGGGTGTGGGCGGGAGCCCGGTGCGCGGGTCGCGCAGCCGGCCGTCCTCGTCGTCGACGAGGTCGAACGCGGAATCGTCTTCCAGCAGGTATTTCCGCTGGTGTTCCTTGTCTTCCTCGCCTTTGCCCTTGCCGCCCCCGGCACCCATGCCGCCCATCCCGGCCCCGCCGCGCGACCCCGCCGCGCCCCTCGCCCCGGCTGCCGACGAGCCACGACCCGCCGCGCCCTCGGCGCCCTCGGCAGCACCGCCGGTGCCCGCTCCTCCGCCCAGCCGTCCCGCAGCGCTCCCGCCGCGACCGCCCGTACCCGCGCCGCCACCGGACTCGAACGCCCCGCCGCCGCTGCCGAATCCGCCGGTCGGGCCGAACCCGCCGGCCACACCCGGCGACCACGAGTTCCCGCCGCCCGTCCCGCCCCCACCGGGGATCGAGGGCGAGGGAACCCAGCCCGCGCCCGGTCCGGTGCTCCGGCTCAGGTCCGGCGGCGTCCATCCCGCTGCAGTCGTGCCGTCGCCCGACCCGGCTCCCACCGGCTGGTTCGGCGGCTGATACGTCGGCACGTGACCGCCCGAACCCGGCCCGGAAGGCGTGCTGCCGGTACTGCCGGGATAGGACGGCGTGAAGGCGCTCGACGGCCCGCCGCCCGTGTCCGCAGGCCCGAACCCCGACCGGGAGCGACTGTCGGTTCCGTGCCGGTCGTCCGGGCCGCCGGTCGAGTTCGTGCCGGGCTTGGACAGCGTCACGTCGCCGTCGAACGCGCTCAGCTGGCCGTAGTCGGTGGCGAGCGTCTGCCCGCTGGTCTGGGCGTGCTGGGTGTAACCGTGGTAGCGGTCGAGATTCTCTTGGGCGGTCTTGTTGTACTGGTTGATCTGGTCCTCGGTGTCGGTGTCCCAGGGGGTTACCTCGTCCCACACGTTCTTGTGCGGCGGCGCACCCGGCATCGGCTGCAGACTCTGCTTCATCGCGTCGAACCCGTGCGCGAGATCGGTCAGGTTCTGCCCGTTGCCGGTGTAAGTCGACGCGGCGGCCGTGGTCGCGTCCGCGAACGGCCTGATCCGCGCCTGCGCAGCGTCAGCCCCGCCGCCGGTCCACGCCGACTCCAGCCCCGCGCTCAACTGCTGCACCCGGGCACCGGCCTCGTCGTGCTTGCCCGCGAGCTGGGTGGCCTGCTGCGCGCCCTGGTGCCAGCTCTGCGCGCCCTGACTGGCCAGGATCTTCGCCACCAACTCCGGGGCCGGGACCGCATTGTCGCCCAGGTTGCCGTGATAGAGGTCGCCGAACCAATGCGCCACGTCGCTGGCCCGGTCCCCGACCCAGTCCGCAGCGTCCTCCAGCGCGCCCCCGACCGCTTTCGCCACATCTCCGACCGTGTCGAAGAACGACATCACGCACCCGCCTTGCGCTTCAGGTTCGTGACCACCATGTCCGCCACCCGCGCCGACAACTCGCACGGATCAGCCCCACTGGCCCGCTTCGCATCGCTGGGAGTCAGCGACGCATCGACAGTCAACGCGTCCGAGATGCCCACGCTCACCTGACAGAACCCAGTCTGAGTGCCCGAGCTGAACGTCGAATTCGCGACAGCCGGAAACCCTTGAATGGGCGGCAGTTCCCGCCACACCTTCGCCTGCGGTTTCGTGTTCTGATACAAACCGCTGAGTCCTTCGTGCGTCTGCGTCACGTAGAAGACCGATAGTCCGGCACCGGAGTCGAGGTTGTCCCACTTGCACTCCGGGCCGATTCCAGCGAGGATGTCCGGCTTGCCTTGGGGTGCCGTGCCGAAGATCTGTGTGAGCTGCTCGGAGGTCAGCGCGTCCTGGCAGGGCTGCCCAGTAAGCACGGACTCGGGCAACGGGTGCTCAACCTTCGGGGCCCCGCTGTGTGGCAGGCCGGCAGCCGACGACGCTGGCGTGGTGCTCGCTGGAGCAGCCGTCGGACCCCCGGAGCATCCTGCGGCGGCCGACACAACCGCAGCCGCGCCCAGGGCAGCCATGAGCGTTCGGCGCGTCATCACGCGAACCCCCCGCTCTGCTTGCCGGCGTTCTTGACGTCCGCCCCGGCCTGCTCGTCCGACGCCTCGGTGATCCCCAGCGCCTTCTCCAGCCGCTTCACCAGTTCGTCGGCGTAGGCGAACTCCTGCTCGACCTGGTCTCTGCCCGTGACGAACACGCCCTTCGGCTCGCCGCCGTTGACCAGGCGCTGGTTGTAGCCGTTGCTGGTCGGCTCGTCCGCCGGAGGCGTGAGCCGAGTCAGCTGGTTCGCCTCAGACCGCATCTCGCGGAAATCTGCGCGGACGGACTTGGCCAGCTTGAGCATGGCCGCTGCGTCGTCGCGGCTCATCGTGAACCCCTGGCCGCCCGGCGAGCCGCCCCCGCCCGGAGAACCGCCGCTCATCGCGGCACCCGCAGCCGCTCCCGCGCCGAGAGCGTCATTGATGTTGAACACCAGCCCGTCGAGCCACCCCGACCCTTGTGCAGGTTGAGACACTGCGCCGACCCCTCCGATGACCTACGTCCGCCCCGCAGACAGTTTTCCAGCCTAGGGACACTTGCCTACTGGCACCGTAGCGGACCGATCACGCTGCGGTGGCCACTTCGCCGGAAAAGGACAACCTTCACTCAGGACGGTGTTCCTCGGGCTCATGCGCCTCGTCGCGCCTCTCGGCCCAGCCAGGGTCAACTGAGACTAAAAATGAGACTGAGACGGGAAATGCCGGGCACCCGTGGGATACCCGGCATTCGCCTTGTTACTGCGGCGGAGGATACAGGATTCGAACCTGCGAGGGCGTGAACCCAACACGCTTTCCAAGTCTGCTCGCGGGTGTTCACTGGGGGTCTTGGGTCGCGAAGCCCCAGGTCAGCGCGCTGCTCGCCAGTTGGGGAACCCGGGTGACCCGGTACGAATGAGACTAGAAGTGAGACTAGGCCAGACCTGCGTTCGGCTCCGGCGTCTCGCCGCCAGACGCCCGTACAGGGTACGCAGGAGCTCGGTGCGGACGTTCGATGCTGTAACAGATTCGTATCGCTGCTTAACGCTGGCGGGGTACTGACCGACGTGGTCATCAGGTGTGTGCCGCGAGATGGGAGCAGGATTCTTGATGGCTGGTGTACCACGGCCAAGGCCCTGCTACCTCGATCAACTCGAAAGATGCGGCGCACGTAACGGGCGCAGACGTTGGCGAAATGCTCGCGGTGACCGATACTACGAATGGGACGAGCTTCACGGGCACATCGAGGTGTACAACAGGCGCGGTCGACACCTCGGCGTCCTGGACGCCGTGACAGGAGAGACCATCAGCGACGCAGTCAGGGGACGGAGGATCGATGTCTGACACTGCCACCTTCATCGAGGAGTGCCTTGCTGGTCGTGCCCTGGCCACCGATGCCGACGACTGGGTCGATGCTTGGCATGATGCGCCTGATGCCTCAACGGCAGCTCGTATGAGCCTCTCGGACTTCCTCGGTATGACCGAAAGTGAGTACGCCCTGTGGGTGGAACGCCCTGAAGCGCTCCGCTTCATCATCGCTGGCCGTAAGGCTGGCGAGGCACCCGCGACCGCGGAGCTGCTCGGCGACCTTGTCGCGGCTGCTGCCCGGGCGGGTGATGACGCAGAGGCTGCGAGCGTCGTGCAGTGGCTTAAGAAGACTGGACGTCTGTAATTTAAATGGACCCGGTTTCGAATATAGCTGCTCTGCTTGTGGAAAGGTTCCAGCTTGAGCCGCCGGTTGATGTAAGGGGGCTACTGGAGGAGTTTGCTGACCTGGAGTACTGCGATTGGCCTTTCAATTGCGATGGAATTGCGATCCTGTCGGGCGCGAAGTCTCATCCCCTTGATAGGCCGAAAGTGTTTATTAAGGCCGACCAATATTACAGGCGGGAGCGGTTCACGCTTGCGCACGAGCTTGGCCATGTCGTCATACCCTGGCATGTGAATGCTGTTGATTGCAAGCCTATGGACGCGCAGGGGTCGACCGGTAGCGAAACATTCCTAGGTATGCATCATGAGTCGCAGGCAACGGAGTTCGCGTCCCGTGTGCTGCTCCCGGACAAGTTTGCCGCTGAGCTGGCTCCGTATTACGCTCCCCCGGCAGAAATATTGGAGAAGCTGGAGAAAGCCGACATGTCGGCGGCGGCCGGAATTCTCGCACTGCGTCGAGTATTGCCATCGGGGTATGTATTCATTCACCCGGACCTGGTCAGTGTGGTGCGAAGTAACGGGACGGCGTACTATGCAAACTCGACCGAGTTGAGGGCGGCTGCAATTAGAACCGGTACGACCTCGCATCAAGGTGTGACTATTAGGTGGTATCAGGTTGCGGAAGATTCTGAAGTAACTCTGAAGATCGAATCAAAGGCTGCCGCGAAGGGAGTCTTGCGAGAGATAGCCGAATCCGTGGTGGCAAAAGGGATTGGTCATACGGTTCAAGGCATTCAACAAAGCGTCGCTGGGACAATCGGTGCCGCGAAGTCTGGTGCTGTCCACCTCCGTTCCGCAGAGTCGTGGCTTGGCCTCTTGTTGCACAGGTTCTCGGCCAAGGCCGAGCTTGCCTCGGCTGTGGGGTCGAGCGGGTTCTATGACTACCTTAGTTTTAAGGCTCGCGAGTTGGCGGGCGACCTGCCTGGCAAGAATCAAAGCGGCGATCGTTAGATTTCGCCAGCCACTAGTTAGTGGAGTGCGTCCCGCATTTCGAACATGCTGCGCACTGTTGCAGATGCTCCGGCCTTTTCGAGGCTATCTTTCTTCGCTGGTTTGTTGACGTAGCCGACCGCCGGTGCGCCGACGGCCTTGGCGGCCTGGATATCGGTTACGGAGTCGCCAATAAGCAATGCTTCTTTGCTTGCGATGCCAGTGGTGGAAAGTGCGTGCAGGAGGCCGTACGGGTTGGGTTTCATTAGATCGGGTCGGCAAGGTATGCGACCAACGATGATCGCCATCCTGGTTGTCAGGTCAAATCGATTCAGGTAATCCTCGATGGCGGCAGGCGAGTTGTTGCTGAGAATTCCAACTTTTCTTCCGGATTTGAGTGCCGACTCAATCGACTCGATGCCGCCTGGTGTTGCTGACGCTGACTTGATCGCATCGCGCTCGGCTGCAACTAGCTCCTGTTCCATTGCTTCGACGGCCGACTGGCTGTGCCGGATTGATTCCTGCAAGACGGCTAAGGGGTCGTCGGTGTCGATTGGCTCGCTCAAGTGCTTCTCGAGTTGACGGGCGATTAGGCTTGCGGGCTTTCCTGCAAACACATCACAAACTGGTCCGTCGAAATCAAAGAGCACCAATTGTGAGCGATCAACGACGTCCTTGAGCAGGTTGTCTGCCACTACAGCTCCACATCCTTCGCGACTGAGTCCCACACGCTGTCAAACCATCGCTGTGCCTGCTCCACGTACTGGGTATCCACCGCGTCGGGGTCGTCGGACTTGGCGTAGTGGAACAGCACGGCATCTTTGCCCATCGGGTCGAAGATCTCGACCGGCTGTCCGGCGATGGCCACCGAGTGCTGGAGCACCGGGTAGAAGCCGAAGAACGCCTCCGACTGGTTGAGCAGGAACATCTTGAACAGCGGTGCAGCGTGGTAAACGCGAACCTGTGCCGTGGCTGTCTGGACGAGCCCGAGCGCTGCCAGCTCCTGGACGGTCTCGACAACGGCCTGGGTGGACCGCTGCACGATGCGTTCCGCTCGCTTCCGCACGTCTGGTGAGTCCTCCCCGTCCGGCGCGAGTGCCGGCAGTCCGAGTGGCTTGGACAGGTCGGGTAGCAGGATGCGAATCCGCAGGCTGTCCGGCTGGAGACGGCCCGAACGCACCTTGTCGAGCGGTTCACTGATCACCCCGTGCAGGGTCTCGCCGGAGAATCCGGCGAAGTCAATGGCGACGTCTCCGCCGCTGTCGAAGATGGCTTCTACATGCGGTCGTAGGCCAACGGACCGCTCCGTGCGTTGCCGCACGTACGACCCCTTGCCCTGGCGAGACAGCACTAGGCCCTCATCGCGCAGGATGCCGACCGCCTTCTGGGCGGTCATCGGCGCAACTCCGTACTTGGTGGCTAGGTCGGCATACGAGGGGAGCTTGTCCCCCGGCGCGTAGGTCCCGGTCAGGATCGCGGCCCGCAGAAACGCGGCTACCTGCTGAAACGGCGGGCGTGGGTCCTCTATGTCGATCTCGTCCATGTCGAAGAGCATAACCCCAACACTGCTAGCCCAACTAGGTGAATCATGTCTCCACACTAGGTCTGCTAGCAATGTTTGGTTGACTTAGCTAGTAGAGCTATGTGAGTCTCTGGTGGTCGCCAACGACACCAACCGAGAGGGACCCACGATGAGGACCGCACGAGTCACCACCCGCGAAGCGCAGGCCGTTGTGGACGGGCTGGGCGAGGGTGTTTTCGCTGTTGAGGGCTACTGCCCGGACGGTCTGACCGAGTCGGCTATCGACGCGTTGATCGCGTCGGTGGACGCGGAGCTGGCCGCCACCGAGGAAGCCGCGGCGATCCGCGTGCAGCACTCGTTCACCGATGCCCGCCGGGCGCACCGGGCTCGTCGCCGGGTGGAGGGTGCGGCGTTGCGGGCGGTGCCGGGCCGGTTCGAGGCCGTGGCTGCCGAGCCGCTGGGGGAGGCCGCGTGATGGCCGCCCCGTATTCGCTGACCAGTCAGTTCAGCCCCGGCGCGGCGGCTCACTCCGCCAAGAACGCGCCTGCCGCGCCGGGTCTCGCCAATCAGCCTTCTGACCGTTCGGAGAGGAACACCATGGTAGGCACCGGGTCCGCGTTCGTGACGGACGCGTACAAGGCCATCGCCGATCTGCTCAAGTCGTGCCCTGCGGCGAACGACTTCGTCTCGACCCGCTCGTCCTGGCTGTTCGCGATGGCCGACGCCTTGGAGGACGCGGACTTGTGCGAGGACGCGGACAGCACGCGGGAGACCGCGCTGTGCTTGGTCCGCAACGCGGTGTCCGAGGTTGGCGGGGTGATCGCGTGATCACCCGCAACCGGATGCGCCTGCCGGTCGTAGCGGTGGAGGCGGTCGTGTGCCCGAAGGGCGAGGCCGCGATCGACGGCGGGCGGCTGTCGACGCTGTTCACCTATGACGCCCGCGACCCGTTCGCGGTCACGCTGACCCTGACCGGCTACGGGGTCGACTGGGTGCTGGCGCGGACGTTGCTGGCTGATGGCGTGAACGCCGGGGCCGGCGAGGGCGATGTCTACGTCTGCCCGGACGTCCACGGCAAGCCGGTGGTGGCGGTGACGTTGTTCGGCGATACCGGCACGCTGATTCTCCGGTTCTCCCGCAGCGACATCGAACGCGTGCTGGACGCGATGGAGCGGATCGTGCCCGAGGGCAGCGAGTCCGGCCGGATCGACTGGTCCCGCGAGTTCGGCTGGCTGGTGTCGGGCGGTGAGGCCGCATGACCGGCAAGAACCTCTCGCCGCTGGCGATCGAGCGGCTGGCGATTCAGCGCTGGACCGAGGCCAACGGCCGGACCTGGGCCAAGGCCACCCCGCGCGAACGCGCCGCCTGGCTGGCCGAGACCGAACCCGCCATCCGCGAGGAACACGGCATCGCCGCCGATGCGGAGTGGCGCGGCGGGGACTGGCAGGCACCCGACCAAACCGACCTGTTCGACCTGATCTCCCGGAAGGAGGTGGCCTGATGTCCACGCAAACCCTGATGGTCCTCGGCGGCCTGGCGCTGGTGGGCGTGTTCAGCGTGTGGCGCGCCGGGCGCAAGTCCGCAGCGCGGAGCATGAAGGGCGTCCGTGAGGTCACCCGCATGACCGGCAACACCCTGCGGCTGATCCTGGCCACGCTGGTCATCGCCGGAGCCCAGTGGCTGGTGGTGGTGAAGATCGGCAACACTACCGCCACCTGGATCGTGCTCATCGTCCCCGCCCTGCTGGCCTCCGCGACGATCGTGCGGCTGATGGCGATCACCGAGGTCGTGCACACCACCCGGGGCGGTGGTCGGCGATGACCAGCACGGAACTCGCTGCGCAGGACGCGCGGCACGCGCCGCTCACCGACGCGGACAAGCTCGCCCAGGACGCCGCGACGGCGGCGCAGGTGCGGCGGCTGGCGAACCACCCGGACGTGGTGGCGCTGCGGGTGGAGAAGGTCCGCACGCAGGTGGACGCGGTGATCTGGCTGGGGATCTTCCTCGGCCTGGCGTTCACGATGGTCAACGTTCAGCAGTTCGCCGCCGCCGGTGCGCCGGTGTGGTCGCTGGGCTGGTTCGCCGGGTGGCTGCTGGACCCGATGGTGTCCCTCGTCCTCGTGGCGGTGCTGCGGGCGGAGCAGATCACCGCCCGCTACCAGGTGTCGACCGGGGTGTGGGCGCACCGGACGAAGTGGTTCGCGTTCCTGGCCACCTACGTCATGAACACCTGGGAGTCCTGGACCCGGTTCGACGTCGCCGGGGTCGCGCTGCACTCGGTGCCGCCGGTGCTGGTGTTCCTGGCCGCCGAGACCGCGCCGGTGCTGCGCGACAAGCTCACCGAAGCCGTCCTGGCCGCCGCCCACCACGCCCACGCCGGCCGAATCACCCCAGTTGCCGAGCAGGCGGGCGAAGACCAAGCCAGCGGGGTCCCGGCCGACCTGGCCAGCCCAGTAGAGCACGCGACTGACGCACCCGCAGAAGCAAAGCCGGTCCGGAAGCCGAGCAAGCCCGCCCGCAAGACGACCAAGGCCAAGACCGCGGGCCGCAAGCTGCTGGGCGACTACGTGGCCGACGCCCGCGCCGCGTGGACGCCGGGAACCGAGGTCACCCCGGCCTGGGTCCGCAGCGTCACCGAGTGCGGACGCGGCACCTCCTCCGCCGTCGCCGCCGCCCTGACCGCCGAACTCACCACCGCCACCGACCTGAAGGAAGCCGCCTGATGTCCACGACCGCCGACCACACCCCGTTCCCCAGCCACGACCACGAACGCCAGGGAGAGCAGCCCGTGAACACCCCCGCCGAACCGTCCGCGAACACCACCGCCGAAGAGTCCGCGAACGCCGCCGCGAACACCGCCATGGACGTCGCCTACACCCGCTCCGGGCATGCCGTCCCGGTGCACCCGGACACCGCCCGCAGCCCGGAGCAGCTCCCCGCCCAGGCCGCCGACGAGCGCGACGCCCGCGCCGGGGACGTCATCGACGCCGCCGACGCTCCGGCTGTGCCGGTGGACCCGCCCGCCGTGAGCCGGTCGTGGTGGGAGACCGCCGGGGACGCGACCGCGCGCCCGCTGGTGGCCAAGTGGCTGACCTCGGCCGAAGAGTTCAAGTCCCGGGCGCGGTTCGTCGTCCGCTACGCCGCGCACACCACCGCGTTCCACGCGCTGCGGGTGCCGTTCTACGTGCCGACCGCGTTCCTGCGCTCGTTCGGGGCGGTCGGGCGTCTGCTGGGCCGGTTGCACCATTGGGTGTTCGACGGGGAGTCCAAGCCGGTGCGGATGAACGCCCGCGACAAGCACGACGCGGACGTGTACATGAAGCTGCGCGAGGCCCGCAACGAAGCGGTGCGCCGCCGCATGTCCCCGGTGATGGTCGGGCTGGTCGTCCTGCTGGCGATCGTGTACCTCGCGATCACCTACGTCACCCCGTTCTGGAACTGGACGGTGCTGGTGACGGCGATGACCCTCATCGGGTGGTGGGGCGCTCCGGCGGACAAGCCGGTCGCCGGGCGCGCGGTGGACGGCGTCAAGACGCCGAAGCTCACGTCCACGATGATCGAGGACGCCCTGTGCTCGCTGGGCATCGGCGCGCTGAATCAAGCCATCTCGAAGGGCAAGCGCATCGAGTTCCCGAACCCGATCGCCCGCGACGGCGACGGCTGGCGCGCCGACGTCGACCTCCCGCTGGGCGTCACTGCGGGCGACGTCATCGCCAAGCGGCAGGAGCTGTCTTCCGCGCTGCGCCGCCAGATCGGCTGCGTGTGGCCGGAAGGGGACGCGAAGGTCCACGAAGGACGGCTGGTGCTGTGGGTCGGGGACCGGGACATGTCCAAGGCCAAGCAGAAGCCGTGGTCGCTGGCCAAGCCGGGCGCGACGGTCGACCTGTTCAAGGCCCAGCCGTTCGGCACCGACCAGCGCGGCCGCTGGGTCGAGATCACGCTGATGTTCGCCAGCATGATCATCGGTGCGGTGCCCCGGATGGGCAAGACGGTGTCGCTGCGGGAACTGCTCATCATCGCCGCCCTGGACCCGCGCGCGGTGCTCTACGCCTTCGACCTCAAGGGCACCGGCGACTTTGCGTCCGTCGCGCCGTGCGCGCACGCTTACGGCGTCGGCGACGAACCGGAGGATCTGGAGCGCATGGTCGCGGAGATGCGGGAGCTGCGCGAGGAGATGCGCCGCCGGATCAAGGTGATCCGCAGCCTGCCGGAGTCGGTGTGCCCGGACAACAAGGTCACCCCGGAACTGGCTGCCCGCAAGGACTTGCGGCTCGTGCCGATCGTGGTCGCGGTGGACGAGTGCCAGGTGTGGTTCGAGCACGCGAAGTACGGCGAGGAACTGGAGTCCATCTGCACCGACCTCGTGAAGCGCGGCCCGGCGCTGGGCATCATCACCATCCTGGCCACCCAGCGCCCGGACGCGAAGTCGCTGCCCACGGGGATTTCCGCGAACGCGATCCTGCGCTACTGCCTGAAAGTCCAGGGACAGACCGAAAACGACATGGTCCTGGGAACCTCGCAGTACAGGAACGGCGTCCGGGCGACGATGTTCGCCCGTACCGACCTCGGCATCGGCTACCTCGCCGGTGAGGGCGACGACGCCAGGATCGTGAAGTCGGTGTACAAGGACGCCACCGAGGCCAAGAAAATCGTCGCCGGAGCCCGCGCCCGCCGGGAGGCGATCGGCAACGTCACCGGCTACGCCGCCGGGGAAGAGGTCGACGTCGAGGCCGCCCGCCTGGACGCCCTGGCCGACGCCGTCGCCGTGTTCGGCCGCGGCGAGGACAAGCTGTGGTCCGACGTCATCGTGGGCCGACTGGCCGAGCTGCGCCCGAACCAGTACGGCGGATGGACCGCGCAGAACCTCGCCACCGCGCTCAAGCCGCACGGCGTCAAGCCCAAGCAGGTCTGGGCCACCGACCCCGAGACGGGCAGGGGAGCCAACCGCAACGGCTACACCCGCGACGCCCTCGCCGACGCCAAGAACAACCGACAGTAACCAGGAGGCAGGGCTAGGGGCGGTGCGCGTCCTAGACCGGATCGCCCCTAGACCTAGACCCCGCCCCTAGACACCCGCAGCCATTCTGACCAGGACTCTAGCGCCCTAGACCACCCCGCGCCGACCAGCGGAAACACCCGCAAACCCCGGCTAGCCGCCGACACCGCCCGGCCCTAGCCCTGGCCGAACGCACCCAAAAACAGACACTCAGAGTCACTATCCAAGGGGACCACCTTGACCACGCACACCACCGTCCGGACCGTCACGATCCCGTTCGCCGACTACCGCGCTCTCGTCGCCGACGCCGCCGCCTGGCGGCACCTGGCCGCCAGCCCGCACGTCGCGGAACTCCTCGCCGAATGGGTCGAGTGGGACCGCCGCCGCACCGCCCGCGAGACATCGAACGCCGTCTGCGCCGCCGGGAACTGGCGCACCAACGCCGCCGCCCCCAGCTACGCCGAACTCGCCCGCCGCCGCGCCTCGTTCGCCCGGCCCGCCCTGACACCGCAGCAGATCCGCGCCGCTGCCGCCGCTTCCTGGGCGCGGTTCGACGCCTGGGCCGCACGAGAGGAGGCCGCGTGATGGACACGCTCAACGTGCTCTCCCTCTTCGCCGGCATCGGCGGTCTGGACCTCGGTCTGGAACGCGCCGGGCTGGCGACTGTCGGCCAGGTCGAACTCGATCCGTTCTGCCGCACCGTGCTCGCCCGACACTTCCCGGAGGTCCCGCGCCATGACGACGTCCGCACCACGCCCGCCTGGTGGCGCTCCCGCCCTCGCCCTCGCGTCCACGTCGTCGCCGGCGGCTTTCCCTGCCAGCCCTTCAGCAATGCCGGGCGGATGCTCGGCATCGCCGACCCGCGATGGATGTGGCCCGCGATGGCAGCCGTCGTTCGCCTACTTCGACCCGACTACGTCCTCGTGGAGAACGTCGCAGCTCTCGTTCGAGATGCCGACGCTTTCGGCATCGTCCTCGGTGACCTGGCCGCGCTCGGGTTCGATGCGGAATGGGCACTGCTACACGCGTCGGCCTTCGGCGCACCGACCCCGCGTGAACGGCTCTACCTGCTGGCCTACCCCCCGAGCGTCGATGGGCAGCCACGGGATCTGCTGGAGCCGGGCCGAATCGGGGGATCACCGTTGGCAGCTGGAGGACTTCCTGGCCTCCCAGCACATCAGCTCAGGCGGGCGGCGCGTGACTGGCTGGCTCGTGAACCCCGAGTGGACCGACTGGTTGATGGGGTTCCCGACCAGGTGGACCGCCTCCGCGCGATCGGCAACGCCGTCGTCCCCGCCGTCGCGCAACACCTCGGGCAGCTGATCCTCGCCGACCACGCCGTCCGCGTCCCCGCCGCCGCACCCGTCGCAGCCTGAACGCCGCCAGGAAGGACCACCCATGACCACGCACACCACCGAACCGTCCACACCGGACGGCGCGGCTCTGCTCGACTCGCTCCGTGCCGCGCTGACCCGCTACGTGTCCTTGCCCAGCCCCGAAACCGCCGACGCCATCACGCTGTGGATCGCTGCGACCCACGCCCAACCGGCCTGGGCGCACGCCCCGCGGCTGGTGATCCGGGGCCCGGAGAAGCGGTGCGGCAAGTCCCGGCTGCTCGACATCGTCGAGGCCGCCTGCCACAACCCGTTCATCACGGTCAACAGCTCGTCGGCCGCGGTCTACCGGTCGGTGTCGAACGACCCGCCCACGATCCTGGTGGACGAAGCCGACACCATCTTCGGCCCGAAAGCCGACGGGAACGAAGACCTGCGCGGGCTGCTCAACGCCGGGCACCAGCGCAACCGCCCCGCCAAGCGCTACGACGCCACCAATAACCGCGTCGAGTCCATCCCCACCTTCGCGATGGCCGCCCTCGCCGGGATCGGCGCGATGCCCGACACCATCGAAGACCGCGCCGTCATCGCCCGGATGCGCCGTCGCGCCCCGAAGGAAACCGTCGCCCCGTACCGGCACCGCCGCGACCGGCCCGCCCTGCGCACCCTCGCCGACCAGCTCGCCGAATGGCTGCGCTCCGACCTGCCCGCCCTGGAATCCGCCGAACCGGAGATGCCCGTGGAAGACCGCGCCGCCGACACCTGGGAACCCCTCGTCATCGTCGCCGACCACGCCGGAGCCGACTGGCCCGGCCGCGCCCGTCGCGCCGTCCTCGCTCTCACCGCCGTGGACTCCGAGGACGGCTCCGAGACCGTCCGGCTCCTGGCCGACTGCCACGCCGCGTTCGGCGCGGCACCGGTCCTGACCACCGGCCAGCTCCTGGCCCGGCTCAACGCCGACCCGGAAGCCCCGTGGTGCGGGCACGGACCGACCGGGCTCACCCCCGCCAAACTCGCCAAGCTCCTGCGCGAGTACGGCATCCGCTCCGGCAACATCCGCCCCGACGACGGCCCGCAAGCCAAGGGCTACACCCGCGCCGACTTCACCGACTCCTGGGCGCGCTACTGCCCCGACCTCACCGACGCACAGGCCGCCGACGAACCCGCGCGGGACGGCTGTGACGCGTCACCGGCGGTCGTACCGCTCCGGCGCGCACGGTCCGCCTGACCACCCCCAGCGGGGTAGCCGTCCCAGCCGTCCCAAGCGTCCCCGCGCAGGTCAGCCCCGGGACGGCACCCGTCACTGGGACGGCACCAGCCGTCCCATCCCAGCAGCCTGGGACGGCTCAAGCCGTCCCACCCGACCAAGCCGTCCCGGGGCTGACCTGCGACGGGACGCTTGGGACGGCTGGGACGGCTACCCCCCTCAGCACCGACCAACTCGTTTGCATCCCTCACGAAGGGCTCCACCACCCATGGCTACCGCCGACGACATCACCCAGCTCGCCACCACCCTCGCCAAACTCGCCGAACGCCTCGCAGCCAACGAAGTCGATGCCGCTCGGCCCACGCCGCGTCCAATGCCGGCACGGGTCCTGCTGACCGTCGAAGAGGCCGCCGAACGCCTCGGCATCGGCCGGACATTCGCCTACCGCCTCGTCCGGACAGGGCAGCTCGAATCAGTCCAGATCGGCCGTCTCCGACGGATTCACGTGTCCGCAGTGGACGACTACGCCGCAACCCTTGTCCGCAACTCGATCCAAGACGCTGCTTGAGAGGGGACCCAATGCCGAGGAAGAAGCGCCCAGAGGGCACCCGTGCTGCGAACTTCACGAGCAGCGTCTATTTCAGCGAGACGGATGGGCACTGGCACGGCCGCGTCACCGTCGGCAGGAAAGACAACGGGAAGCCGGACCGTCGGCACACCATGTCGAAGGACGAAACCAAGGTCAAGAACAAGGTCCGCGAGTGGGAGAACGAGCGCGAAGAAGGGCGTGTTCGCAAGGCGGGCCAAAATTGGACAGTCGAAAAGTGGTTGAACCACTGGCTGAACGAGATCATGGCTCCACCGACGATCACCGAAAATGCTTGGGACGCGTACGAAGTCGCGTGCCGCGTGCATCTCATCCCGGGCATCGGCGCGCACCGGCTCCAGCGTTCTCACGCCGATGACAAGCTGGAGGCGGAGCACCTGGAGAAGCTCTACCGGAAGATGATGCGTGAGGGTTCCTCCGCAGGCCGCGTGCACCAGGTGCACCGGACAATCCGCACCGCGCTTAAGGAAGCGAAGAAGCGCAAAATCATCGCGGACAACCCCGCGGAACTCGCGCGCGCTCCGAAGGTGGAGGAGATCGAGACCGAACCGTACGAGGTCGACGAGATCCAGAGCATCCTGGAGAGCGCTAACAAGCAGCGCAACAGTGCCCGTTGGGCTATCGCGCTTGCCCTTGGGTTGCGGCAGGGTGAAGTGCTCGGGCTCCAGTGGTCGGATGTGAACTGGGACGGCTGGGACCGGCCGTGCGACGGACATGCGGTCTCGTTCTGCCCGGAGTGTTTCGAGCACCACGCCCCGGAGATCGGGGTGCGTCGGAACCGGCTCCGGCCGAAGTACGCGCACGGGTGCTCTGAGCCGTGCGGCCGGAAGTTCGCGGGCTACTGCCCGCAGCGGGTCGCGAAGCGCAAGGAAACGGCCGCCACGAAGTCGAGGGCAGGCAAGCGGTGGATCGGGCTGCCGAAGGAACTCGCGCTGCTCCTCGTGCGCCACATGGCGGCGCAGGCCCGGGAACGCGAGCTGGCCGCTGATCTGTGGGAGGAGGACGGGTACGTCTTCACCAAGCCGACCGGCCAGCCCCTCGTGCCGAACACCGACTACCACCACTGGAAAGCCCTGCTGAAGGAAGCGAAGGTGGGGGAGCGTCGCCTCCACGACGCCCGGCACACCGCAGCGACGGTGCTGCTGCTCCTGGAGGTCCCGGAGCGGACTGTGATGGCCATCATGGGGTGGTCCAGCACCGCGATGGCGGCGCGGTACCAGCACGTGACCGACCGCATCCGGCGCGGTGTCGCGCACCGGGTCAACGGGCTGCTGTGGGCTCCGCCGGCCGAGCTGAAGGAGGGAGGCGAGGAGGGGCCGAAGGTGGCCTAGCCGGGGTCAAATGAGACTAAAAATGAGACTAAGACGGGAAACGCCGGTCGGCCCGAAGCTGGACCGACCGGCGTTTCCGCTGGTTACTGCGGCGGAGGATACAGGATTCGAACCTGCGAGGGCGTGAACCCAACACGCTTTCCAAGCGTGCGCCTTAGGCCGCTCGGCCAATCCTCCGTGGGGAAGAATACCGGATGCCTCTCCGGCTCCTCGCAGGTGGTCGGACCTGCCCGAACGGCTCAGACTTCGGCGACCTCGACGACGTCGGCGACCACGATGGTGATGTTGTCCGGGCCACCGCCTTCGTTGGCCAGTGCGATGAGGCGCGGCACGGTTTCCTCGGGGGTTCCCTCGGCCAGCACGTCGAGGATCGCCGGTTCGCTGGCTCCCGCGGTGAGGCCGTCCGAGCAGAGCAGGTAGCGGTCGCCGGCCTGCGGCGTGAACTCCCAGACGTCCGGTTCGGCGGAGCCGGTGCTGAGCAGGGCCTTCATCAGCAGTGAGCCACGCGGGTGGTGGGCGGCGTCGGCGGCGCTGATGCTGCCGTCTTCGACCAGAGCTTGTGCCAGAGTGTGGTCGCGGGTGATGCGCTGCAGTTCTCCGTCGCGCAGCAGGTAGCCGCGGGAGTCGCCGACGTGTGCGGCGGCGAAGTGCGAGCCGTCGAAGAGCAGCGTGGTCAGGGTGGTGCCCATTCCTTGCGTGGCCGGGGTCTGCTCGGCCACCGCGGCCAGTTTCGCGGAGACTTGGTGCACGGCGTCGGTCAGGATCGCGGACAGGTCTTGTGCCGTGAGGTCCAGGGTGCGCAGTTCGGCGTCCAGCGATGCGAGCACACTGACCGCGGTGGAGCTGGCTACTTCGCCGTGCGGCTGGCCGCCGATGCCGTCGGCCACCACGAGCAGCCGCCCGCTGGCGTAGACGGAGTCCTCGTTGTTGCTACGTCGTCGCCCGAGGTCCGAGCCCGCGGAGTAGCGCAGGGTGAACCGGGTCTGCTCGGTGGCCATGTCCCCATGAAACCATTGGTTGACTGGGTTAACAAGCGAAACGATGGAAACCGGTGTCGTCGGCTATCGTGCTGGACATGGCAGACGACGCGGCGGTGAGTGCGGCCGACATCGCGCGCCTGGCGGGAGTGCGCCGGGCCGCGGTGAGCAACTGGCGACGGCGTCACGACGATTTTCCCAAGCCGGTCGGAGGCACGGCGAGCAGCCCGTTGTTCTCCTTGCCGGAAGTACAGGCGTGGCTGCGCGGGCGGGGCCGTCCGTTCGAGTTGGCCCCGATCGACGAAGCCTGGCAACGGCTGCGCGCGCTCGGCGACGACCTCGACCTCGGCGCCCGGCTGGCCGCGGTCGGCGAATACCTCGCGGACGCGGCGGAAGGGCCGGATGACGACCCGGAGCTGCTGACCCTGATCACCCGGCTCGCGGTGAACGGGGGTGCGGCGGAGACCTTCGAGCAGCTCTGCGACCGCTACTTCGAGGCGCACGCCCGCCGGCTGTCCACGACACAGCCGGAATACGCCGAGCTGATGGTGCGGCTAACCGGCGCGAAAGGGGCGACGGTGCTCGACCCGGCGTGCGGGTTCGGGTCGTTGCTGCTCGCCGCTGGGGCGACTCGCGCGAACGGGCAGGACAGCGACCCGGACGCGGCGCGGATCGCGGGCATCCGGCTGCGGCTGCACGGCGCGGACACCGAGGTGCACGCGGCGGATGCGTTGCGCGCGGACGCTTTTTCCGGGCGGCAGGCGGACGTCGTGCTGTGCGATCCGCCGTTCAACGAGCGTGGCTGGGGGCATGAGGAGCTCGTCGGCGATCCCCGGTGGGAGTACGGATTGCCGCCGCGCGGCGAGTCCGAGCTGGCGTGGGTGCAGCACTGCCTGTCGCACGTGAAACCTGGTGGCACGGTGGCGATCCTGATGCCCGGTGCGGCGGCGGGGAGGCGCAGCGGCAAGCGCATCCGGGCGAATCTGCTTCGGGCCGGGGCGCTGCGCGCGGTCTGCACGCTCGCGTCCGGCACCGATCTTTGGCTGCTCACCCGGCCAGCCGTCGGCCAGCAACCGCCGGCGACGGTGCTGATCGCGGACACCACGCCGGACGCCGTCGAGCAGGTCTGGCAGGCATATCTGGACGATCCGGAGAGCGGCGAGCGGATCATCGACCTGCTCGACGACGACGTCGATCTCAGCCCGTCCGGGCGACGCGGCCGCAGCGATTCGGGCGAGGCTTTCCTTTCCGCACAAAAGCTTTTCGCCGAGATCGGCATCAAGTTGCCGGTGCTGGAACCGGCCGCCGGGGAACCGGTGTTCACCACCGTCGGCGAGCTCGTGAAGGCGGGCGCGCTGCGGATCACGCACGCGCCGCCGCGCACCGCGGACGGCGACGAACCGGTCCTGACCGCCGACGACGTGCTGAACGGGCGCCCGCCGACCGGCCGGGCGGCCCCGGACGAAGCGGCGGTACTGGCCCAAAGCGGAGACGTGGTCGCGTCGGTGACCGGCGCGGTGATCGTCCACAGTGGACCTCCAGTGCGACTTGGCCCCGCGCTCTCCCGGTACCGGGTGGATCCGGAGTTGCTCGACGCGCGGTTCCTCGCCGGTTGCCTGCGCGCGGCCGACTTCCCGGTGCACAGTGCGTCGACCCGGATCGACGCGCGCCGGCTCAAGGTGCCTCGGCATCCGCTCGAGACGCAGCGGGTGTACGGCGGCGCGTTCGAGGCGCTCGCGGGCTTCGACCGGGCGCTGCGGCAAACCGCGGAAATCGGCCGCGACCTGGTGCGGCTAGGCTTTGCGGCACTTGCCGAAGGACGGCTCAAGCCCGGTGGCGGGTGAGCGCTGTGAGGGGGCCCATGCTCATCGCGGACCGCTACGAGGTCGAGGACCTGCCATTGGGCCGGGGCGGCATGGGCGCGGTGCATCGCGGTCTGGACCGGCGGCTCGGCCGGAACGTCGCGATCAAGCTGCTGCGGCTGCCCGGTGGCGACGAGGAACTGGAGGAACGCTTCGCCCGCGAAGCGCGGATCCTCGCCACGCTCGACCACCCCGGCGCGCCCACCCTGTACGACTTCGGCACGCACGATGACCGCTTGTTCCAGGTCATGCAGTTCGTCGAGGGCGTGGCGCTGGACGATCTGATCGCCGAGCACGGTCCGCTTCCGGTGCCCTGGGCAGCGGCGATCGCGGCGCAGGCGGCCGCAGTGCTGTCCGCGGCGCACGCGCGTGCGGTGTGCCATCGTGACCTGAAGCCGGCCAACCTGATGCTGTGTCCGGACGGCAGCGTGAAGGTAATGGACTTCGGACTGGCTGTGTTGCGTGAAGCGGACACTGCTCGCTTCACGCGCGCGGGCCAGCTGCTGGGCACGCCGTCGTACATGGCACCGGAACAGATCCAACGCGGGCATGCGGAGCCGCGAAGCGACCTGTACGCGCTCGGTTGCGTACTGCACGAGATGCTCACTGGCCGGCCGGTCTTCACCGGTCCGACGGCGTACGCGGTGTTCGACAAACAGGTGAACGAGCCGCCCCCAGTCGTCCACGGCGTACCGGCGGCGCTGAGTGCGCTTCTCGCTGCGACGCTCGCGAAGGATCCTGAAATGCGGCCGTCTGGCGCGGAAGTGTTGTACGCGCACCTCGTGCCCTTCGCACGGGACTTACCACCGTTGCCGGGCTTCTTGCACCCAGCAACGGTGGTGAGTCCTTCGCGGATGTACGCCCGCATGGTGGGGCTTAGCGGCCGGCGGTGACGCGCGTGCGCGGCTGGTCCGTGAGCGGAAGGCCGCGCTTCTGGATGCGGTAGTAGGTGAAGGCGTTCTGT
Organism: Amycolatopsis benzoatilytica AK 16/65; assembly: GCF_000383915.1. Lineage (NCBI taxonomy): Bacteria > Bacillati > Actinomycetota > Actinomycetes > Pseudonocardiales > Pseudonocardiaceae > Amycolatopsis > Amycolatopsis benzoatilytica. Next base: position 7,538,844 of record NZ_KB912942.1, read on the forward strand.
GCGGCGATGCTCACGCCCAGCGTGACCAGGATCGTCGAGGACGCCGCGGCCTGGTCGACGCCGAATGCGCCCGAGAGGAAACTGAAAGCGACGCGTACGCCGACGGTGGCGACCCAGAGCACCACGGTGAGCGGCGTGCCCTTCACGAACGTGGTGCCTTCGCGTTCACTGAGCGTCGAGGTAGAGCTTCGCAGCACGCCGAACCCCGCGAGCAGCACGATGTCGATGCCGAGCATCAGGAGCGCGTCCGTGCCGAGGCTTTGCAGAGAGTCCCGGGCCAGGTAAACACCGAGCACGATCATCAGCGCGGGCAGCACCAAGAGCCGCTTCGGGGTGAGCAGCGTGCCGCGCATTTGACGGTAGACGACGCGGTAAAGGACCAGTGCGGCGATCGCGACATAAAGGACAATGGTGAGGCCGGTGTTCACGGCGATCCCTTTCGGATGCGGTCGGCTTTCCCCCGGCCGGCGGCGGGTGCCGGGGGTTCCCGGCGTGCTTCCAGCTTCTCCCGGACCAGGGCGGATTCCGTCGGCGCGCGGGCGGGGACCGGGTGGAACTCGTTCTCCACCCGAGGGTGGAGAGGTCAGATCGTGACCATGGAAAAGCAACCGGAAGGGGGGAATGGTCGTCTATCCGGGTGACCGGGTCCTACCGAATGCGACCCGACCGAAATGCGGGGGTACTGGATCGTGAAAAGGCTTCTGGCGGCGGTGGCGGCGGCTGCGATGGCGTTCGGGCTCGCGGCGTGCTCCGGCGGCGGTGCGACTGGCTCGGCGGCAGCGGGCGGAGTCTCCCCGGCGGCGGCGAACGTGCCGGTGAGCAGTTCCGCGCCGGCCAACAGTTCCGCTCCCGCGTCCACTCCGGCCAGCACCAGTTCCGCTCCGTCGACGCAGCAGACCACCCCGAAGCCCGCGCCCAAGCCGCAGCCGAAGGCCGACCCGGCACCGACCGCGGACGTGCCGTGCGCGGCCGCCGCGGCCGCCTCCGGCACCAGCGCCTGTGTGGACATCTCCGCGCACCGCGCCTGGCTGCTGCAAGACGGGAAGGTGATCGACGGTCCGGTTTCGATGCTGCCCGGCGGCAAGGGGCACGCGACGCCGACCGGCACGTTCCACGTGCTGTCGAAGGAAAAGGTGCACCTGAGCAAGGAGTTCGACGACGCGCCGATGCCGAACTCGGTCTTCTTCTACCCGGGCGACGCCTTCCACACCGGCAGTCTGAAGGTGTACTCGCACGGCTGCATCCACCTGTCGGCGGCGTCGTCGCTGCGGTTCTTCAACACGCTGCACGTCGGCGACGTGGTGCAGGTCATCCCCTGACCGGTCGAGGCCGAAGCGGCACGGTCGGGCAAATCTCACCCTCCTGAGGCAGCTGCGTCCCCCTTCTGAGCGATACCTCACGCTGAGAAGGGGGCGCAGACGTACGCCGCCCCGTTGGGCGGGCATCGGCTCGTCGGCCTAGCCCAGCGCCGTTCCAGACCTCCGTGAGCAGCCGCGCAGTCGACGGTCTCATCGAGCATGACGGCCATCCCGGCAAGCTGCGCCGCAGCACCGACGAAACGCGTCAGACCAGATCAGCCGGCCGAGTCCCGATCGAGGCCAGCGGCAGCCCCAGCGTCACCCGCTCCACGAGCCACCGGCTCGGCCGGTACCGCGGATCCCCGGTCGCCCGCTGCAATCCGTTGAGGATCCGCAGCACCTTCTCCGGTCCGATCAGATCGCCCCATGCCAGCGGTCCATGGGGGTAGCCCAAGCCGAGCCGCACCGCGGTGTCGATGTCCGCGGGCGCCGCCAATTCCTGGTCGGCCAAGTAGCAAGCCGTGTTGATGATCGACGCCAGCAGTCGTTGCGCGATCGGCGCGGCTCCGTCCCGGACCACCGTCACCGGTGTTCCGGTCGCGGCCAAAGCTCCCCACGCCGCACGGCCGCAGGCCGGATCCAGTCCGGGGTGGACAGACAAGGTGAACCGGGATTCGTAGCCCAGTGCGTCCACGCCGCACACCCGGGCGGCGGGCAGTTCCAGCCGGGCCGCGGCGTCCACAGTGGACTCGCCGCGCAGGGTTACCAGCAAAACCGTGTCCGGGTAGGCATCCGGGACGACGTCGACGCCAGCCGCTGCCAGCAGCCGGCCGAGGCGTTCGTCCTCGGCGTACACCGGCATGGCCGGCGCGGGCGGCGCGGCGGGCTCCGGCGGCACCTCCTGCTTTCCGTCGGGATACCGGTAGAACCCCTCGCCGGTCTTGCGGCCGAACAGTCCGGCCGCGACCCGCGGGCGGGTCAGCCAGGACGGGCGCAGCCGCGGTTCGCAGTGGAATCCGCTCCAGATGCTTTCCAGCACCGCGTGCGAAACGTCCAGTCCGGTCAGGTCGAGCAGCTCGAACGGACCCAGCTTGAGGCCGAGCACGTCGCGGGCGATCCGGTCGATCTCCGCGGGCTCGGCGAGCGATTCGGACAGGACCTGCAGCGCCTCGGTGTTCAGTCCGCGGCCGGCGTGGTTGACCAGGAAACCGGGCGCGTCCTTGGCCAGCACCGGTTCGTGCCCCCAGCCGCGCACCAGTGCCAGCGCTTCGCGGGGAAGCCAGTCCGCGGTGCGCGCTCCCGGCACCACCTCGACCAGCCGCATCAGCGGGACCGGGTTGAAGAAATGCAAACCGACCAGCCGGGACGGCTCAGCCAGCCCAGCGGCGATCTCGGTGACCGACAGCGAACTGGTGTTGGTGGCGAAAACCGTTTCCGGGCCGCAGACCTTCTCCAGGCCGGCGAACAGCGTCCGCTTCGTTTCGAGGTCTTCGCGAACTGCTTCGAGCACCAGGTCCACGTCGTCGGCGGGGGCGAGCGGGCCGTCCACCGGCACCAGCCGCTCCTTCGCCGCCCGGCCGGCTTCCTCGGTCAGCTTGCCCTTCGCGACCAGCTTGTCGAGCATCGAGCCGACCTGCTCGATCGCCGCGGCCACCGCTTCCGGCGCCGCGTCCGCGAGCTCCACGGTGACCCCGCCGGTCGCGGCGAGCTGGACGATCCCGCGTCCCATCACGCCGGTGCCGATCACCCGGATCCTGCCGACCTGGCCAGCCCATCCCGTCACGTCGAAACCCGCCTTCCCGTGCTGTCGTCACGGCGAACCTACCCCGGACTAGAGGCCGACGAAGTCCGCCATCTGACCAATCAGGTGCTCGAAATATGCGTCCGCGGGATCAACACTGCCGACGTACTGGCCGAACAGCTCGAAGCTGAGGGCGCCGAACAGCTGGGTCCAAGCCCCGATCGCGCGCATGACGATCTCAGCCGGCGCGTCGATTCCGAGGAGTTCGGTCAGCTGGTCGGCCTGTGCGCGCAGCTCCGGCGACATCGGCGCGGTGACCGCCGGCTCGTGCGGATGCGCGTCACGCAGCACCGCGATCAACGTCAACGCCACCCGGCCAGCCGGAGCGACGGTGTCCTGCGGGGCTCGGTAGCCGGGGATTGGCGAGCCGTAGATCAACGCGTACTCGTGTGGGTGCTCGCGGGCCCAGTCGCGGGTCGCGTGCCAGATCGCCCGCCACCGGGCGCGCGGGTCGCCGGTGCCGGGGTCGGCCTGTTCGGCGGCGTGGCCGATGGAGTTGTAGGCGTCGACGATCAGCGCGGTGAGCAGGTGGTCGCGGCTGGGGAAGTACCGATACAGCGCGGACGAAACCATCCCGAGCTCACGGGCCACCGCGCGCAGCGAGAGGCCGTGCGCACCGACCTCGGCCAGTTGGCGGCGGGCCTCGTCCTTGATCTCGCGGGTCAGCTCGGCGCGGACGCGTTCGCGGGCGGTTCGGGGCGCAGCAGTCATGCGATCAGTCTGCCTCAGCTGAGAGCGCTGCGCAAAATAGAGAGCACTGCTCTTGACGCGAGACGAGTCCAGGGTGTTCACTGTTCTCAACAGAGAGCGCCGCTCTCGAAACCGAGGAGGATCCCATGACCAGCCCCCGTTACGTCAAGCCGGGCAAGTCGACGAACATGTTCAACAGCGCGGTTCGCGGGCTCACCAAGCTCGGTGTCAGCGTGCTGGGCAGCCGGGTGCTCATCATCCGCGGCCGCAAGTCCGGCGAACCGCGCGAACTGCCGGTGAACCTCTTGCCGTTCGAGGGCAAGCAGTACCTGGTGGCGGCACGCGGCGAGACCCAGTGGGTGCGGAACCTGCGGGCCGCCGGCGAGGGGCAGCTGCGAGTCGGGCGGCGCACCGAGACCTTCACCTATCGCGAACTGGCCGACGACGAGAAGCCCGCCATCCTGCGCTCGTACCTGAAGCGCTGGGCGTTCGAGGTGGGCGTGTTCTTCGACGGCGTGAACGCTAAGGCCCCCGAGGAGAAGCTGCGCGAGATCGCGCCGGGCTACCCGGTGTTCGAGATCCGCACCCAGTGAATCAGCGCACCCGCTTCTTGAACGCGGTAGCCGCGATCAGCACGACGCCGACCAGGAACGCGATCAGTCCGATCAGGAACCAGAGTTTCTGCCCGGTCATGAAGCTGCCGGTGAGCACCCCGACGCCTTGCAGCACCCAGGTCGCGCCCACGAGCACCAGCACCACTCCGCAAGCCAGCGTGATCCAGCGCTTCACCACAGCCTCCAAGCCGACAAGTCCGTGAAGGGAACATTGAGGGAATCAGAGTCTCTCAATGTTCCCTTCACGGACAACGGCCGGGCCGAGAGGCGGGTTATCCGCGTCGGCGAGGTTGTCCGTTGCCGAACTGCTGGGCTTCGCCGAGCGAAGTGGCGGTCGCGGTGGAGCCGTCCACCTTCGCTACCACGGTCACGTTGTCGCCGGACTTTGGCGAACCGGTCTCGACCGTTGCGGTGTTCAGGACGTAGGTCTGCTTGTAGCCGTCCTTGCTGGTCAGCGTCACCGAAGTGGCGCTGATCTCAGTGATCGTCCCGGTCTGCAGGCGCTCCGTCACGTATCCGCCGGACGTGTCGGCGACGACGAAGTCGCCGTGCAAGGCGTTGCGCAGCGCCGCCGCGCCCCCGCCGCGACCGGCGAAGCCGCCTTGCCCGCCAGGCCCGCCCGGGCCGCCGGGACCGCCGAAGCCGCCAGGGCCCTGCTGTGCGGACGCGTTGTTGCCGCTGGTGCCCGCCCAGATCGCCAGCCCACCGCCCACCGCGATCACCGCCGCGACGCCGACCGCGATGGCGGTCTTGCGGCCGTTCCACGACTTCCCCGCCGCGGGACCAGGATTCGGACCGGCGCCGCCGGGTGCGGGAGCGGGCGGCTCTCCCCAGGTCGCGCCCTCTGCTGGATCGGTCGTCATGGTTTCCTCCGGAACTTCAGCGCTTGTCGGCATCGAGAGTCCGGTGCGCCGCTGTGCGGAAGCTGTGCCGGACGTGGGGGATGCCTGTGCACCCGGCTGGCCGGGACCCGGCGCACAGGAAACGCACAGCCATGGCACAGCTCGACCTGAAGTCCGGGCCCGAAGATGGCACGATGAGCAGTGTGAACGCCGCATCTGCCGGCCGGGGAAAGACCGAGCTGCGCCGCGCCGACGGCAGCCCGGTCCGGGTGCTGGTCGTCGACGACGAATCGACCCTGGCCGAACTCGTGTCCATGGCTCTGCGGATGGAGGGCTGGGAAGTGCGCAGTGCGGGCACCGGCGCCGAGGCAGTGCGGGTCGGCCGCGACTTCCGGCCGGACGCGGTGGTGCTCGACGTGATGCTGCCCGATTTCGACGGTCTCGAAGTGCTGCGCCGGATGCGTGCCGAGACGCCCTATCTGCCGGTGCTGTTCCTGACCGCGAAAGACGCGGTGGAGGACCGGATCGCCGGACTCACCGCGGGCGGAGACGACTACGTGACCAAACCGTTCAGCCTGGAAGAGGTGGCGCTGCGGCTGCGCGCGCTGCTGCGCCGGGCCGGCGGAGTGTCCGGGGCCACCGGATCGCAGCTGGTGGTCGGCGACCTGACGCTGGACGAGGACAGCCGCGAGGTGCATCGCGGCGGCGAGCTGGTGCCGCTCACCGCCACCGAGTTCGAGCTTTTGCGTTACCTGATGCGGAATCCGCGCCGGGTGCTGTCCAAGGCGCAGATCCTCGACCGCGTGTGGAGCTATGATTTCGGCGGCCAGGCCAACATCGTCGAGCTCTACATCTCCTACTTGCGCAAGAAGATCGACGCCGACCGGGAACCGATGATCCACACCATGCGCGGCGCCGGATATGTCCTCAAACCCGCCGCGGGCTGACCGCCGGGCCCGCGCCGGATCCCGGCCGTGGTCGTTGCGCCGCAGGCTGATCGCTCAGCTGGCGGCGCTGCTCGCGTTGGTCTGCCTCGTGGTCGGCGTGGTCACCGAGTTCGCGCTGCACGATTTCCTGGTCGGGCAGATCGACGTCCGGCTGGCCGCGGCGAGCGACCGCGGGCAGCACGGGCCGCAGCGAACGCCCGGGACCAACGGCCCGAAGACGCCGCCGGACCCGCTGCTCGCGGTCGGGCAGAGCGAGGGCACGCTGCTGGGACGCGTCCGCGGCGGCGCGATCGGCGCCTACGTGATCGACCAGAGCGCGGTGCTGGCCGGCCGGCCGTTCACCCGGGTGACCGACGAACAGGCACAGCAGCTGCTGGCCGTGCAGCCCAACGGCCGGCCGCGGACGGTCGACCTCGGCGGACGGCTCAATTCGTATCGGGTGCTCGCCATTCGTTCGCCGCGCGGCGAACTGGAGCTGGTCGGGCTGCCGATGTTCGGCGTCAGCGCGACGTTGTGGCGACTGGGATTCGTCTTCGGCGGGGTGGCGCTCGGCGGCATCCTGGTCGCCGGGTTCTTCGGCGCTATCACCATCCGGCGCACGATGGCCCCGCTCGACCGGCTCGCCGCGACCGCCGCCCGGGTGTCCGAACTGCCGCTGGACCGCGGTGAAGTGGCGCTGTCCGAGCGGGTGCCGGAGGTGGACACGGATCCGCGCACCGAGGTCGGCAAGGTCGGCTCGGCGATCAACCGGATGCTGGGGCACATCGCCGACGCGCTCGCCGCCCGCCAGGCCAGCGAGAGCCGGGTGCGGCAGTTCGTCGCGGATGCCAGTCACGAGTTGCGCACGCCGCTGGCCGCGATCCGCGGCTACGCCGAGCTGACCCGGCGCACCGGCGAACAGCTGCCGCCGGACGTCGCGTTCGCGATGAGCCGGGTGGAATCCGAATCGGCGCGGATGACGACGCTGGTGGAAGACCTGCTGCTGCTCGCCCGGCTGGACTCCGGCCGTCCGGTGGTGCACGAACCGGTCGACCTGTCCCGGTTGGTCGCGGATGCGGTCGCGGATTCGCACGTCGCCGGCCCGGACCACAAGTGGCTGCTGGAGCTGCCCGGCGAACCGCTGACCGTGCTGGGCGATTCCGGGCAACTGCACCAGATCGTGCTGAACCTCCTCGGCAACGCCCGGACGCACACGCCGGCCGGCACCACGGTCACCACCTCACTGTCCACAAACGACGGTTGGGTGACTTTGTCCGTTGTGGACGACGGGCCGGGAATTCCGCCGGAAATCCTGCCTGACGTATTCGAGCGATTCGCCCGCGGCGACACTTCTCGTTCGCGTGCGGCCGGCAGCACCGGACTGGGCCTGGCGATCGTCGCGGCGGTGGTGGCCGCGCACTCCGGCCGGGTAATGGTGAACAGCCGGCCCGGCCGCACCGAATTTCTCGCCTGGTTCCCGCAGTTGCGTGACGGTGGCAACATCCAGCAGTGAACGATTCACAGCCGGCGCACAGCCCTGGCCGTGAGAATGTCGTCATGACGACTGTCGTCGCGTCTGCCCCCGCACCCGCCACTGTGGACACTCCGCGCTGGGTGCGTCCCGCGGTAGCGGTGCTGCTGCTCGGCACTGCCGCGCTCTATCTGACCAACCTCGCGGTTTCCGGCTGGGGAAACGACTTCTACGCGATGGCGGTGCAGGCGGGCACCTGGGACTGGAAAGCCTGGTTCTTCGGTTCGCTCGACCCGGGCAATGTCGTCACGGTCGACAAACCGCCCCTTTCACTGTGGGTGATGGGGTTGTCCGGGCGGATCTTCGGGTTTTCGAGCTGGAGCATGCTGGTGCCGGACGCGCTGGCTGGAGTAGCCGCGGTCGGTCTGCTCTACCTCGCGGTGCGGCGGCTTTCCGGCCCGGTCGCCGGTCTGCTGGCCGGTTCGCTGCTCGCGCTCACCCCGGTGGCCGCGCTGATGTTCCGGTTCAACAACCCGGACGCGTTCCTGGTGCTGCTGCTCGTCGCGGCCGGCTATTTCCTGGTGCGGGCATTGGAGAACGCGAGCACGAAGTGGCTGCTGCTGGCCGGTGCGGCGATCGGGTTCGGGTTTCTCGACAAGATGCTGCAGGCGTTCCTGGTACTGCCCGCGTTCGTGCTGGCCTACCTGGTTGCCGCGCCGACTTCGCTCGGACGGCGGCTGTGGCAACTGCTCGCCGCGGCTGGTGCGGTCGTGGTTTCCGCGGGCTGGTGGGTGCTCGCGGTGGCGCTGTGGCCGGTCTCGGATCGGCCCTACATCAGCGGATCGACGAACAACAGCGTGCTGGAACTGGCGTTCGGATACAACGGGCTGGGCCGGATTTTCGGGCAGGGGCACGGCGGGGGCGGCGGTGCGGTGCGGCCGGATCCGTCGGCGGTGTCCGGTGCGCGCGCCGGAGCGGTCCACGGCTTCGGCGGGCAGACCGGGCTGACCCGGCTGTTCAGCGAGCAGTTCGGCGGTGAAGCTTCGTGGCTGCTGCCGGCGGCGTTGATCGGTCTCGTGGCCGGCCTCTGGTTCAGCCGGCGCGCGCCGCGTACGGACCGCACGCGCGCGGCGTTGCTGCTGTGGGGCGCATGGACGGTGGTCAGCGTTCTGGTGTTCAGCTATATGAGCGGGATCATCCACCCGTACTACACCGTCGCGCTCGCGCCCGGAATCGCGGCGACGGTGGCGATTTCGGCGACTGAGCTGTGGCGCGGACGCGAGTACCTCGCGCCGAGGGTGGTGCTCGCGGCGATGCTGGCGGCGACCGTGGCCTGGAGTTTCCTGCTGCTGGACCGGACGCCGAGCTGGCAGCCGTGGGTGCGCTACGCGGTGCTGGGGCTGGGGGTGGTCGGAGTGTTCGCCTTGCTGTTCGCCGCGGCCCGACGTGTGGTCGCGGTGCTGGCGGTGGTGGCCGCGTTGCTGGGGATGGCTTCCTTCACGGTCGCGACCGCCTCGACCGCGCACACTGGCGGCAGCCCGGCCTCCGGGCCGCAAACCGGGCGCAAGGGCCGGGTCGGCTTCGGTGGCCCGGCAACATCCAATGCGGAACTGAACCGGTTGCTGGCGACCGCGACGACGAAGTGGGCTGCCGCGGAAACCGGCGCGATGCAGGCCGCCGGGCTGGCGTTGAACAGCGGCAAGCCGGTGCTCGCGGTCGGCGGGTTCAGCGGCAGCGACCCGGCGCCGACGCTCGCCCAGTTCCAGCAGTACGTGGCGCAGGGGGAGATCCACTACTTCGTCGTGCCCCGCACCGGGCGCGGTGGCTCAGCCGACCGCGCCGGGCGAGCCGGCCCGGGAGGCTTCGGCGGCAGCCGCGGCACCTCCGCGAAGATCACCGCGTGGGTGGAGCAGACCTTCCACGCCAGCACGGTCGGCGGCACGACCGTCTACGACCTCACGCAAAAGTGACCGAGGTATTCGCCCCGCACAGCACCAAGCAGGGCAGTTCGGCCGGGATCCGCCCGGCGAGCCAGGCGGCCAGCGGCGCGGCGGCGGCCGGTTCGACGGCGAGCCGGAAGTCGCGCCACAGCAGGTCCCGGGCGGCGATGATCTCGGCGTCGCTGACCAGCACCGATGTGACCGCCGGCGAGTTCAGCAGGCCGAACGCCAGCTCGCCGACCCGAGTCGCGCCGAGCGCGGACGCGGCGACCGAGTCGATGGCGACGTCCACCGGCTCGCCGGCCGTGAGCGCCGAGTGCAGCGCCTGGCAGTGTTCGGGTTCCACCGCGAACACCTGGCGGCCGTCGGCTGCCAGAGTCGCGCCGGAAGCCAGTCCGCCGCCGCCCACTGCGACGGCGATGGCGTCCACGTCCGGCGCGTCCGCGACGATTTCCGCCGTCACGGTGCCCTGACCAGCGATCACGTTCGCGTCGTCGTACGCGTGCAGGTAGCGGGTGCCCGGCTGTTCGGCGACCGCCAGCGCGGCGGCCGCGGCCTCGGCGTAAGCCGAGCCATGCCGGACGAGCTTGGCTCCGGCTGCCTCGATGCCTGCGGCTTTCGCTTCGGGCACGTTGTCCGGCACGTAGATCACCGCGGGCACGCCAAGCGCGCGGGCCGCGGTCGCGACACCGAGACCGTGGTTGCCGCCGGACGCGGTGACGACGCGCTCCGGCAGCGGCCCGCTGAGCAGCGCGTTCACCGCGCCCCGGAGCTTGAACGACCCGGATCGCTGGAGGTGTTCCAGCTTGAGCATCAGCGGCCGACCGTCGATGTCAGTGCGTAACAGCGGCGTCCTCCGTACGTGTTGCTTGACCCGGATCGTGGCAGCGGTGACATCGGCGGCGGTGGGAGCGGTGCGCATAACGGTCATTCTCCTCCGCTCGCCTCCGCAGCGCGTGCCGCTCGGCGGGAAAACCGCAGCTTGCCAGGGCTAGACACGCGGTGCGAAGGCATTGTCGAGAGCTTGTCGATCTCGCTAAGCTCTCGCCGGACGGTGGGCGGCCGACCCGGCGCGTACCGCGACGAGTAGTACCGAAAGTAGTGACTTCCTGCTGGTGTCCCCGATAGGTGCACTTCTCGCCTCGGTCTCGTCCGGAGTCCTCGGGAACGGAAGGTGACGTGGATGGGGCACGGCTCGACCCGGTCGCGCGAATCCGGTGCACGGCTGCTCGGCCGGCTCGGCATCCGCAGTGTCCAGGCGAAGGTGACCGTGCTGGTCGTCGTCCCGCTGGTCCTGGTGCTGGCCGCTGCGGTACCGCTTGTGCTGGTGCTCGGCTCCACTCGCACGGCGCTGCTCGTCGGTGCCGCCGCGGTCGTCCTTTTCGGACTGGTCACCGCGTTCTCCGTGCTGACCGCGCGCGCGATCGTCCAGCCGCTGCGCCGGTTGTCCGGACAGGCGCGCTCGATCGCGGACTTCTCCGGTGCTGAGCTGGCCCAGGTCGCCGAGCCCGGCGCGGGCCCGCCGCAACCGCCGTTGCCCCAGCTGCACGCCGGAAGCGGCGACGAACTCGCCGAGCTGGCCGCCGCGTTCAACCGGCTCCGCAGCACCGCCGTCGCCGTCGTAGCCGGGCACGCGAGCGCTCGCCGTTCCGGGCTGCAGCTGCTGGCGGGCGCGGCCAAACGCACCCAGAACCTGGTCAGCGGCCAGCGCACGGTGCTCGACGAACTCACGCGCGCGGCCGACGATCCGGTGCTGCTCGCCGGGCTGCGCCGGGCCGACCACGCGGCACTGCGGCTGCGGCGGACCGCGGACGATCTGCTCGTGGTGTCCGGCAGCAGCGACGAAACGCGGGTCGGCGGTCCGATCGAGCTGGCCACCGCGCTGCGTTCGGCGGCCGCCGAGATCGACGACGAATCGCGGGTCCAGCTCGGCGAACCGGCCGAGGCGCTGCTCGCGCCGTCGCTCGGGATCGACCTGGTGCTGCTGTTCGCCGAGCTCCTGGAGAACGCCGCCTCGTTCTCGCCGCCGGAGTCGGCGGTCGAGGTCACTACGGAGTTCCGGGACAGTGGTGAGCTGCTGGTGACCTTCGTCGACCACGGCATCGGCCTGCCCGCCGACCGGCTGGCCGAAGCGAACCGGCGGCTCGCCGAGCCGGGCGAGGCGACTGGGCCACAGCTCGGGCTGGCGGCGGTCGCCCAGCTCGCGAAGCGGCATTCGCTGGGCGTCGAGCTGGCGTCCACTCCGGACGGCGGGGTGGCGGCTCGGGTGGCGGTGCCGCAGGCGCTGTTCACCCGGGACGTCGATTTCCAGCGCGGGCCCGGGCTTTTCGAACCGGGCCAGGTGCCGCAGCCGCGGCCGGATCAGCTGCCGGTGCCGTTGCCCGCCCCGGCGATCGCCGCACTGTCCACTCCGGCACCGGCCGGGTTCCGGTGGTTCATCGATCCGGAGCCGATCGACGACTCCGCCGCAACCGCGCCGGAAAGCCCGGAAACGCCGGCCGAGGAAACTCCGCAACCGGCTGAAGCCGTCGCGGACCAGCCGGAATGGCCAGACTCCGAAGCGAGCGAATTCGCTTCCCTCGCCGGGACTCTCGAAGTGCTGGACGGACCGGCGGCGGACGCGGCGGAGCAGGAGAACGCCGCGATGGCCGCGCTCGCCGCGGCCGAAGCGCTCGCCGAACCGGACGCCGAGGATCCGTCGCCGACGTACCAATTCACGGTCGTGCCGCCGGAAGCCCGCGACGGGGTGCTCCGCCGGGTCCCCGGCGCGCAGCTCGCGCCCGGACTCAAGATCCCGCAGATCGTCCGGACGCCGTTGCCCCGGCGTGCCTTGCGCGACCCGGCCGCCGAACGAGCCGCTTTCGACTCCTTCTCCGACGGAGTCGCCAAAGCACAGCAAGTCACCGCACAGCAGGCCGATCAAGGAGGATCATGACCGTTCCCGCCGCCGCGCAGAACTTCAACTGGCTGGTCAACCGCTTCGCACTGCACACCGCAGGGGCGATCGCCGCGCTCGCGGTGTCCGCGGACGGCCTGCTCATCGCCGCGTCGCAGGAGCTGGACCGGGCGGACGCCGACCGGCTCGCGGCCACCTGCTCGGCGATGCTCGCGCTGGCCCAGAGCGTGTCCGACAGTCACCCGCTCGGCTCGCCGGACAAGGTCGTGGTCGAGCTGGAACGCGGCTACCTGGTGGTGTGCACCATCAGCATCGGCTGCTCGCTCGGCGTGCTCGCCAACAAGCAGGCCAGCCTCGGCACGATCGCTTACGAGATGGCGATGTTCGCCAACCGCGCGTCCGAGGTGCTGACGCCGGCGCTGGTCGACGAGCTGAAGAACTCCGCCTTCGCCTGAGCGGGCCGGTACAGCCATGAAGATCCTCGTGCTCGGCGCGGCAGGCGCCGGGAAAACTACGACCGTGCAGACGGTTTCGGAGATCGCGCCGGTGCGCACGGACACCGGCGCGACCACCGCGGCACTCGATTTCGGCAGGCTGCGCACCGGCGGGCGGCAGCTGTACCTGTTCGGCGCGCCCGGACAGGCCCGGTTCTGGTTCCGCTGGCGGGACCTCGTCCAGGGTGCGGACGCCGCGCTGGTGGTGGTCGACCCGCGCCGGATCGCGGACGCCTACCCGGTGCTCGACGCGGTGGAAGGGCTGCGGCTGCCGTTCGCGGTCGGCGTCAACTGCTTCGACGGACTGCTCACCCGCCCGCTGCACGACGTGCGGTGGGCGCTGACGGTGCGCGACGGCGTCCCGGTGCACCCGTTCGACGCGCGCGATCCGGTGTCCGTGCGGGAGATGCTCGACCTGGTCGCGGCGGGCGTGGCCGAGGGGGCGGAGGCGGCGCAACCGAGTCCGCTATAGTCGTCTACGGGGACCCCCCGTGGCGTCCACCCTGTGAACTTCCCCAGGGCCGGAAGGCAGCAAGGATAAGCGGGCTCTGGCGGGTACGGGGGGAACCCGCTTTTTTTATGCCCTTTTCCGGCGAAGCCGGGTCAGAAGACCCCGAGCACGTCTTCCGGCGGCGTCGGCGACGCCAGCTCTTCCGCGTCCAGCACCGCGGCGGCCTTGCCCCGCAGCTGACGCAGCTCCGCGCCGTGCACCACCCGCGCGGGATACGGCGACGAGGCCGCGCGCCGGGTCAGCTCTTCGACCGGCAGTTCCTGCCGCGACGCGGCCAGCACGAGATTGCCGAACCGCCGCCCGCGCAGCACGCTGGGCTCGGCCAGCAGGACGACGTGCGGGAACACCTCGGCGAGCGTCGCGACGAACCGGCGCGCGAACGGCAGCCCCGGCCCGTCGGTGATGTTCGCGAGCATCGTCCCGCCTGGCCGCAGTACTCGCGCTACGTCGGTGACGAACTCGACCGTCGCCAGTCCGCCGGCGAGCGTCGCGCGTTCGAAGGCGTCGATCACGATCAAATCCGCCGACGCGTCGTGCCGGCTGCGCACTCCTTCGCGGCCGCCCTCGATGCGCACCCGCAGCTTCGGCACGCTGCGCAGCTCGAGCTGCTCGCGAACCAGCTCGATGAGCGGCTCGTCCGCGTCGAACACCAGCTGGCGGGAACCCGGGCGGGTCGCAGCGACGTAGCGGGGCAGCGAGCAGCCCGCACCGCCGACGTGCAGCGCGTCGAGCGGACCGGGCGGCAGGAAGTCGACGAGGTCGCCGAGCCGGCGCACGTAGTCGAACTCCAGGTTCGTCGGGTCGTCGAGATCGACGTAGGACTGGGCCACGCCGTCCACCGACAGCATCCAGGCGTTCGGCCGGTCGGCGTCGCGCAGGAGCTCGGCGGTCCCGAACCGCACCGGATAACTGCCCGGTTTCGGCCCGCTGGGAGTGCGGCCGCGACCGGTTCGGGAGTGGCTCACCGCAGTCACTGTAGTCTCGGGCTCGTGGCTCTCGCGCTGTACCGCAAGTACCGTCCGGCGACCTTCGCCGAGGTCGTCGGCCAGGAGCATGTGACCGAACCGCTGCGCACGGCGCTGGCGGCTGGGCGGATCAACCACGCGTACCTGTTCTCCGGTCCGCGCGGCTGTGGCAAGACGTCGAGCGCGCGGATCATGGCCCGCTCGCTGAACTGCGCCGAAGGCCCGACCCCGGACCCGTGCGGCAAGTGCAACTCGTGCCGCGCGCTCGCGCCGGAAGGGCCGGGCAGCGTCGACGTCACCGAACTCGACGCGGCCAGCCACGGCGGCGTGGACGACGCCCGCGAGCTGCGGGACAAGGCCTTCTACGCGCCGGCCGAATCGCGCTACCGGGTCTTCATCATCGACGAGGCGCACATGGTCACCACGCAGGGCTTCAACGCCCTGCTGAAGATCGTGGAAGAGCCGCCCGAGCACCTGATCTTCATCTTCGCCACCACCGAGCCGGACAAGGTGCTCACCACCATCCGCTCGCGCACGCACCACTACCCGTTCCGGCTGATCCCGCCGAGCTCGATGCGGGAACTGCTGGAACGCAACGTCGCGGCCGAGGGCGCGCAGGTCGAACCGGCGGTGTACCCGCTGGTCATCCGGGCCGGCGGCGGTTCGGCGCGCGACACCCAGTCGGTGCTGGACCAGCTGCTCGCCGGGGCCGGTCCGGAAGGCGTCACGTACCCGCGCGCGGTGTCGCTGCTGGGCGTCACGGACGTCGCGCTGATCGACGCGATGATCGACGGGCTCGCGCAGGACGACTCCACCAGCGTGTTCCGCACCGTGGAGAGCCTGGCCGACGCAGGGCACGACCCGCGTCGGTTCGCGACCGACCTGCTGGACCGGTTGCGCGACCTGCTGCTGATGCGCGCGGTCCCGGACGCGGGCGAGCGCGGCCTGGTCGCCGCGCCGGACGATGAGCTCAAGAAGATGACCGAGCAGGCCGAGCGGCTCGGCCCGGCGACCCTGTCTCGCTATGCCGACATCGTCCACAGTGGACTGTTGGAGATGCGCGGCGCGACCTCGCCGAGGCTGGTGCTCGAACTGCTGTGCGCGCGGATGCTGCTGCCGTCGGTCACCGAGGCGGAAAAGGCGTTGCTGGCCCGGATCGAACGGCTGGAACGGCGTCCGGCCGGCGTGGCTCCCGCGACCGGGGCGGCCCCGGTCGCCGCGGCGGCACCGGCCCCGGTCGCGTCGGAGAGCGGAGTCAGCGCGGCACCGGCGGCCAGTGCGGGCACCGCCGCACCGGCGCGGTTCCAGCGCCCTTCGCAGCGACCAGCCCAGTCGGAAGCGGCGGATGCGCCCAGCCCGGCCCCGGCTCGTCCACGGGAAGAGCCCGCCCGTCCGGCGGCGGAAGCGCCGGTCCGTCCGGCCGAACCGGTCGCCGAAGCCCCAGCCCGGCCTGCTCCAGAACCTGTGCCCACGCCGGAACCCGCGCCCGCCCCGGAGCCGCCCGCCCCGGAGCCGTCGGCACCGGAGCCGTCGGCCGCGACCGGCGGAGTGGACGCGGCCAAGGTCCGCGAGGTCTGGCCGCAGCTGCTGGCGTCCCTGCGCAAGCTGACCGGCGGACGTGCGCTGGAAGCCATGCTCACCCAGGCCGCGGTGGTGGACGTCGAAGGCTCGGCCGTCACGCTCACGCACAAGTCCGAACCGCTGGCGCGACGCCTGGGCGACAACGCGAACACCAGCAAGATCGCCGCCGTACTCGGCGAAGTGCTCGGCGGAGAGTGGCAAGTCCGCTGTGTGCACGGTGCCGCCCCGGCCGCGGCTCCCGCGCGCCCGGCCGCCCGGCCGCAGCCGCAGACCCCGGCTCCCGAGCAGCGTTCGTTCACCCGACCGTCCGCCGCGGCCTCGGGCTCGCCCGCTGCTCCGGCGCCGCCCGCGCCGCCGAAGCCCGCGGTGGAAGCGCCGAGCCGGCCGCGAGTCACCACGACCGAACCGGATATCCCGCTGCCGCCGGAACCGTCGGACGAGGAAGACGACGACATCTATTCAGAGGACTCCAGCCCGGTCCCGCCGCCTCCGCCGCCGCCCGCGGACGAGGACCCGGAGGAGATCGCGCGGAAGTTGCTCTCCGATCACCTGGGTGCCCGCCCGCTGGACTGAGCTCCAAAGCCAGGAACTTAAAGCGGCGCTATGAGTGCGGTTTCGCCAGGTCTGCCCAGCGTGAAGGGCCGGGGCGGCTCGGGCGGCGGGAGCGGGAGTTGTGGTCCGTGAAGGGCCCCTTACCGGACTTAGATTCCCTCAAGGGGCCCTTCACGGACCTGATGTAACGGTCACCTGAGACTCAAACAGGTATTAGGCGTGCAGCTGAAGTTCCTGGCATTGGGACTGAGCTGTCAGCGCACCAACCGGACCGTCAACGGCCGCTCGGTCGGCTGGGCGGCGGTCCGCACGGTCACCGTCCGGCTTGCCTCGTCCCAGCTCCAGTCACCGGGAGGACTCCAGCGTCCGTTCACCAGAACCGCGGACGGAGCACTCGCGTTGGTGAACCGGACGGTCCACGAACGCGCTGCCGGGCGGCCTGGGTACGAGCCGTGCATCGCGTCGACAGACAGCGTCGCCGACCGACTGTCCGTTGTGTACTGAAGGTTGGTCGTCGCGCCCTTCGCGGATGACTGTCCGTCGTCCTCGTACAGCGTGAACGCGCCGTTCCGCCCGTCGGCCACCGTGACTGTCGCGGCGGTCAGCGGATTGTGCTCGTCTCCGGTGACGTTTCCACTGCGCGTCACCATGATTCCGCCCGAGCGCACGAACACCGGCATCGTGTCCCAGCCGGTCGTGATCTGTGCGGTGCTGCCGCCGCGGTAGGTCTTGCCGGTGAAGTAGTCCGTCCAGTCGCTGCCGGGCGGGAACCACACGCTGGTGGTCGCGGTAGTGCCGGGACTGGTCGCGGGCGCCACCAGGACGTCCGGGCCGTACAGATACTCGCCGCCGGCTTGCGCGTACGCCTCCTGCTGGCCGGGGTACCGCAGGTACAGCGGCTGCACGATCGGCATTCCGGTCGCGGTGGCCTGCTGCGCCAGCGTGTAGGTGTAGGGCACGAGATCTTCCCGCAGGTTCAGGAATTTCGTCGCGGAAGCGTCCGCCGCCGCTCCGTACTGCCAGGGCAGCCGGTCGCTGTGGTTGGAGTGCAGCCGGTCGATCGGCTGGAATGTGCCGAGCTGCACCCAGCGTGCGTACAGGTCGTCCGGCAGCTTGGTGCTGCCCGGCTCGGTGCCGGGTTCCTGCAGGCCACGGGTGTGGCCGCCGATGTCGTGGCTCACCGACGCCAGTCCGGTCGCGGCGGATTCGCCCGGGGTGTAGCCGACTTCGTAGCCGAGCGTGGCCCAGTCGGAAATCGTGTCGCCGGTGAAGTGCAAGGTGGTGCGCTTGTCCGCCCACGGCCCGGTGGGCACGGCGGTCGGCGAGCTGTAGCCACCGGCTTGCAGCGAACCGTAAGCCCGGGAGAACGCGAAGCCTCGACCGCCGCGTTGCGCCGCGTCGTCGGCGTACTGCTGGTTGATCCACGCGTCCGGTGTCACGCCGGGCAGACTGGACTTCGAACCGTCGCAGCACCAGTCGAGCCACCAGACGTCGTTGCCCTGTTGCTCCATCGTCCGGTGCAGGCCGAGATACGCCTGCAGCTGGTCCGGATCACCGAAATCGAAGACGTAGCAGTCGTTTCCGCCGCCGCCGCAACTGCCGGGCCGCAGTTTGCCCTTCGCGGTCGCTTGCGCGGCCGGGAACTGCGGGTCGGAGGCGAGGATGCTCGGGTGGATGTTCAGTGTGGTGTGCAGGCCCTGGTCGTGCGCCCACTGGAAGAACGCCGCCGGGTCCGGGAACCGGGTCGGGTCGATTTCCCAGCCGTTCCAGCGGTTCGGGGTCTTGAAGTCGGTGTCGATCACGAGCATGTCGAGCGGGACGCCCTGGGAACGGAACTTCGGCACGATGGTCTGCTGGAAATCGGCCGCGGTGCGGTCGTAGTACTCGGAATACCAGACGCCATAAGCCCATCGGGGCAGCAAGACCGACGGGCCGGTCAGCTGCGCCAGTTCCTGCAGTGCGCGCGGATAGTCCTGGCCGTAGGCGAAGACGTAGCCGCCTTGGTAGGTCTGGCCGCCGTGTGCCGGACGTTGGGTGACTGCCTTGGTGCGCGGGTCGTACAGCGCGGACGCGGTGTCGTCGAGCAGAGACCAGCCGTCCTGGTAAAGGATTCCCGGTGCGGAGACGGCAGATCCGTCCACGCCGTCGAGGCCGCGCCGGTAGCCGCCGAGTGCCGCGTGCGGGGCGAGCAGCACCGAATGCGGCCGGGTGACGGCGACGGTGTCGAGATTGACGTGACAGCTGGTGGAATCGGGGCAGGAGAACGTCACGGTGTTGGTGCCGGCCTTCAGCTGGACCGGAATCGCCGTGGTGCGCCAGGAATTCCAGCTGCTGGTCGGAGGCAGCGTCAGCTTGGCCGGGGAATTGCCTGCCTGCAGCGTCAACGTGGTCGGCTGGGTTTGCCCGGCGGCGACGGTCGCGTCGGCGTAGCGGAGCTGCAGGTCGTACGCGCCGTCGGCGGGCACACCGGTCACGGTGAGCGCGTCGGTGGCGCCAGCCCGTTCCATGCCAGCGAGGAAGGCTTTGCCGGAGTAGCCGTCGTGGTCACTGGCCGGACGCGCGCCGCCGGACAACGCGCCCTGTTCAGCTTCGCAGAGTCCGCCGAAGCCGCATGGCACCGGCGCGGGCGGCACTGGCTGCGGGTAGGCGGCACCGGGGTTGACCACGGCGAGGCTGTCGACGTTGACGTGGCCCGAGTCGCCCGCGCCCAGCGCGACGGACACCTGATGCTGCCCTGCCGGCAGAGTCAGCGGGACCGTCGCGAGGGCCCAGGTGTCCCAGTCCGCGGTGGGCGGCAACGTGATGGTGCGCGGGTTCGCGCCGTCGACGAGGACGGACAGGGTGCGGGTGGTGTGCAGGCTGTCGCCGCCGGTCCCGTTGGCATACCGCAGATCCAGCTGGTAGTCGCCGGCATTCGGCGCGGTGGTGCGGAAGGCCAGGTTGTCGCCGGGGTCGCTGAACCCGGCCGCGAAGCCGCCCCCGGTGTAGCCACCGTGGTCGTTCGCCACGCCCGGCCCGGCGAGCTGCATTTCCTCGGCCTCGCACAGCGTGTCGAACGCGCAGACCGGCGTGAGCTTTCCCGCCCACGGCCGCGCGGTCACGTCCTGGCCTCCGGTGCGCAGCCGGACGGTGAGGTTGTCGTCGGAGAAGGCACCGGAATTGAGCTTGTACCGGAGCTGGACGGCGCTCGTCTGGATGGTCAGCCAGCCGTCGCGTTTCGTTGCGGTGTAGGGAGTCCGGCGAAAACTGTCGCGGCCGACCGCGTTGAACGTGCCGGCGTCGGCGAACGCGGAGTCGCCCGCGTATTCAGTCCGGATGAGAGTCGGTGAAAGGACTTCGAACCGCGCTTGCCCGGCGGTCACGGTTTGTGGCGCCAGGTCCGCCGCCGCGGCGGTCCCGGTCGACACGAGGGTGCCCGCCGTCGCCGCCGCGGTCAGCAGCCGCAGCAGTCGTCCTCGGAGTGATGTTGCCCGTCTGGCCACCGTTGCCTCCTTGACAGATCCCCGGCGACGGTAATTCGGGACCGATCAAGAAAGAAGGCGGCGGCGCAGGGCTGTCCGGTGTTCTGTCTTTCCCGTCTCTCGTTCGGCTCCGTCCGCGGACACCGTGCGCAGGGCGGCCGGCGCGAGCGCGAACCGAGTCGGCGAGCTTGCCGCGTCGACCGGTCCAGTTCGGCGGGCTTGCTGCTTCCCCGCGCGATACGGCAGTCCGGGAGGGGCTTCAGCCAGCCAGATACGCCTCGATCGCCTGCGCGATGGCCTGTGCGTAATGCTGCCGCCCCGCGGCCGAGGACATTTGCGCCGCCTCGTCCGCGTTTCGCATGTTCCCGCACTCCACCAGCACCGCCGGCCGGGTCGACAGGTTGAGCCCGCCGAGGTCGTTCCGCGGCGACAGGCCCGCCGAACCGATGTAGGTCGACGTCGGGAACCCGTCGTCGCGCATGCCGTCGCGCATCGTCCGGGCCAGCTTCATCGACGGCTCGCCCTGCGCGGCGTTCAGCGGCGGCGACGAATAGGCGACGTGAAACCCGTGCGCGGTGGGCGAAGTCGATCCGTCCGCGTGGATCGACACCACCGCGTCCGCGTTGGCGTTGTTGCCGATCTGCGCCCGTTCGTTGACGCACGGACCGACCCCGGAGTCGTTCGTGCGCGTGTACACGACCTTGATTCCCTTGGCGGCCAACGCGTTTCCGACTTCCTGGGCGACCGCGAAGGTGAACGCGTGCTCCGGGTAGCCGGAATTGGTCGACGTGCCGGTGGTGTTGCACGGCTTCGTGTGCCCGCGCCCGGCCGGCACCTGCCGGTTGATCTCGCCAGGATGCGACGCGTTGCCGCCGTTGTGCCCCGGATCGAGCACCACGACCTTGCCCGATCCGACGGCCGGCGCCGCCGCTGACGACGTGGCTGCAGCGGAGGAGGAAGGCAGCGGTGGCGCGCTTGACGCCGGACCCTGCGCGGACGAACTCGGCGCCGCCGATGTCGAGGGTGCCGCGGCGGAGGAGGAGGCGCCCGCGCCGCCGCCGGAACACGCGGTGAGCAGCATCAGGCCGGTCAGCACCGGGAGGGTCGTCGCACGCACAGCGACCACGGTGCCACAGGAGCGCCCGCTCGCCCGGCGCCGACGCGCCGGTCCCGCGGCCCGCCCCGCCGTCACCCGCGGCGGAGCGCGGCTAATCTGGGGTGGAACACCCGAAGCGGAAGGATCGAGTGATCATGGTGCAACCTGGCGGCGGCTTCGACCTGTCGCAGATCATGCAGCAAGCCCAGCAGATGCAGCAGAAGCTGGTCGAGGCACAGGAGGAGCTTGCCAACACCGAGGTCACCGGCACCGCGGGCGGCGGACTGGTCACCGCGACGGTGTCCGGCGACAGCCAGCTCAAGAGCCTGGTCATCGACCCGAAGGTGGTCGACCCGGACGACGTCGAAACCCTGTCCGACCTGGTGGTCGCGGCGGTGCGGGACGCGTCCGCCAGCGCGCAGAAGCTGACCGAGCAGAAGCTGGGTCCGCTCGCGGGCGGCCTCGGCGGCGGGGGCGGCATGCCGGACCTCGGCAGCCTCGGGTTCGGCGGCTGAGCTCTTGTACGAAGGTGTCGTCCAGGACCTGATCGACGAGCTGGGCCGATTGCCCGGCGTCGGTCCGAAGAGTGCCCAGCGCATCGCGTTCCACCTGCTGGCCGCCGATCCCGCGGACATCGCGCGGCTGCAGGACGTGCTGGGCAAGGTCAAGGAGGGCGTGCAGTTCTGCGAGATCTGCGGCAACGTTTCGGAACAGCAGACCTGCCGGATCTGCCGCGACGAGCGCCGCGACCTCACAGTCATCTGCGTGGTCGAAGAACCGAAGGATGTGCTGGCGGTCGAGCGGACCCGGGAGTTCAAGGGCCGCTACCACGTGCTCGGCGGCGCGCTGGACCCGTTGTCCGGCATCGGCCCGGAGCAGCTGCGGATGCGCGAGCTGCTCAAGCGCATCGGCGAAGCGGACGTCAGCGAGATCATCATCGCGACCGACCCGAACACCGAGGGCGAGGCGACCGCGACCTACCTGGTGCGGATGCTGCGCGACTTCCCCGGGCTGTCGGTCACGAGGCTGGCCTCCGGCCTGCCGATGGGCGGCGACCTGGAATTCGCGGACGAACTGACTCTGGGCAGGGCGCTGTCCGGGCGGCGTGCGTTGTGATTGCTTGGCCGTGAGGGCCTGTTGCAGGACTCAGAGTCAATGCGATGAGCCGTGAGGGGCCTGTTGAGGGAATCAGATTCCCTCAACAGGCCCCTCACGGACCACAACTCCCGCCGCCCGGCGCTGACCCCCGCCATCTGCCACCCCGACCCGCCCGCGGGATCGCGTCGGCGCCTGACGGAGCTGCGTGCACGGCCCCCCCGGGCCGGGTGCGCAGCTCCGTCAGACGCCGACTTGAAGGCGATCCCGCGCGCGCCGACGAAGTCGGCGCCATCCAACACAGACCGGCGCCAAAGACTCAGCAATAACCCAGCTGTGCCAGTGAGTTCACCACGATGTCGGACGGGTGGTACTTGTCCATCCAGGACTCGCCGCGTCGGTTTTGGTAGGTGTCCAGGAATTCCTGCAGCTTGTCGCCGCGCATTTCGGTCAGCATCACGTTCTCGCCGATGCCCACGTGCCGCTCGGTGCGCGCCCGGTGGACCGCGCACGGCAGGCCGAGGTAGCCGCATTCCTCTTGCAGGCCACCGGAATCGGTGACCACGTACTCGGCGCGCGCGACCAGCGGCAGGAACTTCAGGTAGCGCATCTTCGGCTGGGCGATGAACTGGTCGTCGAACAGCTCGTCCAGGCCCAGCGAGCGGATCTTCTCCCGCTCCGGCGCGCCGGCCAGGTACAGGATCGGCATTTTCCGGCTCTGCGCGCGCAGGATCTCCAGCACCTCGCGGTACTTGTCCGCGCGCGACACCAGTTCGAACCGGTGCAGCGTGGCCAGTCCGAACTTCTCCGGCAGGCCGGGCACGTCCAGCGGCTGGTCGATCACCTGGCGCATGGAGTCGATCGCGGTGTTCGCCTCGGTGTTCACCACCACACCGCGCGCGCCGCGCAGGTTGTGCACCTCTCGCTCGCTCGGCGAGAAGTGCAGGTCCACCAGCTTGCCGGCGATCTTCCGGTTCAGCTCCTCGGGCAGCGGCGACAGGATGCTGCCGGACCGCGTGCCCGCCTCGATGTGCCCGACGCGCGCCTTCAGGATCTTCTTGCCGATCAACGCCCCGTACGGGGTGGTGAACGTGTCGCCGTGCACCAGCACCAGCGGCGGACGGCCGTCCGAGGCGAGCCGGGTGCGCAGTTCGGCACGCCGGCCCCACGCCGTGCGCATCACCTGCGCGGCCCAGCCCGGCACCTGCGCGGGCGATTCGAGGTTGTGCGCGCGCTCGCGGGGCACGAACCACAGCGCGGGTTCCGGCAGCTGGAGGTCCGCGAGCACGTCCGCGACCTCGTCCACGTGCTGCGCGGTGAACCAGATCTCCGGTTTCGCGCCGCGGTCGGCGATGCGATGGAACACCGGCGCGATTTTGATCAGTTCCGCGGTGGTGCCGACAATGAAGGAAATCACCGTGGATTACCCAATCTCCGAGCCGGCTGCGGCCGGGTAAACAGAAGGTCAACGGTGCGGGCCAGGATGCTGCGCGGTCTGCCCCGCCCGGTACAGGGTAGCCTCGCCGGGGTGAGTGCGAATCCGCCCCTCCCGTCGCTCAGCGTCGTGATTCCGGTCTACAACGAACAAGACTGGATCGACCGCAGCGTAGGCGCGCTGATCGCATCCGCGGAGGCGGCCCGGTGGCCGGTCGAGGTGCTCGTCGTGGACGACGGGAGCACCGACGGCACTCCCGCGCGGCTCGCCCAGCTGCGCGACCAGCACGGCATCACCGTGCTCACTCAGTCCAACGGCGGCCGGTTCGAGGCCCGCCGCGCCGGGATGGCCAAGGCGTCCGGCGAATGGCTGCTGCTGCTCGACAGCCGGGTGATCGTGGACGAGAACAGCCTCGCTTTTCTGCGCGATCAGCTCACCGCGCATCCGGAACGCGCGGCGTGGAACGGTCACATCAACGTCGCGTCCGAGCGCAATCCCTACGCCGGCTTCATGTCCGGTCTCGTCGCATTCTCCTGGCGCAAGTACTTCGCGGACCCGAAGCTGACCTCGTTCGGCGTCGAGGAATTCGATCTGTATCCCAAGGGCACCGGCTTTTTCTGTGCTCGCCGCGATCTGCTGGAGGGTTCCGCGGCCGCTTTCGAATCGCTGTTCGACGACGTCCGGCTGGCCAGCGACGACACCCGGATGCTGCGCTGGATCGCCGAACGTGCGCGCATTCACCTGGCCCCGCAGTTCTCCGGGACCTACCACGGCCGCGATTCGCTCAAGAAGTTCTTCTCCCAGTCGTTCTTCCGCGGCACCACCTACGTCGACTCCTACCTCGGTTCCGCCGGGCCCGCCCGCACCGCGCTGTTCGGCGCGCTCGCGGTCGGCACGGCCGGGGTCGTGCTGGCGGCGAAGAAGCCGAAGACCACCGCCGCGCTCGGGGTCGCCGGGTCGGCCGCGGCCGCCGCGGTGGTGAAGAAGTGCGGGGCCAGCACCGCTGAGGCGCGTGCGGTCGGCACGTTGCTGCCGGTCTTCGCGGCCGGGTTCGGTTCGGGCGTGCTCCGCGGCTTGTTCCTGGCCTTGCGCGCCCGGCAGCGGCGCCGATGAGCGTGGCCGAGACCGGTGAGACGGCCAACGGGGTCGTCCGGGACACCCATCGCACCGCGGGCAAGCTCGGCGGTTCGCTGATCGCGGCGATCGCGCTCGGCTACCTCCTCACCGTCGCCTGCGCGCGGCTGCTGCCGCCGGACCAGTACGCCACCTTCCTCACCTTCTGGGGCCTGCTGATGGGCCTCGGCAGCGCGCTGTCCCCGTTGGAGCAGGAACTGTCCCGGCAGTCCGCGACGGCCGCGCTCACCGGCGGTCTGGCCGGCCGCGGCGCGCTGCGCGCGGTAGCCGTTTCGGCGGCGGCCGCGGCCGCGTTCGGGCTCGCCCTGCTCATCCCGCCGATCAACGAACGGCTGTTCCACGGCGCCTGGGAGCTCGCGCTGATCGTGCTGGCCGGCGGGGTCGCGTTCGCCTGCCAGTTCGGCGTCCGCGGGCTGCTGATCGGTCAGCACCAGGTCAAGCACTTCGCCGGGCTGATCGTCGCCGAGCCGGCGGTGCGCGCGCTGGTCCTCGGCCTGCTCGTGATCGCCACCGCGTACCAGTTGGTGCCGCTGGCGCTGGCGGTCGCCGCCGGCTCGTTCGCCTGGCTGCTGTTCATCCGGCAGGCGTGGCGGCTGCTGGACGTCCGCGCGGACGGCGACGGCTGGACGGTCACCGGCCGCCGGATGCTCATGCTGCTGCTCGGCGCGGCCCTCACCGCGAGCGTCATCACCGGCTACCCGGCGCTGGTCGGTCTGCTCGCCCCGGGCGGCGACCGCGACCGGATCGGCGCGGTGTTCGCCGCGCTGGTCATCGCCCGGCTGCCGCTGACCTTGATCGGGCCGGTGCAGTCGCTGGCCGTGCCGTTCGTGGTACGGCTCTCGGCCACCGCGGCCGGACGGCACCGGCTGCGCCGGGTGCTGCTGCTCGGCACGTTCGCCTCGCTCGCGCTGGCCGCGCTCGGTGCGCTGGTCGGCATGCTGATCGGCCCGTGGGCGGTGCGGTTCGTCAACGGGCCCGCCTACCAGGTGGACGGCTGGGCGGTCGCCGGGCTCGTGTGGTCCTCGGTGCTGCTGGTGCCTATGCAGTTGCTCACCGCGGTGCTCGTGGCGCGCGCACAGGCCCGCGGGGTGCTCATCACCTGGGCGGTGGTCGCGGCCACCGCGTCCGCGCTGTTGGTCGCCGTCCCGGGCGATACCGTTCTGCGCGCTGTAGTTTCGCTCGCCGCCGCGCCGATGGCCGGGCTCGCGGTCGTGCTCGTATTCGTCCTCGCTAATTCGTCGGCGGAAGCAACCGCAGACACGGGTGAAGCGTGTTCTTAGCGTCGCAGTAGTGTGACTTCCCGAGCCGCCGGGACCGGCGTGCGCCGGATGGCAAAAGCCGATCAGGTTTGGATTCGAATTCGATGAACGTTCTTCTGGTGCTCCTTGCATTCTGGGTGCCTGGGCTCGTCTTCGGGGCGGCGATCCGGCTGCGCGGATGGACGCTCGCCGCCGCGGCGCCGCTGCTGACCTTCGGGATCGTCGCGCTCGGCGTCCCGGTGCTCGGCAACGTCGGCATCCGCTGGTCGCTGCTCAACGTCGCGCTCTGGACGCTGGTGCTCGCCGCGGTCGGCTTCGGGCTGGCGTTCGCGGTGCAGCGGCTGCGGGCCCGGCGGCACCCGGACTGGGAGGCCGACGAGCTGCCGCGGCTGCCGCTGCGCGATCACCTCGTGATGGCGGGTGGCGTCGCCGCCGCGATGGTTGTGGGCGCCGCCACCTTCCTGCGTGGCACCAACGGGATCGCCAGCGTCCAGCAGGGCTGGGACGCGCCGTTCCACGGAAATCTGGTCCGCTGGATCGCCGAGCACGGCGACGCCCGGCCGTCCACTGTGGGCACCATCGCCAACCTGCCGAACCAGACCAACTACTTCTACCCGGACACCTACCACGCCTTGCTCGCACTGGTTTTCGGCAAGGGCGGGCTCACCATGATGCCCACGCTGAACCTGGCCGCGCTCGCGGTGATCTTCACCGTGCCGTTCGGGGTGGCCGCGCTGTGCCGGGTATGGGGCATGCCGGCGCTCGGCGCCGCCGCGGCGGCCGCGGTCAGCACGTGGTTCAGCGCCTTCCCGTACGACTCGCTGTGGCGCGGTCCGTTGTGGCCCTATGTCGCCGGGGTCGCGTTGATTCCGGCAATGCTGGCGCTTTCCCGTTACCTGCTGAAGCCGAACGGCATCGCGGGTCCGGTCGCGATCGGCGTCGGTGTGGCCGGGTTGTGCGGTCTGCACACCAGTGTCGTGTTCGTGGTCGTCGTCTATTTCCTGCTCATTCTGCTCACGGTTCTCTTCCGTTTCGAGAAGATAGAATGGCGGCGCAGCGCGCCTTCTCTGCTCGCGACCGGCGGACTGGCGATCGTGCTCGGCATTCCGCTGGTGCTGCCGTCGCTCTACAACGCGAGCGGGGTGACGAGCGCCTACTGGGCGCCGGAGACCACACTCGCCGGCGGGCTCGGCCAGACGCTCACGTTCTCCCCGATGTCGGACTTCCCGCAGTGGTGGGTCGGCGTGCCCGCGTTCGTCGGGATCGTGCTGCTGGTGCGGCGACGGCGGATGCTGTGGATGGTCGGCGCGTACGTCCTGTTCGGTGGCATCTTCATGCTCACCGTGTCGATCAACTCGCCGATCATGCAGACGCTGACCAGCCTCTTCTACAACGACCACTGGCGGATCGCCGCGCTCGTGCCGCTGGCCGGCGCGGTGGCGTTCGGCGAGTTCGCGCACAGCGCGGTCGCCTGGTTCGTTCGCAAGGCTCAGCCGCGGGTGAAGCTGAAGCCGGCCGCGCTCGCCGCGGTCGCGGTGGCCCTGCTCGCGCTCGTGTGCGGCGGCCTGAGCAAGGGCGGCTACCTCGGCCGCAACGCGACGCGGCTCGCGGGCGGCTACCAGGACGGGCCGACAGTGTCCAAAGCGGAGGAGGCCGCCTTCACCTGGCTCGGCCAGCACACCAGGCCCGGCGAGCGGGTGATGAACAACAAGGCCGACGGCTCGGCGTGGATGTACGCGCTGGCCGGCGTGCAGCCGGTGGAGTGGACCTTCTACGGTGCCGGGGCGAACACCAAAGCCTCCTACCTGAGCGCCTGGGTCAACGACATCGACAAGTACCCGGACGTCCGCAAAGACCTCACTGAGCTGCGCGTGCGCTACCTCATCCAGGGCAAGGGGATGGCCGCGGACAACGCGGTCGTGTCGTACGGCGTCACCCAGGTCAAGCCGGGACCGGAGTTCCGGGTGGTGTTCCACAACGAGGGCGCGACGATCTACGAGATCGCCGGACAGTCCGGCGCGACCGGCCCTACCACCGCGAACGGGGAGTGAGCGGTTATGGTGGCTGTCGTGTCCAGCACACCCGTGAGCACCCGACGCGTGCTCATCGTGATGCCGGCGCTCAATGAGCAGGACAGCGTTTCGTCGGTGCTCGCCCAGGTCAAGCAGTCGCTGCCGGGCATGGACGTGCTCGTGGTCGACGACGGTTCGACCGACCGCACCGCCGAACTCGCCCGCGCCGCCGGCGTCCGGGTGGCCCGGCTGTCGGTGAACTTGGGCGTGGGCGGCGCGATGCGCACCGGTTTCCGCTACGCCGTCGCGCGCGGCTACGACGCTGTCGTCCAGGTCGACGCGGACGGCCAGCACGACCCGGACGAGGTCGGCGCGCTCCTGCAGCTGCTCGACGAAGGAGCCGACATCGCGATCGGCTCCCGGTTCGCCGGCAAGGGCGCCTACCGCGCGGTCGGGCCGCGCAAGTACGCGATGGTCGTGCTGTCGATGGTGTTCAGCAGGCTGTCGGGCAGCAGGCTCACCGACGTGACGTCCGGGTTCAAAGCGATGGGCCCGCG
Source organism: Amycolatopsis benzoatilytica AK 16/65 (assembly GCF_000383915.1). Taxonomy (NCBI): domain Bacteria; kingdom Bacillati; phylum Actinomycetota; class Actinomycetes; order Pseudonocardiales; family Pseudonocardiaceae; genus Amycolatopsis; species Amycolatopsis benzoatilytica. The sequence goes on from NZ_KB912942.1 coordinate 7,567,474, forward strand.
CGCGATCCGGCTGTTCGCCGACTACTACCCGGCGGAGTATCTCGGCGACACGATCGAGTCGCTGGTGATGGCGATCCGGGCGAAGCTGTCCATCGTGGAGACTCCGGTCGTGATGCGCGAGCGGGCGGGCGGCAAGCCGAGCCACTCGCCGGTGAAGTCCGCGGTGTACCTGGGCCGCGCCGGGCTTGCCCTGCTGCTCGCGCTGGTCCGCCGTCGTCCGTCCGTCGATTCGTCCGACGCGGCGTAGGGAGGCTTCATGGCAGGCTGGCAGGTACTGAGCATCGTCATCGCGGCTCTCGTACTGCTCGTCGTCGTCGAGATGATGCGGCGGCGGAAGCTGCGCGAGAAGTACGCCGGGATCTGGCTCGTGGTGGCCCTCGGCGTAGTGGTGCTCGCGGTGGTGCCGCCGGTCGCGGAATTCCTGGCGCATCTGACCGGCGTCGCGACGCCGTCGAACTTCGTCTTCTTCCTGGCTGGCGTGGTGCTGGCGCTGGTCGCGCTGCAGCTGTCGACCGAAGTCGGGCATCTGGAGGAAGAGGTGCGGACCGCGGTCGAGGAGACCGCGTTGCTGCGCTGCGAAATGGACGACATCCAGCGCGCGCTCGAAGTGCGGATCGCGGACCTGGAGAAGCGGCTGTCCGCGCCGGACAGCGTCGACGCGCTGCCGGAAGAAGCGAGTTCCGCACGCACGCGCTGATCTCCGCGCTGCTCGCCGCCCCGCCCCGGTTGGGCGAGGTGCGCCTGCTCGCGATCGACGGCCCGTCCGGGGCCGGGAAATCCACGCTCGCCACGGCTGTCGTCTCGGCGTTGGGCCCGAGTGCCGAACTGGTCAGCACGGACGCCTTCGCCACCTGGGACGATCCCGTCGCGTGGTGGCCGCGGCTCGAGCACGGCGTGCTGACCCCGCTGGCGCACGGCCGGCCGGGCGAGTACCGCCGGATGGACTGGACCTCCGGAACCCCGCGACCCGGCGAGCTGGTACGGGTGGCCGTCCCGGAAGTGTTAGTGCTGGAAGGCGTGTCGAGCGGACGACGCGCGGTACGGCCAATGCTTTCGCAGCTGTGCTGGATCGAAGGCGGCACGGAAACGGAACGCCTGGCCAGAGCGGTCGCCCGAGACGGCGAAGCGGCGCGGGCGCACCTGCGCCGCTGGCAGCGGTTCGAGCGCGGCTGGTTCGCGGTGGACGGCACCCGCGCGGCGGCCGATCTACGGCTGCCCTGAGCCGCTGCGACCTTGCCTCCCAGCGCCCGTGTCCGTGAAGGGGCCCTTCACGGAATCCACGTCCCTCAGGGGCCCCTTCACGGAATCTGAGTCCCTCAAGGGGCCCTTCACGGAATCTGTGTCCCTGAAGGGCCCCTTCAGGGAACTCACGTCCCTCAAGGGGCCCTTCACGGACAGTCTCCACCGGCGCGCTCGACTGAGGCAGGTTCGAGCCCCGTAGCCCCCGAGGTGGTCTGAACCGGTCTGAAACTGGTCCGGACAACCGGATCCGATGCTCGACATCGCTTTCCAGCCTGCAAAAACACCGGCCGGGCGGCACTATTGTGCGAATTGCGCAACGGGCGGGAAATGCGGGTACTTTTGGGTTGTTTCCCTGCCCTTCCGGCGCTGGCGCCGACGCGTGCCGACGGCGTGTCGACGGCCTCGTCCGAGCCCGTCCGGACCGGTCCGGAACATCCACGGCACCCGGAACGTACCTCCGAGCGGCTAGGCCAATCGGGTGACCAAACCGCCACTCTTCGTACCAAACCGGCACGTTTGGTTACGCGGAGTGCACAATTGTCGACACGTTGCGGTCATTTTGGCCCTTACGTAGCGCGATCGTAACCTCACGTGCTTAAGCGGAGGCCGAGTTCCCGCTAGTGTCACCGAACACACCGGTCCGCACTGGTCTAGTCGACTGAGGCCGACGGTGATTTCGAGACACCGAACATTCCCAAGGGGTGCCAGATGCAGCAATTGCGGCTGACCCGAACGCGCCGGGCAGCTCTGATCGGGCTCGCCGGCGCGCTCGCGGTCTCGCTGACCGCGTGCGCGGAGTCGAAGCGGGACGAAGCCGGAGGCGGTGGCTCCGGAGGCACCATGGTCTTCGGCAACACCGGCAACCCGAAGATGTTCGACCCGATCTTCAACGACGAGGGCGAAACCTTCCGGATCACCCGGCAGATGCTGGACACGCTGATCCAGAACAAGCCGGGCACCGCCGAGCTGGCCCCGTCGCTGGCGACCAAGTGGACGCCGAGCAACGACGGCAAGACCTGGACCTTCGACCTCAAGCAGGGCGTGAAGTTCAGCGACGGCACCGCGTTCGACGCCAAGGCGGTCTGCTTCAACTTCGACCGCTGGTACAACATGAAGGGCGCCGCCGCCCAGAGCCAGATGATCTACTACGGCGACGTCTTCGAGGGCTTCGCCCACAACGAGGGCGACACCACCGGCACCCCGGTCTACAAGAGCTGCGAAGCCAAGGACGACCACACCGCGGTGCTCAACCTGAACCGCGCGAAGGGCGCCTTCCCGGCCGCGTTCACGCTGCCGTCGTTCGCGATCCAGAGCCCGGACGCGCTGAAGAAGTACAACGCGGACGACGTCAAGGCGTCCGGCACCTCGATCACCTACCCGGAATACGGGTACAAGCACCCGACCGGCACCGGCCCGTTCAAGTTCGAGAGCTGGGATCAGGGCAACGGGCAGATCACCCTGGTGCGCAACGACACCAGCACGATGCCGCAGCCGGCCAAGCTGGACAAGCTGGTCTTCAAGGTGATCCCGGACGAGAACGCCCGCAAGCAGGCGCTCAAGGCCGGTGACATCAACGGCTACGACTTCCCGGCACCCGCGGACTACGGGCTGCTGCGCAACGACGGCGAGCAGGTGCTCATCCGCCCGTCCTTCAACGTGCTCTACCTGGGCATCAACCAGAAGGGCAACCCGCTGCTCAAGGACCAGCGGGTGCGCCAGGCGCTGGCCTACGGCATCAACCGCCAGCAGTTCGTGAGCTCGAAGCTGGCCGAGGGTTCCGAGGTCGCGACGGAGTTCGTGCCCAAGGCGATCTCCGGGTACACCGACGACGTCACCAAGTACCCGTACGACCCGAACAAGGCCAAGCAGCTGCTCAAGGACGCCGGCGCCGACCACATGACGCTGAAGTTCTACTACCCGACCGAGGTCACCCGGCCGTACATGCCGAACCCGGCCGACACCTACACCTCGATCGCCGAGGACCTGAAGAACATCGGCATCACCGTCGAGCCGCACCCGGAGTCGTGGAACGGCGGCTACAAGGACGACGTGCAGAAGAACGGCAAGCAGGACCTGCACCTGCTCGGCTGGACCGGTGACTACAACGACGCGGGCAACTTCGTCGGCACCTTCTTCGGTCGCGCGAAGCCGGAGTTCGGCTTCGACAACCCCGACCTGTTCAAGGCTCTCGCCGACGCGGACGCCTCGCCGGCCGGCGACGCGCACGCCAAGGCGTACCAGGACGCGAACAAGAAGATCATGGACTTCCTGCCCGCCGTCCCGATCGCGTACCCGACCCCGGCGATCGTGGTCGGCCCGAAGATCAAGGGCGTGGTGGCCAGCCCGCTCACCGACGAACGCTTCGACAACGTCACGATCGGCTGACGTGCTCCGCTGAGCAGCCAGGCCAAGGGCAGGTGCTACCGCGCCTGCCCTTGGCCTCGTTTCCCGGGCTGTACACAAAGGACTCACCGTGCTCCGTTTTCTCGTGCGTCGGCTGCTACAAGCAATTCCGACGCTGCTGATTCTGTCCATTCTGGTTTTCGCCTGGTTGCGATCCCTGCCCGGCGGACCCGCCTCCGCCCTGCTCGGGGACAAGGCGACGCCGGAGAAAATCGCCAACCTGAACCACGTGCTCGGTCTCGACGAGCCGGTCTTCTTGCAGTACTTCAAATTCCTCGGCCGCGCGGTCACCGGTGACTTCGGCACGTCGCTGTCGTCGTCGCGGCCGGTGATGGACGAGATCACCACGTTCCTGCCGGCCACCATCGAGCTCGGCCTCTCGGCGATGCTGGTCGCGGTGTTCTTCGGAGTCTCGTTCGGCTATCTCGCCGCGCGGTTTCGCGGGCAGGTCATCGACAACCTGATCATCATCGTCACGCTGATCGGCGTCGCGGTGCCGATCTTCTTCCTCGGCTACATGATGCAGGACCTGCTGACCACGCCGTTCGGGCTGCCGTCGCAGGGCAGGCAGTCGCCGGGCATCGACGCCACCGCCGTCACCAATTTCGCCATTCTCGACGGGATCATGACCGGCGAATGGGACGCCGTCTGGGACGCGATCAGGCACCTGATCCTTCCCGCGCTCGCGCTGGCGACCATCCCGTTCGCGGTGATCACCCGGATCACCCGGGCTTCGGTGCTCGACGTGTTCAATGAGGACTTCATCCGCACGGCGAACTCGAAGGGCCTGACCCAGCCCGTCGTCCGCCAGCGGCACGTGCTGCGCAACGCGTTGCTGCCGGTGGTCACCACCGTCGGCTTGCAGACCGGCGCGCTGCTCGGCGGCGCGGTGCTGACCGAGCGGGTGTTCAACTTCCGCGGCATCGGCTTCCTGCTCGCGGAGGGCATCGAGAAGCGCGACTACCCGCGGTTGCAGGCACTGCTGCTGCTCGGCGCACTGGTCTACGTCCTCGTGAACCTGCTCGTCGACATTTCGTACGGGCTCATCGACCCGAGGGTGCGTGTGCGGTGAACACTCTGCTGAACAAGAAGAAAGAACCGATCGACAAGCTCGCCGCGACGTCGGCGGGCGGGCGGAGTCTCACCGCTGAGGCGTTCCGCCGGATGCTGCGCAGCCCGGTGGCGATCACCGGCGGCGTGATCACCTTGCTGTTCGTGCTGCTGGCGATCTTCGCGCCGCTGCTCGCGCCGAAGGACCCGCAGACCCGGTATTTGCAGAGCCAGGTGCAGCTCGGCCGCGGCATCATCCCGGGTGCCCAGCCCGGTTTCCCGCTCGGCGTGGACGATTTCGGCCGCGACTTCCTGTCCCGGCTGCTCGTCGGCGCCCAGCAGACGCTGCTGGTCGGCGTGCTCGCGACGGTGATCGGCGTGCTGCTCGGCGTCCTGGTCGGCGGGCTGGCCGGCGCGTTCGGCGGCTGGGTCGACACGGTGCTGATGCGCCTGGTCGACGTGCTGCTCGCGTTCCCGTCCCTGCTGCTGGCGATTTCGATCGCGGCGCTGTTCGCGAAGCCGAGCCAGTGGACGGTCATCCTGGCTGTGTCGATGATCGGCGTGCCGATTTTCGCCCGGCTGCTGCGCGGTTCGATGCTCGCCCAGCGCGAGGCGGACCACGTGCTGGCGGCGACCTCGCTGGGCGTGAAGCGGACGACGATCGTGTTCCGGCACATGCTGCCGAACGCGATCGGACCGGTGATCGTGCAGGCGACGCTGACCCTGGCGACCGCGATCCTGGAGGCCGCGGCGCTGTCGTTCCTCGGTCTCGGCGACCCGGACCCGACCCGCGCGGAATGGGGGCTGATGCTCGGCAACGCCTCGCGCCAGTTCCTCGACATCCGGCCCGAGCTGGCGTACTACCCGTTCGTCGCGATTCTCGTGGTGGCGCTCGGGTTCACCCTGCTCGGCGAGTCCCTTCGCGAAGCCCTCGACCCGAAGAACCGGCGGTGACCCCGTGGCACTTCTTGAAGTCCGCGACCTGAAGGTCGTGTTCCAGCGCCGGGGCGAGCAGCCGTTCACCGCGGTGGACGGCGTCAGCTTCGACGTCGAGCCCGGCCAGACCGTCGGGCTGGTCGGCGAGTCCGGCTGCGGCAAGTCGGTGACCTCGCTGGCGATCATGCGGCTGCTGGCCAAGCGCGGCAACACGGTCAGCGGTTCGGTGCGCTTCGAGGGCACCGACCTGCTGACGCTGTCCGAACGCGAGATGCGTGACCGGCGCGGCCGCGACCTCGGCATGGTGTTCCAGGATCCGCTGTCCTCGCTGAACCCGGTCATCCCGATCGGGCTGCAGATCACCGAGGTGCTGGAGCGCCACCGCGACATGCCGCGCAAGAAGGCGCGGATCGAGGCGGCGGAGCTGCTCGACAAGGTCGGCATCCCGGACCCGACGCGCCGGCTTTCCGAGTACCCGCACCAGCTTTCCGGTGGGATGCGGCAGCGCGCGCTGATCGCGATCGCGCTGGCCTGCCGTCCGCGGCTGCTGATCGCGGACGAGCCGACCACCGCGCTCGACGTGACGATCCAGGCGCAGATCCTCGCTCTGCTCCGGGAACTGGTGCAGGACACCGGCACCGCGCTGATCATGATCACGCACGACCTTGGTGTGGTCGCCGGGCTGTGCGACGAGGTCAACGTGCTCTACGGCGGCCGGATCGTGGAACGCAACGAACGGCACGCGCTGTTCGCTGAGCCGAGGCATCCGTACACGCACGGCCTGCTGGCCTCGATTCCGCGGCTGGACGAGGGCCGCGGCGAAAAGCTGGTGCCGATCCGCGGTTCGGTGGCCGACAACATCCCGTGGGACAGCGGGTGCGCGTTCGCGCCGCGCTGCCCGAACGCGATCGCGGCCTGCCGGGAGTCCTCGCCGGACTTGGTGCCGGACGGAAACGGTTTGCTGCGCTGCTTCAACCCGGTGGAGCGGGCTGTGGCGGCTGGAGGAGGGGTCCGATGACGACGGCCAACACCGACGAGGTGCTGCTCGAGGTCACCGACCTCAAGGTGCACTTCCCGATCAAGCGCGGCATCGTCGTGGACCGCACGGTGGGCCACGTGTTCGCTGTGGACGGTGTCGACCTGTCGATCCGGCGCGGTGAGACCTACGGCCTGGTCGGCGAGTCCGGCTGCGGCAAGTCGACCCTGGGCCGGGCGATCCTGCGGCTCAATGAGCCGACCAGCGGCAAGGTGGTCTTCGACGGCACCGACGTCGCCCAGCTCAAGGGCGAGAAGCTGCGCACGGCGCGGCGGCGGATGCAGATGGTGTTCCAGGACCCGATGTCGAGCCTGGACCCGCGTCAGTCGGTCGAGTCGATCCTCGTCGAGGGGATGCGCGCGCACGGCTTGGACAAGGACAAGGAGTCCACCGCGAAGCGGCTGCGCGAGCTGCTGGCCGCGGTCGGCTTGCCGGAGACCGCGCTGCGGAAGTACCCGCACGAGTTCTCCGGCGGCCAGCGCCAGCGCATCGGCATCGCCCGGGCGCTGTCGGTGGAGCCGGAGCTGATCGTCGCCGACGAACCGGTGTCCGCACTGGACGTCTCGGTGCAGGCGCAGGTGGTGAACCTGCTGGAGGACCTGCAGGAAGAGCTCGGTCTCACCTATTTGGTGATCGCGCACGACCTGGCGGTGGTCCGGCACATCTCCGACCGGATCGGCGTGATGTACCTCGGCTCGCTGGTCGAGGAGACGACGTCGGACGAGCTGTACCGCAATCCGCTGCACCCCTACACCCGGGCGCTGCTCTCGGCGATCCCGGTGCCGGACCCGGTGGTGGAGGACAGTCGCGAGCAGATTCTGCTGACCGGCGACCTGCCGTCGCCGGCCAACCCGCCGTCCGGCTGCCGGTTCCACACCCGCTGCCCGTGGCGGCAGGAGAGCCTGTGCGACACCGATCGCCCGCAGCTGCGGGAAATCGGCGCCGGACACCGGGTGGCCTGCCACTACGCGGAGGACATCCGCGACGGGCGGATCCAGCCGCACAAGGTGGAGCCGGAGCTGGTCGAGGCCAGTGCGCTGAACCCGGACCTCGGTCCGCCGGACGTCGGTTCGGCCGCTGAGATCCTCTGAGGCGAGGTGGCGTGGAAAGCCTCCTTGCCGGAAACTGTTTCCGGCGAGGAGGCTTTTCCGCGTTTCCGGGCCGCTGGACGAGAGGGAGCGCGCTGGTGACCATCCCGCCGCCGGAACCCGGGAATCGGCCCGCGAGGCTGGGGGTGGGCGACTGGGCGTTGCTCTTGCTGGCGGTCTTGTTCCTGGTGGGCGGCCCGCTGGCGATGATCGGCGGATCGAACGCCGATGCGACGGCCGTGCGGCTGCGCGAGTCCGGGACGCGGATCAATGGGTCCGTTGTGGACTTCAACGACGCGGCCAAGGGCTCCCGTTATCGCAAGATGACCGTGCGATACGCCGCTGCCGACGGAGCGACGTACACAGTGGTCGCCGACGTCGGAGCCGAGCAGCATCCGAAGGTCGGCGACCAGGTCACCGTCCGGGTGGATGCGAGCAGCCCGAAGAGTTCGATCGTCGAGGGCTACGAATCGCCGTCCAGCCAGCTGTTCAGCCTCGGGCTGATCTTCACCTCCCTCGGGCTGCTCCTCGGCGCGGGGTTCTTTGCCAGCAGGCGGTTTCTCGGGCGGCTGCGGAAGGAATACCCGGGCTTCTCCGGTTGAACTCTCAGGGCGCCAGGTCGATCGCGGCCCGGAACGAGCCGTCCATGTGGAATGGCGTCGAGTTGTGCTCATGCGTGACAAGCCAGCCGTTGTCGTTGCGCCGCAGGGTAAGCGTGGTGCGGAACCAGAGCGTGAATGGTTCGGGTGCGCCGCTGGGCACCGCGCTGAGCGTTGCCAGTGCGGTCACGACGGCGAGATCGCCGGAGGCGGTGATCTCCGGATCGTGGTACTCGTAGGCGACAGGACCGTCGAAGGTGCTCAGCCACTGCGCGACATAGTCCGCGGAGGCACCGGTCGTGCGCAGCGGCGGGGCGAGGTCGAACTTCACCGCGTCGGCGGCGTAAATGGCGACGATCCGGTTCGCGTCCTTCGCGTGCGTCGCGGCGGTGCGTTCGGCCAGCAGTTCGCGGATTTCGTTCTCAGCCATGAGGGGTTCTCCTTCGTCTCGGTGCGTTCGTCCGGGACGTCGAAGCCGCGAGCGCGGTTTCGACAGAAGGAGTAGAAACAACTTTCCGGGAGGTTTCCGATGAAGTATCTGGTCCTGATCTACGGCAACCCGGCGTCGCGCGCGGCGTGGGCGGGGATGACCGACGAACAGAAAGCTGAGGGCTTGCGCGCTTACCAGCGCTTCCACGAGGAGCTGGCGGGCACTGGCGAGCGGATCGTGTCCGAGCGGCTGGCCGCGCCGGAGCTGACGAAACAGGTGCACGTCCGGCCCGATGGGGTGAGCACGACCGACGGCCCGTTCGCCGAGATCAAGGAGCAGCTGGCCGGCTTCTACCTGCTGGAATGCGATTCGGAAGCGCGAGCGCTGGAGATCGCCGCCCGGATCCCGGAGGCCCCGTACGCGACCATCGAGGTGCGACCGGTGATGGGGCTGACCGGGGACGTGGACTTCGAGCTGTGATCGAGGACGTCCTGCGCGACCTGACTCCGCAGGTCGTGAGCGCGCTCGTGCGCCGCTACGGCGACTTCGGCAAATGCGAGGACGCCGTGCAGGAGGCGCTGCTCGCGGCCGCGGTGCAGTGGCCGCGAGACGGGGTGCCGGACAATCCGAGGGCCTGGCTGATCACCACGGCGTCGCGCCGGCGGATCGAAATGTGGCGCAGCGAAGCCGCTCGCATCCGGCGCGAGGAGACGGTGGCCGCGCTCGAACCGCCGGACCCGGAGCCGGTCGTCCAGGACGACACGCTCGCTTTGCTGATGCTGTGCTGCCATCCCGCGCTGACCCGGCCGTCCCAGGTGGCCTTGACGCTGCGCGCGGTCGGCGGCCTGACCACCGCCGAGATCGCCCGGGCGTTCCTGGTGCCGGAGCCGACCATCGGCCAGCGGATCAGCCGGGCGAAACAGAAACTGCGCGGTGCGGACTTCGTCCTGCCGCCGCCGGGCGAGCTGCCCGACCGCGTCGCCGCCGTGCTGCAGGTGCTGTATCTGGTGTTCACCGAGGGCCACACCGCCAGCGCGGGCGAGGCGGTAAATCGGGTCGAGCTGACCGCGGAAGCGATCCGGCTGACCCGGCAGTTGCACGCCCAGCTTCCCGAGGACGGCGAAGTCACCGGTCTGCTGGCGCTCATGCTGCTCACCGACGCCCGCCGCCCCGCCCGCACCGGCCCCGGCGGCGTCCCGATCCCGCTGGCGGACCAGGACCGCTCGCGCTGGGACGCGTCCGCGATCGCCGAAGGCAGCGCGCTCATCGAGCACGCGCTGAGCACCAGTGCAGTCGGGCCGTATCAGCTGCAAGCCGCCATCGCCGCGGTCCACGACGAGGCACCCACCGCGGACGCCACCGATTGGCCGCAGATTCTGCTCTTGTACGACCTGCTCCAGCAGCTGGCTCCCGGCCCGATGGTCACGCTCAACCGCCTGGTCGCGCTGGCCCAGGTCGAAGGCCCAGCGGCCGCGCTGGCCGAACTGGACGCGCTGGACCAGCTCGACCACTACCGGGTCGACGTGGTCCGCGCGCATTTGCTGGAGCTCTCCGGCGACGCGGCGGGTGCCCGCGCTTGCTATCAGCGGGCCGCTCGGCGCACGCTGAGCTTGCCGGAACGCGCGTATTTCGAATCGCGAGTTTTGCCGGATATGCCGGGAAAAGTCTGACCTGAGACGGACCCCGGCCCCGACTTCAGGCGGACGCTGCCGCACCCGACCCGCCGGTACCCTGCAAGTAGCTCGGTGCGAAAGGCGAGGGGGTTGGCGTGAACATCGACCACATCCTGGAGGCGATTCCTCCATTGTCGGTCTACCTGCTGGTGGGCCTGGTGGTCATGATCGAAAGCCTGGGCATTCCGCTGCCCGGCGAGATCGTACTGGTGAGCGCGGCTCTGCTGGCGTCGTCGCACAGCGGGCTGAACCCGTTGTGGATCGGTGCGCTGGCGAGTGCGGGCGCGATCATCGGCGACAGCATCGGGTACCTGATCGGACGCAAGGGCGGCAAACGCCTGTTCGCCTGGGCGGGCCGGAAGTTCCCGAAGCACTTCGGACCGGCGCATATCGCGAGCGCGGAAAAAATGTTCCACAAGCACGGCATGTGGGCGGTGTTCTTCGGCCGGTTCGTCGCGGTGCTGCGCATCCTGGCCGGCCCGCTCGCCGGTTCGCTGAACATGCATTACCCGCGCTTCCTGACCGCGAACGCGCTGGGCGGCATCGTGTGGGCGGGCGGCACCACGACGCTCATCTACTACTTGGGCGTGGTCGCCGACAAGTGGCTGAAGGGCTTCCAGTGGGCCGGGCTCGGCGCGGCGCTGGTGATCGGCCTGGTGGTGACGCTGATCCTGAAGAAGCGGATGGCCAAGCACGCGGAAGCGGACCTGGCGGCGACGAAGGCGGACGAGAAGAACGACGCGGTCGCCTGACCGACGACGAAAACCCCCGGCTGCTCGGTGCGGCCGGGGTTTTCGTGTTTGACGCGGCGGAACTTCGGCCGGTGAAGGCGGATGACCGCGTCAGGCTGGCATCAGCTCTTCCTCCAGCACGGCCGGCTTCTTCCGCAGCGATCCCAGCAGCACGCCGCCGATCACCACCGCCGCCGCGATCAGGGTCAGCGCCGTCGGCACCTCGCCGAGGATGAAGAACGACGCGGTCAGGCCGACCACCGGTACCAGCAGCGAGAACGGCGCCACCACGCCCGCCGGGTTGCGGCGCATCAACGTGGTCCAGATGCCGGAGCCGATGACGGTGCCGACGATGACCACGTACGCGAGCCCGATCAGGCCGATCACGCCGGTCTTCGTGCCGAGCGTGGTCAGCGAGTGCCAGCCGGCGCTCGGGCCTTCGAAGATTCCGGACAGCGCCAGCATCGGCAGCGGCGGCACCACCGACATCCACAGCGTCAGGTGCAGCGGGTTGTCCGGCTCTGCCTTGCGCATGCTCAGGTTGCCGATCGCCCAGCTCAGCGCGGCCAGCAGGGTCAGCAGTACGGGCACCAGCGCGGCCTGGCCGGACTGCTGCCACGCGATCGCGGCCATCCCGGCCACCGCCAGCAGGATCCCGGCCAGTTGCCGTCCCGAGACGCGTTCGCGCAGCAGGACCGCGCCGAGCAGCACGGTGAACGGCGCCGACGCTTGCAGCACCAGCGACGCCAGGCCGGTCGGCATCCCCAGGTGCATCGCGACGAACAGGAACGCGAACTGGCCGGTGCCGAAGCCGAGCCCGTACCCGAGGAGGTAGCGCAGCTTCACCCGCGGCCGCGGGACGAGGAACACCGTCGGGACGGCGATCAGCAGGAACCGCAGCGCGCCGGCGAACATCGGCGGGAACTGGCCGAGAGTGGCGTGGATGGCGATGAAGTTGAGGCCCCATAAGACGGCGACGAACACGGCGAGCAGACGGTCTCGGATGGGCATGCCTCAACTGTGCCGACTCTGACCGTGAAGCACTAGCGAGAATATCTGCACTGACTGTGTAGCAGTCCTTCAAATACACTGGTCGGATGGACTTGGGCCGGCTGAGGACGCTGCGGGAGTTCGCCGATCGGGGCAGCGTGACCGCCGCCGCCCTGGCGCTGCACTGCACGCCATCGGCGATCTCGCAGCAGCTGCGCGCGCTGCAGGCGGAGGTCGGCATCGCGCTCACCGAACCGGCCGGCCGCGGCCTCCGGCTCACCGACGCCGGTCGCGCCCTGGTCGCCCGCGCCGACGAGGTGCTCGCCGCGCTGGACCGGGCCGAATCGGAGCTGGACACCTATCGCAGCGCCCCGCGCGGGCGGGTGCGGATCGCGATCTTCCAGTCCGCCGGGCTGATGCTGCTGCCCGGCCTGCTGCGCCGGATCGAACGGCACGAGCACCTCGAGATCGACGTCCGCGACGTCGACATGGTCCCGTCGCAGGTCCCCGGCCTGGTCGCGGACTACGACGTGGTCGTCGCGCACCGCGACGAGCACGCGGCCGAGTTCGACTCCGAACGGCTCGACGTGGTCCCGCTGCTGCGCGAGCCCCTGGACGTCGCGCTCCCGGTCGGCCATCGGCTCGCTCGGCACCGCCGCGTCGGGCTGACCGACCTCGCCGACGAGCGCTGGATCTCAGTCGACCACGGCTTCCCGGTCGACGACGTCCTGCGCTCGCTGACTGTGCGCACCGGCGTCCGGCCGCAGATCGTCCAGCGGATCAACGACTTCCGGATCACCGAGCGGCTGGTCGCGGCCGGCCACGGCATCGCGCTGATGCCCCGGTACACCATGGACACTCGGCGCGGCAGCGGACTGGTCGGCCGCCCGCTGGCCGGCATCCGGGCGGCGCGGCTGATCGAGGTGGTGTGCCGGACCGGCGCGGCGGACCGGCCGGCGGTGGCGACGGTGATCGACGAGATGCACGCCGAAGTCGCGGAGCTGACGACTTGACCGGGTTTCCGGGCGGCCCCGTTCCCGGCAGCCGCCACCCCGGGGAAGGTCAGGCCGCTGGACTGGGCACTGGCGAAGTCGAGTTCCGCCGGATCCCGAACGTGATCGCGGTGCCGAGCAGCAGCGCGACCGCCAGGGACAGCGCCATGCTGAACCCAGGCTCGGCGATCAGCTGGCCGCCCGCGTAGCCGAGGATCGCGACGTACGACGTCCACAGCAGGACGCCCACCGCGGACGCGGTCAGGAACTCGGAGAACCGCCACTTCAGCGAACCGGCGAGCAGCGCGCCGACGGTTCCGCCGGAGGGCAGCCAGCGGGCGACGACCAAGACCGGACGCGGGTGCCGCTGCAGTCGCCCGTCGAGCCACTCCAGCCCGGCGGCCAGCTTGCGCCGGCGGGTGAGCCGGGACAGCACGCGCGCCCCGCCGAACCGGCCGAGGGCGTACAGGGCCTGGTCGGACAGGAGGCAGCCGACGCTCGCGACCGCGATCACGACCGCTAACGGAGTCCCATGCTGCGCGGCGGCGATGCCCATGCCGAGCAGCGTCACCTCGGTGGGCAGCAACGGCACCAGCGAGACGACGAACAGCAACACCAGTCCAGCCGTCGTAGTGTTCATCTCCGCCTTCCTCCCCTCCGCCGCCCTCAACCGAGTGGCGTCGCCGCCTGCCTCTCCCATGTAACCGCCGGCCCGGCGAAAATCAGTCCCAATCACCGGGTCCGCACAGCAAGACACAGCCAGGGCACAGACTTCGCCGAACCCGGACAGCAGATGTCAGGGTTCTGCCGCACGCTGGTGGTTCACTGACGGAAAGGGGACGAACCGAATGAGCGGGGAACTGGCCGGCAAGGTCGCGCTCGTGGCGGGCGGCACGCGCGGGGCGAGCCGGGCGATCGCGGTCGAACTGGGCCGGGCCGGGGCGTACGTGTACGTCACCGGCCGCACCACCCGGAGCCAGCGGTCCGAAGTGGACCGCCCGGAGTCCATTGAGGACACACTGGACCTGATCGAGGCGGCCGGCGGCAGCGGAAGCGCGCTACGGGTCGATCACCTGGTGAGCGACGAGGTCGCCGCGCTGGCCAACCGGGTGGAGGCCGAGCACGGCGGCTTGGACCTCCTGGTCGACGGCATCTGGGGCGGCGACCGCTACCTGGAGTGGGGCAAGCCGGTCTGGGAGCATTCGCTGGACTCGAGCCTGCGGATGATGCGGCTGTCCCTCGACGCCCACCTGATCACCAGCCACCATCTGTTTCCGCTGGTCATCAAGCGACGCGGACTCGTGGTCGAGCTGACTGACGGCACCGCCGAGTACAACCGGAAATACCGCGAGGGCACGTCTTTGCCGTACTACCTGGCGAAGGCGGCGATCAACGTGCTGGCCGTCGGCGAGGCCGCGGAGCTGACGAAGCACGACTGCACCGCGGTCGCGTTCACCCCCGGCTGGATGCGCTCCGAGGCGATGCTCGAAATCTTCGGCGTCACCGAGGAAAACTGGCGCGACGCGACCGAGCGCGAACCGCACTTCGTCATCTCGGAAACGCCGACCTTCTCCGGCCGCACCGTCGTCGCGCTGGCAGCGGACCCGGACCGGGACCGCTGGAACGGCCAGACCGTCTCCAGCGGCCAGCTGGCCAAGGTCTACGAGATCGACGACGTGGACGGCAGCCGCCCGGACGCTTGGCGCTACATCGAGGAGGTCCAGGAACCAGGCAAGCCCGCGGACACCGCCGGCTACCGCTGATCTGAAGTCCGTGAAGGGCTCCTTGCCGGAATCTGAGTCCGGCAAGGGGCCCTTCACGGACGGTTGCGGTCGGCGAGTGCCTGGCCGAACTCCGCGACCGCGGCCCGGATCTCCGGCGGGGTCCGGACCTCGACCCCGGGTCCGAGCGAAGTCAGCTGTCCGACCGCGACTTCGTCGCTCTCCAAGGCGAACTCGGCCTCCGCCCAGCCGTCCTCGGAAGGCGGCCCGAGCGACACGAGCACCTCGTGCACGTGCTCCGGCCCGAAAACCCGGCGCAACGCCCGCACCGCGGACGCGTCGAGCCGTGCGGTCACCCGGACCGGCAGCGGCATCTTCTCGAACTCCGCCGACGACGCGCGCCACCAGTCGGCGAGAGAGAATTCCTCCGGCCGGGCAAAGGTTTCGCCGTTCTCGGCGACCCCTTCCAGCCGGGACACCCGATACGTGCGGAAAGAAGCGTCGACCCGCGCCACCAGGTACCAGACCCCGGCCTTCAGCACGAGCCCCAGCGGATCGAGCGTCCGCCGGGCGACCTTGTCACGTCGCCGGTACCGGACGTCGAGCTGCCGCTGCGTCCACACCGCCTTCGCGACCGCGGGCAGTGCTGCCGCGTCGTCCGGCGAACTGAACCAGGCCGACGCGTCGAGATGAAACCGACCGGCGACTGTCCGGGCCTGTTCCTGCAGCTGCGCCGGCATGCTCGCGGACACTTTCGCGTGCGCGGCCGCCACTGCGGTGCCGAGACCGAGCCCGGCGAGCGCGTCCGGCACGTCCAAGGCGAGCAGCGCGACGGCCTCGCGCGAAGTGAGGCCGTCGAGCCGCGAACGCCAGCCATCGACCAGCCGGACGCCGCCGTACCGCCCTGGTTCGCTCCAGAGCGGTACGCCGGCTTCACGCAGGGCCGCGAGATCGCGGCGCAGCGTCCGTTCGGTCACGCCCAGTTCGTTCGCCAGCTCCCCGACGGTGCCCGCGCGCTTGCGATGCAGCGTGAAGAGCAGCGCGACCAGGCGCTCAGCTCGCACTCCCGCCTCCGCCTCCCGTCCGCCGCCCGCCCCAATGCCACATTGGGTGCATGTGACGCACCGAATGCCACATTGGGTGCGTCACATGCACCGAATGTGGCATTCGGGCCAGACTCAGCGGTTGGCCCGGTTCACCGCGCTCACCACGGCGCGCAGCGAGGCGGTCACGATCGACGGGTCGACGCCGATACCCCAGAACACCCGGTCCGAGATCGCGCATTCGATGTACGACGCGGCGCGGGAGTCGTCGCCCGGGCTCAGCGTGTGCTCGCTGTAGTCCAGGAGCCGCAGGTCGTAGCCCACCGTGGACAGCGCGTCGAAGAACGCCGCGATCGGGCCGTTGCCGCGACCGGTGATCTCGTGCTCGTCGCCCTCGACCTTCACGGTCGCTTCCAGGTCGTACTCGCCGTCGCCGGTGTCGGTGACCCGCTGCTTGATCAGCTCCAGCGGAGTCTTGGACTCCAGGTATTCGGCGGAGAACGCGTTCCACATCGTCGCCGGGTCGACCTCGCCGCCCTCGGAGTCGGTGTAGGCCTGGATGACCTTCGAGAATTCGATCTGCAGCCGGCGCGGCAGGTCCAGCTGGTGCTCGGCCTTCATGATGTAGGCCACGCCGCCCTTGCCGGACTGCGAGTTCACCCGGATCACGGCCTCGTAGGTGCGGCCGACGTCCTTCGGGTCGATCGGCAGGTACGGGACTTCCCACGGGTACTCGTCGACCGGAACGCCCTGCTTGTCGGCGGCGTCCTTCATCGCGTCGAGGCCCTTGTTGATCGCGTCCTGGTGGCTGCCGGAGAAGGCGGTGAACACCAGGTCGCCACCCCACGGCGAGCGTTCCGGGACCGGCAGCTGGTTGCAGTACTCGACGGTCCGCTTGATCTCGTCCATGTCGGAGAAGTCGATCTGCGGGTCGATGCCCTGGCTGTAGAGGTTCATTCCCAGCGCGACCAGGTCGACGTTGCCAGTGCGCTCGCCGTTGCCGAACAGGCAGCCCTCGATCCGGTCCGCGCCGGCCTGGTAGCCCAGTTCGGCGGCGGCGATGCCGGTGCCGCGGTCGTTGTGCGGGTGCAGCGACAGGATCACCGAATCACGGCGCTCCAGGTTGCGCGACATCCACTCGATCGAGTCGGCGTAGATGTTCGGCGTCGCCATCTCGACGGTCGCCGGCAGGTTCAGGATCACCGGCTTCTCCGGCGTCGGCTGCCAGATCTCGGTGACCGCGTTGCAGACCTCGAGCGCGTAGGACAGCTCGGTGCCGGTGTAGGACTCCGGCGAGTACTGGAACCGGAAGTCGGTGTCCGGCTGCTTGGCGGCCAGCTCGACCACCATTTCCGCGGCCGACGTGGCGATCTTCTTGATGCCCTCGCGTTCCTCGCGGAACACGACGCGGCGCTGCAGGATCGAGGTCGAGTTGTAGATGTGCACGATCGCCCGCGGCGCGCCCTCGAGCGACTTGAAGGTCCGCTCGATCAGCTCCGGACGGCACTGGGTCAGCACCTGAATGTGCACGTCGTCCGGGATCGCGCCCTCTTCGATGATCTCGCGGACGAAGTCGAAGTCGGTCTGCGAGGCGGCCGGGAAGCCGACCTCGATCTCCTTGTAGCCCATCCGGACCAGCAGGTCGAAGAACTTGCGCTTGCGGGCCGGCGACATCGGGTCGATCAGCGCCTGGTTGCCGTCGCGCAGGTCGACCGCGCACCACAGCGGTGCGCGCTCGATGCGCTTGTCCGGCCAGGTGCGGTCGGGTACCTCGATGTTCTCGACCAGGTCGTACCAGGGGCGGTAGCGGTGCACCGGCATGGACGTGCCGCGCTGCGGGTTCCACCCGGGCTGCCCGGCGGGCGCGGGGCGGGAAGGGGTGCGCACACGGGAGTTGGCGGTGCGAGGGTCGGTGCTCATAGCGGGGTAAATCTCCTGACGGGTTCGGTGCGGACGACCGGCACCACAAAGCCCCGCGACGAGGAGCCGGTCAGATCAGGCCCCGTCGCGGCAGCGAAGCAGGAGTTCACGCGCCACGTCCCCACTGTAACCACCCGCCGGGCGGAAAGGAAAGCCGGTGTCGCGATCGAACTGTTACGTCCCGTGGCGGGTACCTGTTACCAGCGGGTAGCGGGCCGCGATGTGACGTGTCAGACTGCCCGGCATGGGCGAGCACGCGGAAGAGTCGCAGAAAACCGAGACGGAATCGCGCCCCCGGCGCGCCCCGGTGAACTGGCGGCGCACCCGTGAGCAGGCCGTGTCGTTGGTGGCCTCGCTCGTGCGCTGGATCGGACTGCTGTTCGCGGCGGTCCTCGTGCTGCACGTGATCTTCGTGATCGGCTCGGCCAATCAGGGCAACGGCATCGTGTCGTTCGTGAGCAACTGGGCGGACGGCCTGTCGCTCGGCTTCAAAGACCTGTTCACGCCGAGTGACGGAAAGCTCCGGGTGCTGGTGAACTACGGCATCGCGGCGGTGTTCTGGCTGATCGTGTCCGGCGTGCTGGCGCGGGTGATCCGGCGGGTCGGCGGGGCCAGCTCCTGAGCGGTCCTCGCTTGCACGATCGATCTTGTGTCCGTGAAGGGCCCCTTGCCGGACTCTGATTCCCGCAATGGGTCCTTCACGGACTGCATCGCCCGCCGCTGCGCCCCGAGCGCTGCCGTCGCGTGCCGGTGCGTGGTCGTCCAGCACGCCTTTCCCAGGGCGCAAGAAGCCGCGGGGGTGCCAGCCCTCGGCCGGCGCCCCCCCCGCGGCGGTCTTGCCCTCCGGCTACTTCCAGCTGATCGATTCCTTGCCGTAATCCGTGTTCGGTGCCTGGTCCCGGCGGCTGCTGTCGTCGTAGGACGCGCCCTTCACCTCGGTACCGGCCGGCGCGAGCGCTAGCACGCAGCTGGTGTACGAAGCGCCCTTGGTCGTGAAGTCCTTGCCCGAGTTGCCGCTGTCGCACTTCTCGAACTTGCCGATCACCGACACGTGCGGGCCGTCCGAGCCGTCGGCGAGCTGGCCGTTCATCAGGCCCAGCGAGCTGTACGAGAAGTCCGTGCCGGACTCGTTCGTCACCTTCACCTGGATGTAGTACGGCGTCATGCCCTTGGCCTGATCGCCCAGCTTCAGCGGGGCGAGGTCGGCCTCGACGCCCTTGTCGATCCCGGTCACCGTGATGCCGATCGCGCCGTTCTTCTTCGACGCGGAGAACGGCACGATGGCCTTTTCGCCGATCTTGAGCTTCGTGCCCTGCTTCGTGAACTCGACGCCGCTGGTGCTGCCGCCGTCCGCGGGCGCGGAGCTGGAGGCGGGTGCCGAGCTGGACGAAGCCGGTCCGGCCGGACTGCTGGCAGGCGCCGGGGCGGCCTTGTCGTCCGAACCGGAACAGCCGGCCAGCGCGAGCGCTAACGCGGAAACGGCCAGCATTGCGGGCACCCCAGTACGCATTACGTTTCTCCTCGCGAAGTGCCCGCCGATCTCACGGGCCAGGACCGATGTGGTGCCACTCTGACCGCGCGAAGAACAAACCGGTTCCCGGGAATGCTCACGGATCGGTCACAGTGCGGGGGTGCCCCAGCGGTCGCCGAAAGCGAACTCGGAAAGCGGCAGCCGTTCCCGCGGCGCCCGTTCCCGCTCGACGCGCCAGGCCTCCGCGAGCACGGCCGCGTCGGCGGGAGAACCGACGGCGATCGCCACCCGCGCCGTCGCGTTGTCCGGCAGCCCGAACTCCGCGCGCACGGCGTCCGCGGAAAACCCAGCCATCTGGTGGGCGATCAGTCCCAGTTCGACCGCCTGCAGGACCAGGTTCTCGCTCGCCAGGCCCAGCCCGTAATCGGTGTAGGGGACCTCGCCCTTCTCGTTCGTAGTGACCGTCACACCGATCAGCAGCGCGCTCGCCCGGAACGCCCACGCCTGGTTTCCGGAGTTCAGCGTCGCGAGGATCCGCGGGTACACCGCGTCGCCGCGGCGGCCGGCCAGGTACCGCGCCGGCTGGGTGTTGCCGAACGACGGCGCCCACCGGGCAGCCTCGAGCAGGGCGGTCAGCTGGCCTTCGGTGATCTCGGCGGTCTCGTCGAAGGCACGGGGGCTCCACCGCTCGGCGATGGCCGACGCGACCGGGACGCTGGTTTCGGCTGGTTTGCGCACGTGTTGCACCGTAGTACGCGCCGGAGTGCTCTCCGTCACTCCGGCGGAAGGGCTTCGAACTTTTCCTCCGCGTCAAGGAAAATTTACTTCCGAACGGTCCGCGCGGGCGGTGACCGGCCACTCGACGGTAGGTCCGCCGGCTCTCGCGCCGGTAGGCTTTGCCCAAATGAAGGGCCGCGGGCGCTCCTAGGTGCCCTCCAGGAGACCGCCCCGGCCCGTCAAGGAGGTTCGGGCGTGGCCCTCGTGGTCCAGAAGTACGGCGGATCGTCGCTGGAAAGTGCCGACCGGATCAAGCGCGTGGCAGAACGGATCGTCGCGACCAAAAAGGCGGGCAACGACGTGGTCGTCGTGTGCTCGGCGATGGGCGACACCACCGACGAGCTGCTGGATCTGGCGCAGCAAGTGAACCCGGCTCCGCCGGAGCGAGAAATGGACATGCTGCTCACCGCCGGTGAGCGCATCTCGAACTCGCTGGTCGCGATGGCCATTTCCGCGCAAGGCGCGCAAGCCTGGTCGTTCACCGGTTCGCAGGCCGGCGTGGTCACCACCTCGGTGCACGGCAACGCGCGCATCATCGACGTCACCCCCAGCCGCGTCACCGAGGCGCTGGAGCAGGGCTACGTCGCGCTGGTCGCCGGGTTCCAGGGCGTGGCACAGGACACCAAGGACATCACCACGCTCGGCCGCGGCGGCTCGGACACCACGGCGGTGGCGCTGGCCGCGGCGCTGAACGCGGACGTCTGCGAGATCTATTCCGATGTGGACGGTGTGTATTCGGCCGACCCGCGGATCGTTCCGGACGCGAAAAAGCTCGACACCATTCCGTACGAGGAGATGCTGGAGCTCGCGGCGAGCGGATCGAAGATCCTGCACCTGCGTTCGGTCGAGTACGCCCGCCGCTACGGCGTGCCGATCCGAGTCCGTTCTTCCTACAGCGACAAGCCGGGCACCACGGTGACCGGATCGATCGAGGAGATCCCCGTGGAACAAGCGCTGATCACCGGCGTGGCACACGACCGCTCGGAAGCGAAGATCACCGTGACCGGCGTGCCGGACCACGCCGGCGCGGCGGGCCGCATCTTCCGGGTCGTCGCCGACGCCGAGATCGACATCGACATGGTGCTGCAGAACGTGTCCAGCACGTCGTCCGGCCGCACCGACATCACCTTCACGCTGTCGAAGGCCAATGGCGCCAAGGCGGTCAAGGAACTCGAGAAGATCAAGGCGGAGATCGGCTTCGAGTCGGTCCTCTATGACGACCACGTCGGCAAGGTGTCGCTGGTCGGCGCCGGAATGCGCTCGCACCCGGGCGTCACCGCGACGTTCTGCGAGGCGCTGGCCAACGCCGGCGTGAACATCGAAATCATCAACACCTCGGAGATCCGCATCTCGGTGCTGATCCGCGACGCGCAGCTGGACGAGGCCGTGCGCGCGATCCACGAGGCGTTCGAACTCGGCGGCGACGAAGAAGCCGTCGTCTACGCGGGGAGTGGTCGCTGATGGCATCGGGTCTTCGGATCGGCGTGGTCGGCGCGACCGGCCAGGTCGGCGCGGTCATGCGCAAGCTGCTCGACGAGCGGAACTTCCCGGTCGAGCAGATCCGCTACTTCGCTTCGTCCCGTTCTGCCGGGCGCACGCTGCCGTGGCGGGATCAGGAGATCACCGTCGAGGACACCGCGACCGCAGATCTGTCCGGTTTGGACATCGCGCTGTTCTCCGCGGGCGGCGCGACCTCGCGCGAGCAGGCCCCGCGGTTCGCCGAGGCGGGCGCGGTCGTGGTCGACAACTCGTCGGCGTTCCGGATGGACCCGGACGTGCCGCTGGTCGTCAGCGAAGTGAACCCGGACGCGATCAAGGAAGCGCGCAAGGGCATCATCGCGAACCCGAACTGCACCACGATGGCCGCGATGCCGGTCCTCAAGCCGCTGCACGACGAGGCCGGCCTGGTGCGGATGATCGCGAGCACCTATCAGGCGGTTTCCGGCAGCGGCCTGGCCGGCGTCGACGAGCTGGCCGCGCAGGTGAACGCGGTGGCGTCGCGCGCGGCCGCGCTGACCCACGACGGTTCGGCGGTCGAGTTCCCTGCCCCGGCCAAGTACGTCGCGCCGATCGCGTTCAACGTCCTGCCGATGGCCGGATCCATTGTGGACGACGGACTGTTCGAGACGGACGAGGAAAAGAAGCTGCGCAACGAGAGCCGCAAGATCCTCGGCATCCCGGAGCTGCGGGTGTCCGGCACCTGCGTGCGGGTTCCGGTGTTCACCGGGCACTCGCTGTCGGTGAACGTGGAATTCGAGCGGCCGCTGTCGGTCGAGCGCGCGACCGAACTGCTGGCGAGCGCGCCCGGCGTGCAGCTGGCGGACGTGCCGACCCCGCTGCAGGCGGCCGGCATCGACCCGAGCCTGGTCGGGCGCATCCGCACCGACCCGGGCGTCCCGGACGGTCGGGGCTTGGCGCTGTTCGTGGCGGCGGACAACCTCCGCAAGGGCGCGGCGCTGAACACCGTGCAGATCGCCGAGCTGGTGGCGCAGAACCGCTGAGTTTCGTGGGAAAACCGCCCGGTCCCTGGTGGGGCCGGGCGGTTTCGTTTCTTCTGCCGCGGCTTGATCGGCTTCGGCCCGAACGCGGCCCGGAATCTGTTGGAAGCCAAGGCAGCAGCGGGTTCTCAGTGCTCTCGTTGTCTGCCGCGCAGACCGGATCGGGACCCCGGCCTGCTTGGCGATCACCAGGGAAGGCGCGCCGCGCCGTCGGCACCGAACCTCCGCACCGGTGTCCCGGTTGTCCGGAAATCCGTTTGTCGAACGCGCTGTCGTGCCGGATGCTGAACCGGCAAACTTCAGTCGCGGAAAGGCAAAGACATGTACACGGCAGTGGACGGCTCGCGGGTCCCGATCCGGATGTGGGCGGATCCCGCATCCGTCGAAGACCAGGCGATGCGGCAGCTGCGCAATGTCGCGAACCTGCCGTGGGTGCACGGTGTCGCGGTGATGCCGGACGTCCACTATGGAAAGGGCGCCACCGTCGGCAGCGTGATCGCGATGCGCGACGCGGTGTCCCCGGCTGCCGTCGGCGTCGACATCGGCTGCGGGATGAGCGCGGTGCGCACCTCGCTGACCGACGCGGACCTGCCCGACGATCTCGGCAAGCTGCGCCGCCGGATCGAATCGGCGGTGCCGGTCGGGTTCGGTCTGCACAAGACGCCGGTCAACACGGCGAAGGTGCACGGCGTCGGCGGATGGGACGCGTTCTGGAAGTCGTTCGGCGACTTGCACGAAGGCGTCCAGGAGCTGCGCAAGCGAGCGCACCTGCAGATCGGCAGCCTCGGCGGCGGCAATCATTTCATCGAGGTCTGTCTTGAGCAGGGCGGCGCCGACGAGGGCCGGGTCTGGTTGATGCTGCACTCGGGTTCGCGCAACATCGGCAAGGAACTCGCTGAGCGGCACATGGCGATCGCCCGGAAGCTGCCGCACAACCAGGACCTGCCGGACCGCGATCTCGCGGTATTCGTGGCGAACACCCAGGAGATGGCGGCCTACCGGCGAGACCTGTTCTGGGCGCAGGACTACGCGGCCCGCAACCGGGCGACGATGGTCGCGCTGGTGAAGCTGGCAGTCGCGGAAGTCGTGCCCGGCACGACCTTCGACGACGCGATCAGCTGTCACCACAACTATGTCGCCGAGGAAACCTACGACGGCGTAGAGCTGCTCGTCACCCGCAAGGGCGCGATCCGCGCCGGCGCGGGAGACCTGGGAATCATCCCGGGCAGCATGGGAACCGGCTCGTACATCGTGCGCGGTCTCGGCAACACCGCGTCGTTCGAATCGGCCTCGCACGGCGCGGGCCGGCGGATGTCGCGGACGAAGGCGCGCAAGACGTTCACCGCCGCGGACCTCGCGGAGCAGACGTCGGGTGTCGAATGCCGGAAGGACACCGGGGTGGTGGACGAGATCCCGGCCGCGTACAAGGACATCGAGACGGTGATCAAGGCGCAGACGGACCTGGTCGAGGTGGTCGCGCACCTCAAGCAGGTGGTGTGCGTGAAGGGGTGAAGGAATCCCGTGGGCGAATCGCCCGGTTCGCCCACGGGAACCGCTACCCTGGGGATCATGAAAAGGTGGGGGACAGCCGCGGTGTTCGTCGCGGCGGGCGTACTGCTGACCGGATGCCAGGAAGTCGATTCGGCGGTCGGCAAAGCGGGCGAGGCGAAGGACAAGGCGTCTGCCTGCGTTGAGGCGCTGGGACTGTCGGACCTGAATCCGCTCGTGGACGCCGACAAGCTGAAAGCGCGCGCACACGACAAGGAACAACGCCTCCGGCAGCTGGCGACGGACGTCAAGGACGAGAACGTCAAGAACGCGCTGCTCGGAATGGCGGATTCGTATGTCCAGGTGCAGAAGGAACGCATCGAGGACGCCGGAGTGGTCGCGCGGTGGACGAAGCGGAACTTGGAGAAGCTGGACGCACTGAGGAAGGCGTGCACCTGACGGCCGCGGGTTGACGGAGCTGCCGTTTGGGCTGCGGGTTATGCGTGCGCCGGCCGCCCCCGCCTAACCCTGACCCACCTCACCGCCGGGCCCGAACCGCCGCGGCCAGTGCCGGGACCCGCGCCGAACTCCCTCTCAGCGACCACGCCAATCCCAGCCCCGCCAACGCGAGCCCGCCCAGCCCGGCGGCCGCGAAGCCCCATGCCGGGCTGGAGTGGTCGATGGCGAACCCGACCACCGGGCTGCCCGCCGCCAGCCCGATCCGGGTCGACGCGTCCTGCAGTCCCATCGCCTCGCCGCGCACCGCGGGCGGGGCCAGCGCGCTCACCGTCTCGGTGGTCGCCGCCAGCGTCGGCGCGCACAGCAGGTTCGTCGGGATCAACACCAGCATCAGCAGCCACCAGGGCTGCGTCGCCAGCCCGACCGGGATCACCAGCACCGCCAGCAGCAGCATCAGCACGCCCTGCGGCAGCGACTTCCGCACCGCTCCGTGCACGATCCCGCCGAGCATCGAGGCCGCGCACATCACCGCGATGACCAAACCGGTCCAGCCGATGTCGTCGTGCGCGCGCAGTGCCGCCAGTGTCGCGACCTCGGTGCCGACCAGGCAGAACAGCGTCCCGGCGGCGATCAGCAGGGTCGCCAGCAGCTTCCCGGTCAGCCACGACCGCAGCGGCGGACGGGTGGTTTTCGCGGGGGCGAGTTCGTCCTCGTTCCGGATCGGCGGGTTCAACGCGAAGATCAGCAGCGCGGTGGCTCCGAAGATGGTGCCGATCCCGGTCATCGTGAAGGTCGCCGACAGCTGCGAGATCGCCGCGATGCCGGCCGCCGGGCCGATCATGAACGAAGCTTCCACCAGGATCGTGTCCAGCGAGTACGCCGCCCGTCGCTGTCCGGCCGCTACCAGTGCGGTCAGGACCTGCCGGGCCAGCGAACCCGCGGGCACCGACAGCACGCCGGCCGGCAGCGCGCACACGACCAGCGCCCCGTAGGGCAGATGCGGTACCGCCGCCCAGAACGCGGTGGTCGAGATCCCGCACGCCGCGACCACCGGACGCAGGCCGTACCGGTCGATCATCCGGCCGATCACCGGCGCGCCCACCGCCATGCCCAGCGTGCTGGCCGCGCCGACGATGCCGGCCGCGCCGTAGCCGCGGCCGAGCCCGCTCACCACGTACAGGGTGAGCGTTACGCCGGTCATCGTCATCGGCAGGCGCGCGAAGAACATCAAGACCATCGAGGAGCGGACCCCGGGGACGGTCAGGACGCGGCGATACGGCTGAAAAGGCACGTACCCGATGAGAGCAAGAGTTGGTACGCGCGTGCAACTTCTTTTCGTCACACTCGGCCAGCGCCCAGCCCGCACCCGCCCCGTGTCCGGAGCGTGCGCCCCGGCCGGGTGCCGGGCAGGCGTTCGGGCAGGCGGAAAATGTGCTCGCGACCTGGGGGATAACTTCGACGGCGACGCTCAAAGCATTTCAGTCGAAGGCGCGGTGAACAATTTTTCACGTTCATGAGCCGAGCTGGTGATTCCCCCGATAGGGAGTAGGTATCCCCAGGAAAAAAGCGGATTCGGGCGGATCGGCCGACGGCGGTGCGTACGTGGGGGACACCCTCGGTCGGACCAGCGGTCTCGCCCGGCTCAACGGGGTGATGCGGTCAATCGATCACGAACTACACCTGTGTGGGTGAGCAATGCCGCCATTCGGGCACTGCGGCTACCATGAGTCAGATTCAGGTCTGCGGTCCGTGACCGTCGGAGCGATGCGCAAGCCATCCACGTTAATCAATTGCGGGCACATTCGGGTCCGTTGGATTCGGCACGTAAGGGTTAGAAAACCTCCCTATCTGGTGATCGGCTGGTGCTCGGCCGATACGGCGGGTATCGATTTATCCGTCAGGTCCCAGTGGCCAGGGAGGAAAAGAATGAAAAGCAAGATCGGGCGGATCATTGCTGTAGTAGCCGCCGGCAGTCTGCTGGCCGTCGGCACGTCGGGGATGGCCTCCGCTAGCCCCGCGGGCGGCAAGGGCTCTTCCGCAACCCAAGCCGTCGCCGCGCAGGTCCTGCAGATGCGCGACGATCTGACCAAGGTGGCCTACGCCGGCAACGTCGCGAAGACGCGCGCCGACCTCGACCGGCTCAGTCCGGTGCTCGCCGACCTCGCCGCGGGCAAGCGCTACCAGATCCAGTCCGAAACGCAGCAGCTCTCGTCGGCGGCGAAGGTCCGTGCGGACGAGTCCAACCGGCTGCTCGGCGACCCGACCGCGACGCCGCGCCAGCTCCCGCCGTTGCCGTTGCCGCCGATTCCGGACCTGCCCGGGCCGCTGAAGGTGGTAAGCGATCTGGTGAAGGCGTTGCTCGGCGCGATCACCGGCATTCTGGCCGGCCTGCTCGGATCGGTGCCGGTGCCACCGTTGCCGGTCCCGACCCCGCCGTTGCCGACCCCGCCGTTGCCGGTTCCGGCGCCGGCTCCGTTGCCGGTGCCCAAGCCTTGACCGGAGTGGAGCCCGGCTGAAAAGCCCGGAGCCTGGTGCGGATCGTCCGCACCAGGCTCCGTTCCATGTCCGGGCCAGAAAGGTCCATTCCAGCCGGCTGAGCCGCTCGCCATGCGGCTAGCGCGTTTACTCCTGCCGCTTGGCCAGCCCGAGCCGCAGCGCGCCCGCCATTTCCGCGATCGCCTCCCGGAAGCGCGTTCCGACCCCGGTGAAGTTGAGGAATCCGTGGATCAGGTCCTCCTGCCGGCTGACCGCCACCGGAACCCCCGCGGCGCGCAGTTTCTCGCCGTACGCCTCGCCTTCGTCGCGCAGCGGGTCGAATCCCGCGGTCACGATGTACGCCGGCGGGAGTCCACTGTGGTCGGACGCGACCAACGGCGACATCCGCGGATCGGCCTTGTCCGCGCCTTCGGGCAAGTAATGCCCCTCGAACCACACCATGGCCTCGTCGGTGAGGAAGAGGTCTTCGGCGAACAGGTCCCGCGACCGGCGCCGCGTCGTGAAGTCGACCGCCGGATAGATCAGCAGCTGGAACGCGGGCGCGGGGCCGCCGCGCCGGGTCGTTTCGAGCGCGACGACCGCGGCCAGGTTGCCGCCGGCGCTGTCGCCGCCGACGGCGATGCGGTCCGGGTCGGCACCGAGGTCGGCGGCTTTGGCGTGGGCGTAGTCGAACGCGGCGAGCGCGTCCTCGACCGGTCCGGGGAACGGGCTTTCCGGCGCGAGCCGGTACTCCACCGACAGCACGCGCACCCCGGCGTGCCTCGCGAGGAACCGGGCCGCGCTGTCGTGCGTGGCGCGGCTGCCGACCACCCAGCCGCCGCCGTGGAAGAACACCAGCAGGCCGGACGGTTCGGGCAGGCCGGCCGGTACATACAGGGTGGCGTCCAGGGTCGCGTCGCCGGACGGGATGGCGACATCGCGCGTCGCGACCGGCTCGATCCGCTTGCCGCCGACCAGGTGCTGGCCCAGCTCCAGCAGTGCGCGCGACTGCTCGACGGTCTCGTGGACGAGCGCCGCTCCGGAGAGTTTCTGCAGCCGCAGCAGCAGCTGCGCGTCGAGAGCGAGCTCCTGCCCGTCACGACGCAGCGGCGCGCCGGCTAGCAGCCTGCGCACCGGCCGCGGCAGCCAGAACACCAGCTGCGCGGCAGCGGCCTGGGCACGGACCTGGAGCGGAATCGCCATCGTTCCTCCTCGAACGCCGGATACGCTGAGGTTACTTGCGAGTAGGTACGTTAGTCCAGTTGGAGTGTGACTCAAGCCTCTGTCTCGGATCCTGGTCCTCCAGTTAGGTAGAGGGGTTAGCCTCGATCCTGTGAAGGCGGCTAAGACGGTCAAAATCCTCGGTATCGGCGGTTCCCTGCGAGAAGGCTCGCAGTCCGAGCGCGCGCTGCGCATCGCGCTCGCTGCCGCCGAGGAGCAAGGCGTCGTCACCGAGCTGATTCCCGGCCCGGAGCTGGTGCTGCCGTTCTACGACACCGCCAACACCGAACGCGACGAGCGGGCTGCGCGGCTCATCGAAGGCGTGCGGCGGGCAGACGGGCTGATCGTCGTCTCGCCGGGCTACCACGGCGGGCTCTCCGGCCTGGTCAAAAACGCCCTCGACTACATCGAGGATCTGCGCGAGGACGAGCGTCCCTACCTGCACGAACGCGCGGTCGGCCTGGCCGCGGTCGCCTACGGCTGGCAGGCCGCGGTCACCACGCTCGAACAGCTGCGCACGATCACGCACGCGTTGCGCGGCTGGGCGACGCCGCTGGGCGGTTCGATCAACTCCGCGGAGACCAAGTTCGACGAGACTGGCGGCGCCTCGGACGAGAAGAGCGTCCGGACGCTGCGGCTGATCGGCCAGCAGGTCGCCGAGCACGCACTGCTCCGGGTGCGCTGAGCCCCGATATTCCGCCGCGTGATCACCGCCATGTCCCGGCACCATTCCGGGGAAGCGCCATGTTGACCTTCCTGGGACGCTGACCAGCGTCCCCCGACTAGGAGGTACCGCCATGGCCGACCCGATCTACACCGCTGCCGCGACCGCACGAGGAGAAGGCCGCAACGGCGACGTGACTTCTTCGGACGGCGTGCTGGACGAATCGCTCGCGATCCCGAAGGAGATGGGCGGCCCCGGCGGTGACAAGACGAACCCGGAACAGCTGTTCGCCGCCGGCTACTCCGCCTGTTTTCTGAGCGCGCTGCAAGCCGTCGCGCGGCAGTCCAAGGTGACGCTGCCGGCCGCGACCGTGACCGGATCGGTCAGTGTTTACAAGCAGGAGGTCGGTTTCCAGCTGGGCGTGCGGCTCGACGTGACGCTGCCCGGCCTCGCGCAGGCCGACGCCGACCGGCTGGTCGAGCAGGCGCACCAGGTGTGCCCGTACTCCAACGCCACCCGCGGCAACATCGACGTGCAGATCGCCGCCACCGTCTGAGCCCGCGCGTTTCGGTGGTCCGGCCCCGGTGCCCGCAGTAGGTTCGCAGCCATGGTGCTGCACAAGGGGAAGCAAGACCGGGCAGATCGGAAGACCGGGACGAATCCGTTGTTCGCCGGAGACAATCCGGCGTTCGCCGCGGACTTCTCGATGCCGCGCGACCGGCTGCGCGACGATTCGCTGCCGCCGGACACCGCGCTGCAGCTGGTGCGCGACGAGCTGATGCTCGACGGCAACGCGCGGCTCAACCTCGCCACGTTCGTCACGACGTGGATGGAGCCGCAGGCGCGTGAGCTGATGGCGGAGTGCGTCGACAAGAACATGATCGACAAGGACGAGTACCCGCAGACCGCCGAACTCGAGCGGCGCTGCGTGAACATCCTCGCCGATCTGTGGCACGCGCCGGACCCGACCGACATCATGGGCTGCTCGACCACTGGGTCGTCGGAAGCCTGCATGCTCGCCGGGATGGCGATGAAGCGGCGCTGGTCGAAGCTGGGCAGGACCGGCAAACCGAACCTGGTGATGGGCATCAACGTCCAGGTGTGCTGGGAAAAGTTCTGCGAGTACTGGGAGGTCGAGCCGCGGCTGGTACCGATGGAGGGCGACCGGTACCACCTGTCCGCGGAGGAAGCGGTCAAGCTCTGCGACGAGAACACCATTGGCGTCGTCGCGATTCTCGGTTCGACCTTCGACGGCAGCTACGAGCCGGTCGCCGAGGTCGCGGCGGCGCTGGACGCACTGCAGGAGAAGACCGGCTGGGACATCCCGGTGCACGTCGACGGTGCTTCCGGCGCGATGATCGCCCCGTTCCTCGATGAGGACCTGGTCTGGGACTTCCGGCTGCCGCGCGTGGTGTCGATCAACACCTCCGGGCACAAGTACGGCCTGGTGTACCCGGGCGTCGGCTGGATCGTCTGGCGCGACAAGGACGCGCTGCCCGAGGAGCTGGTGTTCAACGTCAACTACCTGGGCGGCGACATGCCGACCTTCGCGCTGAACTTCTCCCGTCCGGGCTCGGAAGTCGCCGCGCAGTACTACACCTTCGTCCGGCTCGGCCGGGAAGGCTTCCGTGCGGTCCAACAAGCTTCGCGGGACGTCGCGATGTACCTGGCGGACCAGATCTCCAAGCTGGAGCCGTTCGAATTGCTCACCCGCGGCGACCAGTTGCCGGTGTTCGCGTTCACGACTCGCTCCGGCGTCACGGAATTCGACGTCTTCGACGTGTCCCGCCGCCTCCGCGAACGCGGCTGGCTGGTGCCCGCGTACACATTCCCGGACAACCGGACAGACCTCGCGGTGCTGCGCGTCGTCGTGCGCAACGGCTTCACCCACGACCTGGCCGACATGCTGCTCGCGGACCTGAAGCGCGTGCTGCCGGAGCTGCGCCGCCAGCCCGAGCCGCAGCATTCGCCGGAGGCCTCGACCGCCTTCCACCACTGACCGGGTTCTACTGACGGGTAATATGACGGGCATGGGCCTCGCCAAGGATGAACGCCACGCACTGAGCGACCTCTTCGAGGAGCTCGGCCCGGACGAGCCGACGTTGTGCGAAGGCTGGAAGACGCGGGACCTGGCCGCGCATCTGGTCGTGCGGGAGCATCGGCCGGACGCGATGCCGGGCATCGTGATTCCCGCGCTCGCCGGCTACACGCAGCGCGTGCAGGACGACGTCGCGGCCCGCTCCTGGCCAGAGCTGGTCGACCAGGTCCGCCGCGGGCCGTCGCGCTGGTGGCCGACGTCGCCCGGCAAGGTCGACGAGCTCGTGAACAGTGCGGAATTCCTGGTGCACCACGAGGATGTCCGCCGCGCTCAGCCGGGCTGGGAACCGCGGCCCGCCGACCCGTCTCGCGACGCGGCAGTGTGGCGGCTGATCCCGCGGATCGCCAAGCTGAACCTGCGGAAGTCGCCGGTCGGCGTGCTGCTGCGGACCCCTGGCGGCGAGACGGCGTCGGTGAAATCGGGTACGCCGGTGGTCACCGTGATCGGCGAACCGGTGGAGCTGCTGCTGTTCATTTTCGGCCGGGACGCGGTGCGGCTGGAGTTCGAGGGCGACGCCGCTGCGATCGAGCGGTTGAAGAACACTCCGCGCGGGCTCTGACCAGCGCAAGTCCGTGAAGGGCCCCTTGAGGGAAGTAGCTTCCCTCAAGGGGCCCTTCACGGACTACCGTCGAACGCGGCTCGGATCGATCAGCGCATTCCCACCGCCCGCAGGGCGAAGTACACCTCGATGGCGGTCTGCTTGATCGTCTCGGCGATCACCAGCGACCCGTGTCCCGCGTCGTAGCGGTAGAACTCGTGCGGGGCGTCGCGCTTGGCGAGGCGGGCCAGGTAGTTCTCGATCTGCCGGATCGGGCAGCGCGGGTCGTTGTCGCCGGCCAGGATCAGGACCGGGGCGGCGACGGCGTCCACGTAGGTGAGCGGCGAGCACTCCCGGTACACCGCCGGCACGTCCTCCGGTGCGCCGCCGAACAGGGCGCGGTCGAACGAGCGCAGCTGCTCCATCTCGTCCTCGTAGGCCGCCACGTAGTCGGCCACCGGCACGCCCGCGACTCCGGCCGCCCAGCGCGTCGGCTGGGTTCCCATTGCCAGCAGCGTCAGGTACCCGCCCCAGGACGCACCGTTCACCACGCACTTGTCCTTATCGGACAGTCCACTTTCGACGGCCCAGTCGTGGACCGCGGCGACGTCTTCCAGTTCGGTCAGGCCGGGGCGGCCCTCGATCGCGTCGCGCCAGGCCGAGCCGTAGCCGGTGGAACCGCGGTAGTTGACCTCGACCACCGCGAACCCGGCGTCCAGCCAGGTAGCTCGATAAGCCGAGAACCGGTCCTCGTCGGCCGCGTGCGGGCCGCCGTGCAGGGAGAAGACCGTGGGCAGTGGGCCGTCCGGGGCATCTGCCGGGCGGGAGACCAGCGCGTGGATCCGGCCGCCGACGCCCTCGACGAACGCGTCGGTCACCGGCGACGAACCCGGCGCGCGCTCACCCGGCGGGGCCAGCAGCACTGAATCGGTGCCGTCGGCGGTGCGGGCCCGGACCGCGGCCGGCTCGGCCGCACTGGACCACGAGTACTCGATGGTCCCGTCGGGCCGCACGCCCGCGCCGCCGATCCGGCCCGGCGGCGTGTCCACAGCAGACAGTTCGCTGGTCTCGAGGTCGTAGCGGTACAAAGAACTGCGTGCCTCGTGGAAGTGCACGACGAGCAGTGCGCGAGCGTCCGGGTACCAGTCGGCGACGACCTCGCCGGGCAGGTCGATCCGCAGTTCGGTCTCGGTGTCCGCTCGCACGTCCCAGACGAGCAGCTCCTCGCGGCCGCGGCGTTCGTGCAGGACGAGCACCCGCTGGTCGCCGGGCAGCGGCGAGAATTCCAGCGCTTGCAAGCCTTTCCCTGCGCCGTCCCACTTCTCCGCGACGGTTGTGAAGCCGTCGGTGGACAGCACGCGCAGCGCCGGGTGCCGGGAGTCGCCGTGCTCGGAGTGCGAGATGGCCAGCAGGCTTTCGTCGCGCGACATCGACGCGATGCCCGCGTCGTCCGAGTGCTGGTAGAAGCGCTCGGTGACACCGTTGATCTTGGCGAACAGCTCGCTGCCGTCATCGGTCGAGACGCCGGCGGCGATCACCCGGCTGCCGATCTCCAGCCCGGCCGGGTACCCGTCGTGGATGTCCGGCAGCGCCTTGACCGCGGCCGAGCTGTCGCCGTCGAACGGCTGGCTGCGCCAGGAACCGAACTCGTCGCCGTCGGTGTCGTCGAACCACCAGATGGCGGACCCGTCAGGCGCGGGGGTGGCGTGCAACGTGCCAGCGGGCCGGTCCGTGACGCGGCGGTGACTGTCGGTGCCGCGGTCCCAGGCGTAGACCTCCCACACGCCGCTGGCGTTGGAGACGTACACGTTGGCGTCCGGGTTGTCGCGGGCCCATTCGGGCACTGAGATCCGGGGCGCGTGAAACCGCGCTCGCCAGCGCTTTTCGGCTTCGGCGTCGTCGAACAGGCGGTCCGGGACCACCGCGGGCGGATTCTGGTTGCCTGACTGCGTGCTCACCCCTCGATCCTGCCACCAACCACCCGTACTCTGTGCGGGGTGCTGGAGGGTTATGCGCCGGGCTATGGCCAAGACGCGCTGTCGATGATGAGCAGTCGCAGTGCCGTTGACCGGGCCGCCTTCGCACATCCGCTGGTCGAGCCGGGTGCGTGCGTCGTGGACCTGGGGTGCGGGCCGGGTTCGATCACCGCCTCGCTGGCTCCGCTCGCGAAGGTGGTCGGCGTCGACATCCACCTGCCGGTACTGCCGGTCGGCTCCGCGGTGGACTTCGTCGCGGCGACCGCGTACGCCTTGCCGTTCGCCACCGGCTCGGTGGATGTGGTGTTCTCGCACGCGCTCTTCGAGCACTTGGCGAACCCCGGTGCCGCCTTGACGGAAATCCGCCGGATCCTCCGCCCCGGCGGCAAGCTCGCGCTGTCCACTTCGGACTGGAGCCGGGCGAAGATCCGTCCCCGCACCGCGAACGTCGACGCCGCCCTGCGCGGCCACTACCTGCTTCGCCGCCGTGCCGGAGGGGACCCGTTCGCCGGCCGGAACGTCGGCGCTTGGGTGGCTGCCGCCGGGTTCAGCGGCATCACCGAACGAACCCGCTTCCGCGAAGACCTGTCGTACCGTTCCTTGGCGCTCTACGTCGAGTCCCGCTTGGCGGAAGCACTTTCCGGCCCGCCTGCCAAAGACCACGACCAGCTGACGTCAGCTGCCCGGTCGGCGTGGTCTTGGACCCGCACCGCCGCGGTAGGCGATTTCCACCAATGCTGGCAAGAAGTAACCGCCACCCGCTAGCCCGCTCTCTCTCCCGCAACCAAGAACCAATGGCGACACACAACCGATGGGGGTCCAGGGGGCGAGCCCCCTGGCGGGGGCCTGGGGGTCCGACCCCCAGAGCAAAAACGAAGTAGGACCCGCACCTCCGCGCTTTCCGCGGACATACGGGCCCTACCTACCAGTCGGGGTGGCGGGATTCGAACCCACGACCTCCTCGACCCGAACGAGGCACGCTACCAAGCTGCGCCACACCCCGAGGTACTTCTTAGCGGGTCGAGGAGAAGTTTAGCGGATGGGTTTGGCGGCTTTGCGGGGGGCTGGCTTTTGGGGGTCGGCCGCTCCGGATCCGCGCGGGACCAGCGTCAACAGGCTTGCCTCGGGCGGGCAGGCGAAGCGGGCCGGGGCGTAGGGGGAGGTGCCTAGGCCGGCTGACACGTGCAGCCACATGCGGGCGCCCCAGCGGGATGCGCCTCGGGCTCGGCTTCGGTCCAGTTCGCAGTTGGTCACGATCGCGCCGTAGCCGGGGAGGCGGAGCTGGCCGCCGTGGGTGTGGCCGGCCAGGACCAGGTCGTAGCCGTCGGTGGCGAACGCGTCGAGCACTCGGGGCTCCGGCGAGTGGGTGACGCCGATGCGGACGGCCGCGCTCGCGTCGGCTGGCCCGGCGATGTCCGAGTAGCGGTCGCGGTGCAGGTGCGGGTCGTCGACACCGGCCGCGAACACGGCGCGACCGTCGACATCGACGGTGCGCCGGACGTGCGTGAGGTCGGTCCAGCCGTGCTCGACGAAGGCGGCTCGGAGGTCTCGCCAGGGCAGGTTGGAGCCGTGGACGCGCTTCTTCTTGCCGCGCGGCATGAGGTAGCGGGCGGGGTTCTTCGGCTTGGGCGCGTAGTAGTCGTTGCTGCCGAAAACGAACAGCCCCGGCCGGTCCAGCAGCGGCCCGAGCGCGCGCAGTACGGACGGGACCGCGGTGCGGTGCGAGAGGTTGTCGCCGGTGTTGACGACCAAGTCCGGCTCAAGCTCGGCCAGCGCGGCGACCCACCGCTGCTTGGCCTGGTGCCCGGGCAGCATGTGCAGGTCCGAGATGTGCAGGATGGTGAACGGCCGGGTCCCGGGCGCGAGAACGGGCAGTTCAGCGGTCCGCAACGTCCACCGGCGTCGTTCCAGCCCGACGGCGTAACCGAGGGTGGCTGCCCCGACGGCGACGGTCCCCAGAGCGAGGCGCTTCGCGGTGGTCCCGGACGTGCTGGAGTTACTGAGCGTGCTCACAAGATCGAGGATACGTGCTCGGCCGGAGGAGAGGAGGTCCGCCGGTTCGTTCAGTCGTGGAAGTTGACCTTCAGGCTCAACCCGGCGGATCGTGCCGGAAAGCCCGGTCGGCGTAGGACGCAGGTCTCAACGCCAGGCCCTCGACGGCACGTGCTGCTTGCCTTCAAACTGGACTAGACCAGAGTCGAGTCCTGCTCGGCTGGGCGGTAGCGGGGAGCTGGGTGTGGGATTTCTCTTCTTGCTCGCCGTGCTGGTGCTGCTGGCGGTACTGCCATGGCGTCGTGGTGCAAAACCTTGGGCGCTGGGCACAATTCTCGTCTTCTCGGCATCGCTCTTCCTCTACGGTCGCTGGTTCGCCGACGGCGCCGGTCAATGGCCGTTGCTCGCCTGGCCGATCATGCTTGGCCCCGGATGTCTGATCGCGATCGTGCGACTGTGGCGAGCGGAGCCGAAACGCCGGCCGTGAGCTAAGAGCTTGTCTCGGGTGGTGCCGGCCAAGCAGCCCGCTTGCCTGTCCGTGAAAGGCCCCTTGGGGGAATCAGATTCCGGCAATGGGCCCTTCACGGACAGCCGACCACATCGGCCGCCGAGGCTGCTCGGGCCGAGCTAGGCGGCGCGACCGCACTGCGTGCCGCACTCTAAGGATCGGGACCGGCGTTACGTTCTGGCGGTGTGGCTGAGCCCTGGATTGAGCGAAAGCCCCGGCCTGGGCAACGGCTGCCGGAAGGATTTTCTGACCTGCTGGCACCGGACGGGTAAAAACGGATCCAGGGTGCGCGAAGCCGATTCATAATCGACCCCGCGCACCCTGAAGTTTTTTCAGTTGGTGTACGCCGGATCCTCCGGCGGCAACGGCACAACCGGTTGACCGTCCATGATGTTCTTCATCGCGCCGAACCAGGTCTGCGCCGGTGTCTTCCCGCCGAACATGTTGCCGGTTCCGCAGGTGGACACATCGCCCACGCCGCCGTAGCAGAGCCCGCCGCTGCCGCCCTCGGGACGGAAGACCATGGCCGCGCCGGCCATCTGCGGCGTACCGGCCACGAACGTCGCTGAGCCGTTGTTCTGCGTGGTTCCGGTCTTGCCGACCAACGGGCGGTCCCAGCCGACCGCGCTCGCTGCGGCGGCGGACGTGCCACCCGGCTGGTCGTCCTTGCTCATCCCCACCGCCAACGTGTTCGCCAAACCCTCCGGCACGACCTGCTCGCACGCCGCTTCCTTGACCGGAACCGTTTTCCCGTCCCGGTCGGTCACCGAGATCAGCGGGGTCGGCGGGCACCATTTTCCGCCGCTCAAAATGGTTGCGGCGACGTTCGCCATTTCCAGGCCGCTGGTCGGGCTGAAGCCGAGGGTGAACGCACCGGTGCCCGGGTAATTGCCCTTGGGGCCGTATGCCTGCGCCTGGCTTTCTCGTTTGGCCGGGTCGTTCGACTTCGGGTCGACCTTGCCGCCGCCGGTGGTGCTCGCCATGGTTTCGCGCATGCCCAGCTTGATCGCCATGTCGATGCCAGGTCCGGTGCTGCCGATCTTGTCCTCCAGCGCCACGAACGCGGTGTTCGGCGAGGTCGCCAAGGCGTTCTGCAGCGAGGTCGAATCACCGTAATGACCGGCGTTCCCGACGCAGTACCAGTGCGTATTCGGTGCCCCGGTCGACGGACAGTGCGGCTGGCTGCCGGTGAACACATGCGACGTATAACTGTCGCCGACTGGAATGGTGCTGTAAATCCCCGCGATATGCTGATTCAGCACCGCCGCGGTAGTGAAGATCTTGTAGCTCGATCCCGCGCCGCCGGTGTTGAAGACGCCGGAAGGGAGCGCGTACGTCGTCTGTCCTTGATCCGCGTCGATGCCGTAATCCCGGTTCGCGGCCAATGCCACCACTTCGTGCCGGTCCTTCCCTGGCCGGACCAGTGACAGCGTGTTCGCCACGTTCTTCTGGGTTTTGCTGACCTGCGTTTCCGCCGAGACCTTCGCCTCGTGGTTGGCCTTTTCGTCCAGCGTGGTCTTGATCGTGTACCCGCCGGTGTACAGCTGGTCCTTCGACATCCCGGACTTGAGCAAATAGTCCTCGACGTACTGGCAGAAGAACCCGTTCTCCGGACCCGCGCCGATGCAGTTCGCGGCCGGTTTCGCGGGCGCGTCCGGCACGACGCCGAGCGGCTGCGCCTTGAACGCGTCCGCGTCCGCCTTCGCCAGCTTCTGGTTCGACACCATCCGGTCGAGCACCAGGTTGCGCCGCTTGGTCGCCTTGTCCGGGTGGTTCCACGGATCGAACACGATCGGGTTGTTCACGATGCCCGCGAGCAGTGCGGCCTGCGGGACGGTCAGCTTCTCCGGCGTCGTGTTGAAGTACGCGTGCGCGGCGGCTCCGACGCCGTAGATCTTCCGGGAGAACTCGACGATGTTCAGGTAGCCGGCGAGGATCTGGTCCTTCGACAGCTTCGTCTCCAGGTTGATCGCGATCCGGGCTTCCTTCAGCTTCCGCGACAGCGACTGCTCCTGCGCCTTGGCCTGCCCGTTCTTGTCGTTCCGATAGACGACGTTGATCAGGTAGTTCTTCACGTACTGCTGCGTGATCGTCGAGGCGCCCTGCGTGTCGCCGCCGGCGGTGTTGGAGACGGCGGCGCGCAGCGTCCGGCCCCAGTTCACCCCGTGGTGCTCGTAGAACGCCTTGTCCTCGGCCGACAGCAGCGCCCACTTCAGCGCCGGGTTGACCTGGTCCGGGCGCAGCGGGACGCGGTACTGGTCGTACAGCGTGGCGATCGGCTTGCCGCCGGAGTCGGTGATGGTCGTCACGAGCGGCGGCGGGATGTCGGCGAGGTCCGAGGACGTCTGGTCGACCGTCTCGCTCGCCTGGTTGGACACCACCCCCGCCGCGCCCACTACCGGGAACAGGATGCCGGCGACCAGCACTCCGGCCAGCAGGCACAGTCCGAGCAGTTTGAAAAGACCATCCGTTTTGCGCACGGACGCCAGGGTACTGAAAGGCCGTGTCGCCTTCGTGACCTCACGGCTCCGGCCGGTCGCGATACGGCCGTCCGGGGGTTGTGCGGGTCACAAACCGGACCCCGTGTGGCCGTCTCAGGTCACGGAATGCATGCTAGGTCTCGACGGAGGGAACCGAGGGGCCCTACAGTCCGTCAACGTCTCACGTAGACGCCGGCAGACGGAGCAGACCAGGTGGGAGCCTGGCTGGTCCGGAAGGCGGCAGCGGCACCGGGGAGGTGCCGTCACCGACGTGCGACGCAGTGGGTAACGCTCGCGGGGGTGGGAGCGGGAGCTTCGCCTTCGCTGGTGCCATACACCAGATGAGGGAGCTGGGGGTATGCAAACCAATCAGGTTGGCTGGCGGGTTGACGCTTCGTGCCGGGACGCTGATCCCGACGGATTGTTCGTGCGAGGCGCCGAGCAGAACCGGGCGAAAGCCGTGTGCATGGGGTGCCCGGTCCGCACCGAGTGCCTCGCCGAGGCACTCGACGGCCGGATTAATTTCGGGGTCTGGGGCGGGATGACGGAGCGGGAGCGGCGTGCGCTGCTGCGCCGCCGTCCGGACGTGACCAGCTGGACCGACCTGCTCGAAGCGGCCAAGCGCGACGCGCTCGCCGCCGCGGCAGGCTGACACCTGCTCGGGAGTGGCTGCGCCGTTCGGAACCGGCGCAGCCCACTCACGAGTTCAGCTTCACGCCGATGTCGCGCAGGCCGTCCAGGTCGTGCACGTCGCCGGCGAGTGCGGGCACCCGCACCAGCGGCACCTCCGGATGTGCCCGGGTGAACCGCGCGAGCAGCCGGTTCTCGCGTTCGGCCAGCTCCACCCGGTCGGCGTGCAGCCGCAGCACGGCCTCGGCGAGCGGTGCGTTCTGCACCGACTCGGCGGCGGCCAGCGCTTCGGTCGCGGACAACGGCGCGAGCACCGGGTGCGTCCGGTTGGCGACCAGGCCGGCCAGCGGCATCGATTCGCCGGCCAGCCGCTCCACGAAGTAGGACGCCTCGCGCAGCGCGTCCGGCTCCGGCGCGGCCACCACCAGGAACGACGTGCCCGACGAGCGCAGCAGCTCGGCGGTCTCGCGCGCCCGTTCGCGGAAGCCGCCGAACATGCTGTCGAACGCCTGCATGAACGCCGACGCGTCGGCGAGCAGCTGGCCTCCGATGATCGTCGACACCGCCTTCGCGAACATCGAGAACCCGGCGCTGACCACCTTGCGCAGGCCCCAGCCGCCGGCCTTCGCCGGACCGGTGAGCAGCCGGATCATCCGGCCGTCGAGCGCGGTGGACAGCCGGGTCGGCGCGTCCAGGAAGTCGAGCGCGGACCGGCTCGGCGGCGTGTCGACGATGATCAGATCCCACTCGCCGGTGGCCGCGAGCTGGCCCAGCTTCTCCATCGCCATGTACTCCTGCGTTCCGGAGAACGAGGTGGAAATGGTCTGGTAGAAGGGGTTCTGCAACAGCTGCTCGGCCCGTTCCGGCCCGGCGTGCACGCGCACCATGTCGTCGAAGGTGCGCCGCATGTCCAGCATCATCGCCCAGAGCTCACCCTTGGGTTCGAAGCCTTCGACCTGCACCTGCTTCGGCTGGTTGCCGAGTTCGCGCAGCCCGAGCGCCTGCGCGAGACGACGCGCCGGGTCGATGGTGAGCACCACGGTCTGGCGGCCGCGTTCGGCGGCCCGCAGCGCGAGCGCCGCCGCGGTAGTGGTCTTGCCCACTCCGCCGGAGCCGCAGCACACGATCACGCGGCTGGCCGGGTCGTCGAGGAGGGCGTCCACGTCGAGCTCGTCGGCGGGCATCACCGCACCCCCTGTTCCTGCAGAGTTTCGGCGAGTTCGTAGAGCGCGGCGACATCGACGCCGTCGGTCAGGTCGGGCAGCTCCAGCGTCGGCAGATCGGCCTCGGCGAGCTGTTCTCGGGCGCGTTGCTCGGCGGCGACTCGTACGGCGTGCTCCACGGTCTCCTCGACCAGCGCGTCCAGCGTCGTGTCCGGCAGGTTCAGCCCGGCCGACGCGAGCCCGGACCGGACGCGCTCGGCATCCACCCGGCCATCCGCGGCCGCGGTCACCGAGCGGGCGGGCAGCCGCGGCGGGCGGACCCGGTTGACCAGCACCGCGCCCGGTCGCAGATCCGCGCCGTCCAGTTCGGCCACCGCTTCGACGGCCTCGCGCACCGGCATCTCTTCCAGCAGCGTGGTCAGGTGCACCGCGGTCTCGCCGGAGTGCAGCAGCCGCACGACGCCGTCGGCCTGGCCGCGGATCGGGCCGGTCTTGGCGAGGTCGGTCAGCGCCTTGGTGACGTCGAGGAACTTGACCACCCGGCCGGTCGGCGGCGCGTCGACCACGACCGCGTCGTAGGTGTGCCTGCCGTCGGACTCGGTGCGCCCGACACACTCCTTGATCTTTCCGGTGAGCAGCACGTCGCGCAGGCCCGGCGCGAGCGTGGTGGCGAACTCGATCGCCCCCATCCGGCGCAGCGTCCGGCCGGCGAAACCGAGGTTGTAGAACATCTCGAAGTATTCGAGCAGGGCCGCTTCGACGTCGATGTGCAGCGCGCGCAGTTCGCCGCCACCGGGGACGGCCGCGATCCGCTGCTCCGCATACGGCAGCGGTTCGGTGTCGAAGAGCTGGGCGATGCCCTGGCGTCCTTCGACCTCGATCAGCAGCACCCGGCGGCCGTGGTGGGCGAGCGCGAGACCCAGCGCCGCGGCGAGCGTGGTCTTGCCGGTGCCGCCCTTGCCGGTGACGAAATGCAGCCGGGCCCTGCTGAGCTCGTCGGTCCAGCCGGCGGGGGGTGTGGTCACGACGTCAAGATTAAACCGGGATTCAGCTGGCCAGCATCATGACGCTGACCGCAGCGGCGACCGCCGCGACGACGATCCAGGTCACCACGCCGGGCAACACGGTCAGCGTGAGCACGGCCACCACGGCGAGCACGGTGAGGGTGACCGCGCCGGAGACCGCCACCTGGCCGGAACTGTTGACCCGGTCCCGGGTCTTGGCCATCACCACCAGCACGAGCGGCAGCCCGGCCGCGGCGAGCAGCCCGGTCGCGATGATCCGCCAGGTCTCCACGCGTCCACGCTAGCGATCCGGACCGGCGTTTTCCTCGTGTTCTTCCCGCACCCGACGATCGGGTGTGAACTGACCCACATCGGCCCCTGGTGACCAGGTGCGGGAACCGGCTTCCGCAGCGGGGGTCCGCGCCGCCCTTGCCTGCTTGGCTACGCTCCCGGGTCATGAGCGCGACCAAATGGGAGTACGCCACCGTCCCGCTGCTGATCCACGCGACCAAGCAGATCCTCGACCAGTGGGGCGAGGACGGCTGGGAGCTGGTGACGGTGCTGCCCAACCCGAGCGGCGAACAGCACGTCGCGTATCTGAAGCGGCCGAAGAGCTGAGGGGGCGGCGTTGACCTGGAGCGACCGGCTCGCTGAGCTCGGCATCGAACTGCCCGGAGTCGCCGCACCGCTGGCCGCGTACGTGCCGGCCGTGCGCTCGGGCTCGCACGTCTACACCTCCGGACAGCTGCCGTTCGTCGACGGCGCGCTTGCCGCGACCGGCAAGGTCGGCGCGGAGATCAGCCCGGAGGAAGCGAAAAGCTACGCCCGCACGGCGACGTTGAACGCGCTCGCCGCGGTGCACGCGCTGGTCGGCATCGACTCCGTTGTCCGCATTGTCAAGGTCGTCGGTTTCGTCGCGTCCGCGGAGGGCTTCACCGGCCAGCCCGCGGTCGTGAACGGGGCGTCCGAGCTGCTCGGCGAGATCTTCGGCGACGCCGGAGTGCACGCGCGGTCCGCGGTCGGCGTCGCCGAGCTGCCCATCGCGTCGCCGGTGGAAGTCGAACTGATCGTGGAGGTGGAGTGATGGACCCCGACATCGAACAGTCCCTGCACGAACTGCTCCTGCGGCTGGCCGGCCGAACCCCGGACCAGCTGCTGTGGCGATTCCGCGACTGGCTCGGCGAAGGCGCGATGGGGACGCTCGCGCGGACCCTGCCCAGGTCTTTGCTCAAGCACAGGATCGATCTGGACCAGGCGGAGTACCGCCTGCTCGTGGCCGGTCTGATCCCGCACGGTGCCGACTGGCACCAGGTGAGTTCCACCCTAGGGGTAGACGACGTCACCGAGACCCGGTACACATTCACGCAGAGTGCGCCCGAATGGGTGAACTCCGTCGACTCTGTGTCCGTCCTGCTCCACGCGACGTTGCGTGGACGCGCGGACGTGGGGGAAGTACGGCAGAGCTGGCGGCGCCTCGGCGCCTCCGGCGGGGGCGGGGCGAAGCGGGTCCTGCTGGTGACGGCGACTGCGGGACAGCCCCGGCTCACCGGTGAACTGCAGCGAGTGCTGCGGGTACTGGGAGACGAGGAGCCCAGCGTCGAGGTCATCCCGCCGCGCTTCGACCTTCCCGGGTACCACCGGGCCGCGCTCGCCGAATCCGAGCTGGTCTGCGTAGGCGCCGCGGGCGCCGGTCATCGACTTGTCGCCGCGTAACGCTCGTTGCCGCCAGGCGAGCTGGGAGGAGCAGAGCAATGGTGGAGGTTCACGACGGCCCGATGGACGGGTTCTCGGTGCCCCTGCGTCTGCATAACTTGTTGCTGGCCTTGGCGGGCCGCATCGACGACAGCGCCCTGACCGAAGCGCGCGAGCTGATCGCCCGCGCTCACATCGACGAGGCGGTGGAACTCACCACCGGCACGCTGATCGCGGGCCGGATCCCGGTGAGCGAGTCCGAGCAGCGTGAACTCGCGCTGGTGCTCGAGATGAGCCGTTCGGACGCCACCCTCGCCAACGACCTGCTGGTCGAGGACCACGAGCCGATGCACACGCACCGGTTCACCGGCGACAACCAGCCCGAGTTCGGCCTTGCCGAAGCGCTCGACCGCACCCTGCAGGTGCTGCCCGACGTGCGTTCGGTGCACGCCGTGTGGCGCAACACGCCGGCCGGCAGCGTGCCGGGCGCGCTGCCGCAGCGAGTGGTGCTGGTCGAGCTGGGTCCCGAGGGCAACCCGCCCGCGGTGGCCTTCCGCGTCGATACCGCGCTGCGCCGGGCGGGCATCCGCTCGGTCGTCGAGGTGAGCGGCCCGGGGATCCCGCAGTCGGACTACCACCAGGCCGCGGGCGCGGTGGCGACGCCGGTGTGGGTCACCGGCAGCACGCACTCGGCTCCCGACTACCGGCCCGAACCGGCCCCGCAGCGCGCTCCGGAACCGGCCCCAGCCCCGGAGCCGGTGCCGGAGCCGGTCGCGGAAGCGCCGAGCCGTCACGGGTACCGGCAGCCCGAGCCAGAGCCGGTGGCCGCGGAGCCGGTGATGCCGGCCGCGCCGGTGGTGCCGATCGTGC
This sequence comes from Amycolatopsis benzoatilytica AK 16/65, assembly GCF_000383915.1. NCBI lineage: Bacteria > Bacillati > Actinomycetota > Actinomycetes > Pseudonocardiales > Pseudonocardiaceae > Amycolatopsis > Amycolatopsis benzoatilytica. The sequence continues at coordinate 7,611,332 of NZ_KB912942.1, forward strand.
AGTCCGCTCCGGCACCGCCGGTCGCTGCGTCGGAGCCGGTCGTCCCGGAGGTCTCCTCCCCGGAGCGGCCGCGGACGGCTGGATCGGAGACTCGCGCCGAACGGACGTCGGACCTGACGCCGGCGGAGGTGGCGCAGTTGCGTCGCGCGCTGGCGGAGGACCCGGAAAAGGGGCGCGAGATCGCCGCGGGCAAGCCGAGCATGCACGAGGTGGTCGAGCTGCCGGCGCTGGACCTGGACGATCCGGCCCTGTCCGAGCGGGACCGGGCGCTGCTGCGGGAACTGCATGAGGAGCTGGCCGAGCGGGAACGCGCGGAGGCGGCCCGGTTGCGGTTGAACGGGGCGTCTCGGTCTGGCGGGGATTCGCCCTGGTCTGGCTGAGGTTGGGTTTGGGAAGCGGCGTGCTTGGGGAGACCCGGGGGCGCCGCTTTCTTTTTGTTCGCGGGGCGAGGGCAGGGTGGCACGCCTGGCTGGGGCGGTTCGGCGGCGGCGGGTGCTCCGCGTCCGTCGCTGCGAAGTGACACAACTAATCCGCGCCGCGTGCGTAATGGAAGGTATGTTGCCCGGGTGGAACGGCCGCGTGAATTCGTCTTCGACATCCCCGCTCGTCCGGGCATCGCGATCCGGGACAACGCGGACGGGCCGCCCGCGACGCCTAAGGACGCGGCGACCGTGATCCTTCTTCGGGACGTCGCCGGTGGCATCGAGGTGTTTCTCCAGCATCGCGTCAAGGGCATGGCGTTCGCCGGCGGGATGACCGTCTTCCCCGGTGGCGGGGTGGATCCGCGCGATGCCGATGCGTCGGTGGGGTGGGCGGGGCCTCCTGCGTCGTGGTGGGCGGAGCAGTTCACCTGCGACGAAGCGCTCGCTCGTGCGCTCGTGTGCGCGGCGGTGCGGGAGACGTTCGAGGAGTCCGGCGTCTTGCTCGCCGGGACCGCGGATGCGGTAGTCGCCGACGTCACGCCGTATCACGAGGCACGAAAAGCGTTGGAGTCCCGGGAGATCTCCCTGGCCGGATTCCTCGCCGAAGCCGGCCTGACGTTGCGGGCGGACCTGCTGTCCCCGTACTCGCACTGGGTTACCCCGCCCCAGGAGCAGCGGCGATATGACACTCGGTTCTTCGTCGCGAAGCTGCCGGAGGGCCAGCGCGCGGACGGTGCCACTTCTGAGGCGGCCGCTGCTGGTTGGCAGCCGCCGGCGGAGGCGGTTCAGGATGCGCGTGAAGGGCGACGCGGGCTGATGCCGCCGACTTGGCTGACGCTGGTCGAGCTGGCTGAGTTCACGTCCGCGGCCGCGGTGCTCCGCGAACCGCGCGAGATCGTCAAGACGGTGCCGACCCTGATCCGGGACGGCGAAAGTGTCCGCGTTGTTCTCGATCCTTCGGAGTCCTGAGTGACCGCCCCCGCTTACGGCGTGCTGCGCCGCGTTTCGGACACCGCTGCGGTGCTGCTGGAGAACAATCCGTCGACGATGACGTTGGAGGGCACCAACACCTGGGTGCTGCGCGCCCCCGACGCGGCTGCTTCGGTGGTCGTCGACCCGGGCTATCACGATCTGGACCATCTGCGGAAGCTGGTCGCGGTCGGGTCGGTCGAGCTGATTCTGCTGACCCACCATCACCTGGACCACGCCGAAGGCGCGCCGTGGCTGGCCGAGCAGGCCGGCGTGCCGGTGCGAGCGTTCGACGCGTCGCTGTGCCAGGGCGCGGAGCCGTTCGCTGACGAGGACGAATTCACCGCGGCCGGGCTGGAGTTCCGGGTGCTGCACACGCCCGGGCACACCGACGATTCGGTGTCGCTGCTGGTCGCCGGCCAGCTCCTGACCGGCGACACCATCCTCGGCCGGGGCACGACGGTACTGCACGATCTCGGCGACTACCTGCGCTCGTTGCGCAAGCTGATCGCGCTGCCGGACGGCACCCCGGGCCTGCCCGGGCACGGGCCGGAGCTGGCGGATCTGCCGTCGACCGCGCGGGAGTACCTCGCGCATCGGGAACAGCGCCTGGACCAAGTGCGTTCCGCCTTGCAGACGCTCGGCTCGGATGCCACGCCGCGGCAGGTGGTCGAGGTCGTGTACGCCGATATCGACCAGGCGCTCTGGGCACCGGCCGAGGCGAGCGTGCGTGCCCAGCTGGATTACCTGCGGACTTCTTCGGAGGACGGACGATGAGCAACGTCGAGGTCGAGTTCTACTGGCGGCCAGGCTGCGGATTCTGCGCGGCGCTGCGCAGGCCGCTGAAGGAAAGCGGCCTGCCGGTCCGGGAGATCAACATCTGGGAGGAGCCCGGCGCGGCCGAGCGCGTGCGCGCGGTGGCGAACGGGAACGAAACCGTGCCCACGGTGATCGTCGGCTCCACGGCGCTGGTCAACCCGACGTTCGACGAGGTCAAGGCCGCGGTGGCGGCCGAGTCCGCGGCCTGACGGCTCTGCCGGACGACCCCGGCCGGACGACCCGGCGTGACGACTCGGCCGAACAACCAGGTCTGAGCCCGCGCGGGGTTCGACGGACAGCGCGCAGGTTTCCTGCCCGCGTTGCTGAGCCGCCGAACTGCGGTCGGTGCCGGCGGACCTGGAATCAGCCTCGACGACATTCTGGCCGGACCGTGGTCAGCGCGGCAGCATCGGCATCAGGTAGTACCGAAGGCGCACCTCCTGCTCGTCCGCTGGCGTGAGCACACACGCCCGCATCCCCGGCTGCACTGCCAGCCGGACGCGTCCGCCGGAGAACGGAGCTAAGGCGTCGAGCAGGTAGCGGGCTTGAAACGACGGCGAGGTGCGGCCGCCGAAGACATCGGCCTTCAGGTGTTCCTCGGCTTCGCCGGTGTCTTGCCGGGCGCTGGCGAGGCGAAGATGCGCGTCTCCGACTTCCAGCGTCAGCGTGCGCCGGTCTTCGGAGTACACGCCGACCCGGCGGACGGCGGCCGCCAGTTCGTCCGCGCCGATCTCGATTTCGGTGTCCACCAGATCGGACGGGATCGCGTCCTCGGACAGGAAACCAGCGTCCAGCACCGCTGTCGTGACCGTGCCGCCCGGCCAGCTCAGCGCGAAGTGCCCGGCGTCGGCGTGCAGCCCGACCACCCCGTGGCCGTGCCGCGCGGCCTCGGTGAGCAAGCTGGCCGGGACGAGTACGTCGATCGGCTCCCGGACCGAGCGCAGTGGCAGCCGGGCGACCGCCATCCGGTACCGGTCCGAGGCGGTGAGACTTAGTTCGTCGCCGACGGATCGCACCCGGACGCCGGTGAACACCGGCAGCGGATCGTCCTTCGCGGCGGTGCCGGCGACCGTGCGCAAGGCGGTCGCCAGCGCGCTGCCGTCCACTTCGGACAGCAGTGGTGGAGCGGCCGGCTCCATCTGCAGATCCCGGTCCAGCAACGGCAATGCGAACCGGGCTCCCTCGACCCGGATCGCCAGCCGGCTGCCTTCCACCGCGAGCCGGACCTGGTCGACTTCCAGCATGCGCAGCGTTTCGGCGAACGGCGCGGCCGGGACGACCACTTCGCCGTCGAGGTGAGTGGTTGCCGGGCAAGGGAAACTGACGGCCAGGTCGCGGTCGTTGCCGGACACCACCAGGCCGTCGGCGCTCGCCCGCAGTCGCAGCCGAGACTGCCGCGACAGCAGCCGGGTCGCGGCGTTCGCGACCGCCGCCAGCGGCCGCACCAGAGTCGTCAGATCCATGCCCCGAAACGTAGCGATGACCACCGACAAAAAGCCGGTGGTCATCGCCCGAACGAGCTAATGGCCCAGGAAGAGATCAGGCCGCGACGAGGTCCGGATCCAGTGCGGTGGGGGCAGTCGCCCGCACGGTGTCGCGCAGCAGCCACACCACGCCGGCCAGCACGACCCCGGCCACGCCCGCGGCCAAGAACGCCGCCGCGGTACCGGAATGCTCGACCAGATATCCGCTCACCGACTGTCCTGCCGCCAAGCCCAGTGTGACCGCGGTGAGCACCCAGCCGAACGCTTCGGCCGCGGTGCCGCGCGGGGCGACGACCTCGATCGCGGCGGAATGCGTCGTCGACTGCGGCGTGATCATCGCGCCCGCCAGCAGCATCAGCAAGGCCAGCGCCCAGAGTGTCGAGGGAAGGGCAAGCAGCGCGACCAAGGCGCCGAACCCGCCGAGCAGCACTGGCAACCGCAGGCCGAGCCTGCGCGGCCACGGGTGCAGGCTGTAGGCCACCCCGAACGCCACCGAACTCAACGACCACGCCGACAGCAGCAGGCCGCTCAGCGACGCGTGCCCGGACTCCGTCGCGGCCGCCGGAACGGCGACCTCCACGAACCCGATCACCACGCCGAATCCGAGCGCGGCCAGCGCCAGAGTGCGCATCCCCGGGCTCGCCAGCGCACCGAGCAGCGGCGCGTTCGTCTTCGGTGCCGGACCCCACGCGCGCACGGTCGGGCTCAGCGCGAACAGCACCGCGCCGGTGACCATGGCGAGCGCGCCCGCGACCATGCCGGTGCCCGGCCAGGGCGCGGTGATCAGCAGTCCCGCGATGCCCGGTCCGAGGATGAAGAAGACCTCCATGCTGATCGCTTCGTAGGAGAACGCGGCATTGCGCGCCGACCCCTCGGGCAGCAGTTTCGTCCACAGCGCCCGCGAGGCCGAACCGACCATCGGCTCCGAAAGCCCAGTGGCGGCGGCCAGTGCGACCAGCGCGAAGGTTGCCGCGTGTGCCTCGATCGCGACGGCGAGCGAAGCCATCGACAACGCGAACAGGACGGCGGTGACCAGCAGCGGACGGGTCGGCCCGAACCGGTCGATCAATCGGCCCTGCACGACGGCGCCCACCGAGACCCCGGCGAGCGAACTCGCCGAGACCAAGCCGGCCGCGGCGAAGGAGCCGGTCTCGCGCTGCACGTAGAGCAGCGCGGAAATGCCGATCATCGCGATCGGGAGCCGGGCGAGCACGGACGCGATCACCGGGCCGCGCGAGCCCGGGGCGGTCAGCGCGGAGCGGTAGTCGGCGAGTGTGGTGCGGCCTTCGGAGTGGGCAGAGTGGGACACGCGTACAAGTATGCCGGAAATTGGTACGGAGGTACCACTTATTTTCGGTCATCTTGGTCACGCCCGACCGGGTGAGTACGCTCGCGCGATGCGCCTGCTGTTCTCCGCCGGAGCCGGTTACAGCCATCTCGCGCCGATGCTGCCGCTCGCCCTCGCCGCACAAGCGGACGGCGACGAGGTCGCCTTCGCGACCGGGCCGGAGGCGATGGGCCACCTTGAGCACACCGGCTTGCGGGCGGTCTCGATCGGGAAGCCCAGTGATCCCGCTGCCAGTGCCGCGAGGTGGCAGCGTGCTCGCGACGAGATGGCCGGGATGAATGCCGAGCAGCGGCTGTCGCACCTGATCGCTGAATACCTGGTTGGGCTTGGTGCGGCCGCCCGGCTCGACGACATGGTCGAGTTCGTTCGCGACTGGCGGCCGGACCTGGTCATCGCCAACCTCGCCGAGCGTGCGGCGGTGCTGGCCGCATGCCTGGTCGGCGTGCCGTACGCGATGCACGCGATCGGCCCGCCGAAGGCCGCGACAACGATGGCGCGCGCCTGGGAGGTCGCGGAGGGGTTGGCCCGCCAGCGCGGCCTGGAGGAACTTCCGCCGCGCGACGACGTGCCCTACCTGGACTTCTGGCCGGCCGCGTTGAGTCCGTCCGGGGTCGACTGGGAGTACCCGACGCGATGGCCGTTCCGGCCGGACGGCGTGGTGCCGGTGCCAGGTCCGCGTCCCGCGGCGCTCGACGGCCTGCGGTACGACCGCACGGTGTACGTCACGCTCGGCACCACGCACAATGCCCGCCCGGGCGTCCTGGAGGCGATGGTCGCCGCGCTGCGCGACGAGCCGGTGAACGTGGTCGTGACGATCGGCCGTGACGGCGACCGCTCGCGGTTCGGCGATCAGCCTGGCCACATCCGGATCGAGCAGTTCATCCCGCAGGCGCGGTTGCTGCCCTCGGTGGACGCGGTGGTCTGCCACGGCGGCTCCGCGACGGTTCTCGGCGCGCTCGCGCACGGAGTGCCGCTCGTGGTGCATCCGCTGGCAACTGACCATTTCGAGGTCGCTGACCAGGTCAGAGGTTCGAAAGCCGGAGTCGCGGTGGAATCCGCTGACGGAATCCGCGACGCGGTCCAAGCGGTGCTCGCCGACCGGCAGTATCGCGAGACCGCGTCGGCGGTGGCTGCGCAGATCGGTGAGATGCCTGCTTCGGAGGTCGTGTTGAGCAGGCTTCGGAGCCGCTGAGTCTCGATTTGGTAACAACGGATGGATTCCGTGTGAACTACTGCAACGAAATTACCGGCGCGGCGTCCTTGAGAGTGAATGGCCTTGAATTCGTGGTTTGCGGCCATGATGGTGGAACGACAGCCCATCCGGGTTGAACAGCGTTTGGGTTGAAGAACACCGCAGCACGCAGCTCCCTCCGGCATATGGGTCGGGGCCTGGTCCGGAGGGCGGGGAGCGCGGGTCGTCGGGGGATGATCCGCGCCAAGGCGAGAAGCCGGTGCGCCACGTCGGGGGTGGCGCCCGGCTTCTTGTCATTCTCGGGCACGGAAGCGCTGGCCGGGGCGGCGACACGGGGCGGCCAGCGGATGCCGCTCGTGTGGGGGACAGGTCGTCGTGGTCCGCGGTTCGAGGCGACCCCTCCCTTGAACTACCGTCGCCGGGGACCGAAGGTCAATCGGCGACCAGGAAACGCCGAAGGCCACCCCCAGCAGGAGGTGGCCTTCGAAAAACCCGCGCGGATTAACCCGCTCGGGGGAAGATCAGCGGGCGCGCCGGGCGAGCCGCTCCGGGTCGAGAATGAGCACGCTCTTGCCCTCGAGACGCAGCCAGCCGCGGTGCGCGAAGTCGGCCAGTGCCTTGTTGACGGTCTCGCGGGACGCGCCGACGTACTGGGCGATCTCTTCCTGCGTCAGGTCGTGGGTGACCCGCAGCAGGCCCGCCTCCTGGCTGCCGAAGCGCTGCGCCAGCTGCAGCAGCGCACGGGCCACGCGACCGGGCACGTCGGTGAAGATCAGTTCCGCGACCATGTTGTTGGTGCGGCGCAGCCTGCGGGCGACGACGCGCAGCAGCTGTTCGGCGATCTCCGGGCGAGTGGCGATCCACTGCCGCAGCGCCGGACGGTCCATGGTGACCGCGCGGACCTCGGTGACCGTGGTCGCGCCGGAGGTGCGCGGGCCCGGGTCGAAGATGGACAGTTCGCCGAACATGTCGGACGGGCCGGCGATCCACAGCAGGTTCTCGCGGCCGTCCGGGGACTTGCGGCCGATCTTCACCTTGCCGGACTGGATGATGTAGAGCCGGTCGCCCGGCTCGCCCTCGTTGAAGATGACATGGCCGCGGGGGAACTCCACGGATTCCAAGGTCTGGGCCAGCGCCTCCGCCGCTGCCGGCTCCACACCCTGGAAAATGCCCGCACGGGCCAGGGTTTCGTCCACCTCGGGTGCCTCCTCGTCGAGAAACGACACTCGCCTTCGCAGGTCGAAGGCGTGTCGCCGATCACTTTCGCGTCAGTCTAGGGTGTGCCGTCCGGATCGCTCGTCGGCTCGCCGCGCGCGGCGAGCCAGCCTGGGACGATCACGTCCGACTGAGCAGCCTAACTCCGCACCCGTCGCGCGCGTAGCTTGGCTGCCCGTCCGCTCAGGCGGCGGAGCCGGAACAGCTCCAGCGCCCGGCCGATCCCGTGCCCGTACAGCGCCCTGACCTCGTTCGGCTGGGCCTGCTCCAGGAACTCCTCGACCTCGTTCTCCTGCACCGCGACGTGCTTGAGGCGGCTTTCGACGCGCTCCATGAAGAGCGCGAAGAACATGATCACCAGTGGAACCAGAATCACGAACCACACGGTCATGCCGCACCTCCGCGGTTGTCGGCGACGCACACAGACATGAACTCCAGATCCTCGCTCGGGGCGGACTCTCGGCCCGCCGAGGTGGTGCTCTGGCGGCTCGGACGGCCACCGGCGGGTGCTCCCGACCGGCTCGTCCGACTCGCCCGTAGGCTATCGGGGTGCCCCCTGCTGTCCCGAACGGGCCCCGCGCGGACCGCGGCGAAAGCCGGCTCGCTCTGGTGAGACGCGCCCGGCGGATGAAACGTTGCCTTGATCAGGTGTACCCGGATGCGAAGGCCGAGCTGGACTTCACCAGCCCGCTGGAATTGCTGGTCGCCGTGGTGCTTTCGGCGCAGACCACCGACGTCCGGGTGAACCTGGTCACGCCCGCGCTGTTCAAGCGCTACCGTAGCGCCGCCGACTACGCTGGCGCCGACCGCGCCGAGCTGGAGGAATACCTCCGGACCACTGGATTCTTCCGGGCCAAGGCGAATTCGGTGATGGGTCTGGGCGCGGCGCTCGTGGAGCGGTACGGCGGCGAGGTGCCGGGCAAGCTCGAAGAGCTGGTCACCCTGCCCGGGGTGGGCCGCAAAACGGCGAACGTGGTGCTCGGCAACGCTTTCGACGTGCCAGGGATCACAGTGGACACTCACTTCGGCCGGCTCGTCCGGCGCTGGGGCTGGACCGCCGAGGAAGACCCGGTCAAGGTCGAGCACGCGGTCGGCGAGCTGATCCCGCGCAAGGAGTGGACGTCGCTGTCCAACCGCGTGATCTTCCACGGCCGGCGGGTCTGCCACGCGAAGAAACCGGCGTGCGGAGCGTGTCCGCTGCGCAAGGACTGCCCGTCGTTCGGCATCGGGCCGATCGAGTTCGAGGCGGCCGCGAAGCTGGTCAAGGGGCCGGAGAAGGACCACATCCTCGAGCTGGCGGCGCGAGGGTGACTGCAGTCACCAAATGGGCGCTCGGGGTCGCGGTGCTGGCGGTGGCCGCGCTGGTCGCGGTGCTCACCTTGCGCGGCACTGATTCGAACTCCGCGCAGCCGGCGACCGGCGACCTCGCCGGGGTGCGGGCCGCGGCGAAGCTGCGGGCGTGCCCGCCTGCCGCGGCGAAGGCGGTCGGGCAGCTGTCCGGGATCGAGGCGGACTGCCTCGGCGACGGGTCCCGGGTGGACGTCGGCAAGGTGCTCGGCGGCGGCCCGGTGCTGGTCAACGTGTGGGCGTCGTGGTGCCAGCCGTGCAAGACCGAGCTGCCGGTGCTCCAGCAGTACGCCGCCGAGCAGGGTGCGGTGCGCGTGGTCGGCGTGCAGGTCGCGAGCCCGGCCGCGGACGGGCTCAGCCTCTTCCGGCAGCTCGGCGTGCACCTGCCGTCGCTCTACGACGGCGACGGCCAGTCCGGCCCGATCCGCGCCGCGCTGAAGGCGCCCTCGACGTTGCCCGCCTCGTACCTGATCACCGCGGACGGCCAGGTCCGGTTCATCGCGAACCCGCGGTCGTTCGAGACCATCGACCAGGTGCGCGCCGCAGTGAAGGACTACTCATGACCACCGGACCGCTCGTCGAACCCGAAACCGTGCCGGAATGGCTGCGGCCGCTCGTGAAGGTGGCCGGAGAGGTCGACAGCCGCACGTTCACCCGGTTCAGCCCGCCGGACGACCTGCTCACCCGTGCCGCCGCGGTGCTGATCCTCTTCGGCGAACGGCCCGGCGGCGGCCCGGACGTCCTGCTGCAGCGCCGGGCGGAAACGCTCGGGGCGCACGCTGGGCAGGTGTCGTTCCCGGGCGGCGGTGCGGAGCACGGCGACGACGGCCCGGTCGGAACGGCGCTGCGCGAGGCGGAAGAGGAGACCGGCGTCGACCCCGCCGGGATCCTGCCGGTCGCGGTCCTGCCGGAGCTGTTCGTGCCGGTGTCGAAGTTCGCCGTGACGCCGGTGCTGGCGCACTGGCACACCCCGTCGCCGGTGCGCGCGGTCGACCCGGCCGAGACCGCGGCGGTCGCGCGGGTCTCGCTGGCCGACCTCGCCGACCCGGCCAACCGGTTCACGGTGCGCCGCGGCGACGCGTCGTGGCGCGGACCGGCGTTTAGCGTGGACGGTTTGTTCGTATGGGGCTTTACGGCCGGTTTGCTGTCCGTGCTTCTGTCTTTGGGCGGGTGGGAACGGGAGTGGGACACCGGCGACGTCCGCGAGCTTGACGTAGCGTGGGCCGAACATCGGGCCCGGAACGAGGCCCGGGGCGGCATGAGCGAGGAGTGACCGCGCGGTGAACTGGGTCGATGTCGTCGTCCTGCTGTTTGCTCTGCTGGCGGCGGTATCCGGCGCGTTCCAAGGCGTGATCGTGGCGCTGCCCGCGCTCGTCGGCGTCGCGCTGGGCGCGGTGGCCGGCGTGAAGCTCGCACCAGTCGTGATCAGCCTCTTCGAGAGCCCGGTCGCGAAGGTCGCCTTCGCGTTCGCGGTGATCGTGTTCCTGATCGTGCTGGGCGAGACGGTCGGCGTGTGGGCCGGGCGGCGGCTGCGGCAGAAGCTCAACCCGGTCAAGCTGGCCGGGGTCGACAAAACGCTTGGCGCGATCGTGCAGGCGGCCGCGGTGTTCGTGGTCGCCTGGCTGATCGCGAACCCGCTCACCACGGTGTCGGCGATTCCCGGGCTGGCGAAGGCGATCAACTCCTCGGTGGTGCTCGGCAAGGTCAACGACCTGATGCCGGCCGAGGCGCAGGGCCTGCCCGCGGATCTGCGGAAGCTGCTCGACGCGTCCGGGTTCCCGTCGGTGCTCTCGCCGTTCGAGAAGGCCCCGTCGGCCGACACCCCGCCGCCGGACACTTCGCTGAACGTTTCCGCGGTGGCCAAGCGCGTGCACCCGAGCGTCGTGAAGATCCGCGGCACCGCGCCGTCGTGCTCGCGTGCGCTGGAAGGCAGCGGGTTTGTCGTCGCGCCGCAGCGGGTGATGACCAACGCGCACGTGGTGGCGGGTACCGCCGAGGTCGGGATCGAGTCCACTTCGGGCGACTACCGGGCACGGGTCGTGTACTTCAACCCGGAGGTAGACATCGCGGTGCTGGCCGTGCCGGGGCTGAGCGCGCCGGTGCTGCCGTTCGCGCCGGAGAGCGCGAAGGCCGGCGACAACGCGGTGGTGCTCGGCTATCCGCTCGACGGTCCGTACACCGCGACGCCCGCCCGCGTGCGCGGCCGGATCAACCTGCGCGGGCCGGACATCTACGACGCGAACACCGTGCAGCGCGACGTGTTCACCATCCGGGGCACGGTGCGCAGCGGCAACTCGGGCGGTCCGATGATCACGCCGGACGGGGACGTGATCGGCGTGGTCTTCGGTGCCGCGGTGGAGGATCAGGAAACCGGGTTCACGCTGACCGCGGATCAGGTGCGTTCGGAGGTCGATGCTGCTCCTTCGCAGACTGCACGGGTCAGCACCGGGGCTTGTGCCAGCTAGCGGTGTGGTCCGGCAGAGGCCCCTTGCGGGACTTTGATTCCGTCAGGGGCCCCTTGCGGGACTTGGCGTCCGTGAAGGGGCCCTTCACGGACCAGCCGCTCAGCTCACGAAGTCCACAACGGACTTCGTGACCCGGTCCGGGTCCTCCAGATGCGGGAAGTGCCCGATTCCGGGCCAGATCCTCGGTTCGCTGTGCGGCCCGGCCCAATGCACCGATGACAGCGCGGTTTCCGGCAGAATGCAGGTGTCCTCCGCGCCGTGCAGCTGCAGCACCGGTGCCGTGATGCGCGAGCCGACCGCGTCGGCGAAACGCCTGCCCTCGCCGCGGAACTGCGCGCGGAATGCCCAGCGGTAGTACTCCAGCGCGGAGTGCGCGACGCCCGGCACGAGCATCGCCTGGCGGAACGGTTCGACGGTCTCGGCGAAGTCCGGCGAGGTTCGCCAGCTCTCGCCCGACCACCGGGAAAACAGGGCTTCCACCGCCGCCGCGTTGTCGCGGACCAGCCATTTCTCCGGTGCCATCGGCACTTGGAACCGGAAGAGGTGGCCGATCGCGCGGATCTGGCCGGGGCGTTTCGCCGCGGACTTGAACGCCAGCGGGTGGGCGGCGCCGATCGCGGTCACCGACGACACCAGCCGGGGGTGCAGCGAGGCGACCGTCCAGGCGAGCATTCCGCCCCAGGCGTGGCCCACCAGATGTGCCCGGCGGGCGCCGAGTGCCTTGATCAGTCCGCCGACATCGCCGGCCAGCGTCCACGCGTCATAGCCGCGCGGGGGCTTGTCGGAATCGCCGTAGCCGCGCAGATCTACCGCCACCGCACGGAACCCGGCGTCGGCGAGGGCGGGCAGCTGACGGCGCCAGGCCCACCAGAACTCGGCGAACCCGTGCAGGAGCAGTACCAGCGGGCCTTCGCCGCATTCCGCGACGTGCAACCGGATGCCGTTGGCCGAGACGTCGCGGTGCGTCCACGGCCCGTCGACGCGAACACTCGACGGGTCGGGCGTCAGCTCCACCACCTGCGCTGCCTCGGTCGGGGAGGACCGGCGTCAGCTCAGGGCCGACGACTCGTCGTCGTCGGACTTGCGCTTGAAGGCCGCGGCGGTCTCCTTGAAGCTGTCGATGGTGCGTTCCGGCGCGCGCAGCTTCTTCACCTTGCGCCAGCCGAGGAACGCGGTCGCACCGGTGGTGAGCAGCATCAGGCCGAACACCGTCGCGAAGGCCGGCCAGCGGATGCCCCACCAGTCCGAAAGACCCTCGGCGATCAGCAGGAACAGGAAGAACGTGCTGTAGAGAAAGACGGTGAGGGCGACCAGGAAGAAGACGGTCCCCTTGAGTGCCTTCTTCGCTTCCTGCGCCAGCTCGGCCTTCGCCAGCTCGATCTCGGCGCGGACCATGGTCGACAGGTGCTGGGTGGCGTCGCCGACGAGCTTGCCGATGGACTGCTCGGCAGCAGCGGCTTCCTCGTCGCTGGAGAGGGGCAGGTACGGCACGGCCCCCACGCCGTCGGGGCTGGTGCGCTCGTGTTTGGGGCTGCTCACCGGGTCATCGTGCCACGTGGCCGTTCGCTGGGCGCGACGGACTGGCGGGAGTGTCGGGATCAGGCCGCCTTCGCGTGCACCCGGCTGCGCCGCAGCAGCACCACCGCGGCCGCGAGCGAGGCGATCGCCGACGCGATCAGCACCGCCGCCTTGGCCACCTCGGCGGCTTCCGGCGGCAACGCGAGTTCGGCGATCAGCAGGCTGACCGTGAACCCGACGCCGCCGAGCAGCGAGAGCGCGGCGACGTCGCGCCAGCTCGTCCCTGCCGGTTTCTCCGCCACCCCCAGTTTCACCGCCAGCAGGCTCGCCCCGAAGATGCCGACGAACTTCCCCGCGACCAGTCCGAAGAGGACAGCCAGCGGCAACGCGGTGGTGAAGACCGTCGACATTGCCTCGCCGTTCACCGAAATCCCCGCAGCGAACAAGGCGAACACCGGCACCGCGACCGCCGCCGACCAGGGCTGCAGCCGGTGCTCCAGCCGCACCGCGGGCGCATCGTCCTCGTCCTCGTCCGGGCGGACGCGGGTCAGCAGCCCGAGCGCGACGCCCGCGATGGTCGCGTGGATGCCCGCCGAGTGCACCGCGGCCCAGGTGACCAGCGCGAGCGGCACGTACAGCCACGGCGAACGGACGCGTTTGTGCTGCAGGAAGGCGTACAGCCCGAGCGCGACGACCGCGACGCCGGCCGCCAGGAGATTGAAGCCGCTGGTGAACAGGATGGCGATGATCAGGATCGCGCCAAGGTCGTCCACCACGGCAAGGGAAAGCAGGAAGACGCGCGCGCTGCTGGGCAGATTGGACGCGGTCAGCGCGAGCACGCCGAGCGCGAACGCGATGTCCGTGGCCACCGGGATCGCCCACGCCCGGTCGACGCCCGGCGTGCCCCAGGCGATGCTGAGCGCGACGACCGCGGGCACGACCATGCCGCCGACCGCGGCGAGCACCGGCAGCACGGCTTGGCGCAGCCGGGACAGCTCGCCGACCACCAGTTCGCGTTTGAGCTCCAGTCCGGCGACGAAGAAGAACAGCGCGAGCAGTCCGTCCTTGGCCCAGTCGCCGACGGTGAGGTTGAGGTGCAGGAACTCCGGCCCGATCCGGAAATCGCGCAGCGCCTCGTACGAGCCGGCGAGCGGCGAATTGGCCCAGATCAGGGCGACCGCGGTGGCGGCGAGCAGGATCAGCCCGCCGGTCGTTTCGGTACGGAGGAAACGGGCGAACTCGGACACTGCGCGGGCTGGTGACACGGCACTCCTTGCGGGACGTCGAATCTGTCGCCGACCAGGCTTCCCGGCACACCTGGGAGCTAGCTTACCGTCCGCAGTCGCCGATTACTCGTCGTTGTGACCAAAGGCAATCCTCCGATCGACGCAGCGGAGCTGTCCTGCAGGTCGGGCGCTTGTGCTGCCCCGGTTGTCTAGTCCAACCGGGTACCCGTGTGTCGTTCACTTGTTCGGCTTCTAGCATGCCAAGGAAGAACAGCAACGCAGAGTGACAACAGGGACGAGGCGGTCGTGAGCAGCCCAATCGACGTCCGGCAGGACACCAGATTCTTCGGGCATCCGCGGGGGTTGGCGAACCTCTTCGGCGTGGAGATGTGGGAACGCTTCTCCTACTACGGGATGCAGGGCATCCTCGCCATTTACCTGTACTACTCGGCGGAAAAGGGCGGCCTCGGCGTCGACCAGAGCGCCGCGCTCGGCATCGTCGGCGCCTACGGCGGCACGGTCTACCTGTCCACCGTCGTCGGCGCCTGGATCGCGGACCGGCTGCTCGGCTCCGAACGGACGCTGTTCTACAGCGCCATCCTGGTGATGATCGGTCACGTCGCGCTGGCCGCGCTGCCCGGACTGACCGGTGTCGGCGTGGGTCTCGCCTGCGTCGCGCTCGGTTCCGGTGGGCTCAAGGGCAACGCGACCTCGGTGGTGGGCACGCTCTACGCGGAGGGCGACGAGCGTCGCGACGCCGGGTTCACGATCTTCTACATGGGCGTCAACCTGGGCGGCTTCATCGGCCCGCTGCTGACCGGGCTCGCCCAGCAGAGCGGCGGGTTCCACCTTGGCTTCGGCCTCGCGGCGCTCGGCATGGCGCTCGGCCTGATCCAGTATTCGGTCGGGCGAAAGAACCTGGGCGCGAGGGCGTCCGAGGTGCCGAACCCGTTGCCCGTCAAGCAGCGCGGGCTCGTGGTCGGTTTCGCGGTGCTGATCATCGCCGCGGTCGCCGCGCTGATCGTGTCCGGCGTGGTCACCCCGGACAATCTGGCCGACGTGGTGATCTACGTGGTCGTCGTGATCTCGGTGGTCTACTTCGTCGCGATCCTCTCCAGCAAGAAGATCACTTCGGACGAGCGCAGCCGGGTGCTGTCCTTCATCCCGATGTACATCGCCAGCGCCGCGTTCTTCTCGCTGTATCAGCAGCAGTCGACGGTGGTGTCGGTCTACAGCGACCAGCGGCTGGACCGCGACCTGTTCGGCTGGACGATGCCGGTTTCCTGGGTCAACTCGATCAACCCGGTGTTCATCATCGTGTTCGCGCCGGTCTTCGCGGCGCTCTGGACGAAGCTCGGCCCGAAGCAGCCGTCCACGCCGATGAAGTTCGTGCTCGGCACGATCCTGATGGGCGCGGCGTTCTTGCTGTTCCTGCCGATGGCGCACACCGGGGCGAACGGCAGCCCGCTGATCGCGCTGGCCGGCATCCTGTTCGTGTTCACCGTCGCCGAGCTGATGCTGTCGCCGGTCGGGCTGTCGCTCTCGACGAAGCTCGCGCCGAAGGCGTTCCGGACGCAGATGGTCGCGCTGAACTTCCTTTCGGTGTCACTGGGCACGGCGATGTCGGGCAAGCTCGCGCAGTCTTACGACCCGAAGAACGAGGTGCCCTACTTCAGCCTCATCGGCGGCACGGCGATCGTGGTCGGGGTTGTGCTGCTGGCGATGATTCCGTTCATCCGGCGGCTCATGCGCGGAGTGCATTAGCGCGACGCAGCCGCTCCGCCAGGGCGGTGGGGCGCGATCCGGGGTACTAGCCGACCGTCGTGCCGAACACCACCCCGACGAAGTACGTGACCACCATGGTGAGGGCGCCGACGCCGACGTTGCGCGCGATCGCGCGCCCCACCTGCGCGTTGCCGAGCCTCGCGCTCACGAACCCGGTGAGCGTGAGGCCGACGACCACCGCCAGCGCGCACGCCCACACCCGGATGTCGACCGACGCCCAGGCGATCGCCAGCAACGGCAGCAGCGCGCCGACCGAGAACGCCGCCAGCGACGCCCACGCCGCCTGCCACGGGCTGGTCAGATTGTCCGGGTCGATGCCCAGCTCGGCTTCGGCGTGCGCCTGCAGCGGGTCTTTTTCGGTCAGTTCCCGCGCGACCTGCTTCGCCAGCTCCGGCGAGAGCCCCTTGTCCTCGTAGATCTGCGCGAGTTCGCGCTCCTCGGCCTCCGGCATCGTTTTCAGCTCGTGCTTCTCGAGCCGCAGCAGCGCCCGCTCGGTGTCGCGCTGGGTGCTCACACTGACGTATTCCCCGCCGGCCATGGAAAACGCGCCGGCGACGAGCCCGGCGGTTCCGGCGGTCAGGATCGCGGTGCTGCTCGTGGTGGCCCCGGCGACGCCGACGACGAGGCCCGCGACGGACACGATCCCGTCGTTCGCGCCGAGAACCCCTGCGCGCAGCCAGTTGAGCTTGCCGCCGACGCCGTTGTGCGGTTCGTGCGCGTGCAGTTCGTCGCCCATTGTTTCGGTCACGCGCACAGTGAATCACGGAAATTAGGGCGGCGCGATATTTCCTCGGTCACGGTAATTCAGTTATGAAAGGCAATCCTCAATGAATTGTGCCTTGCCTGACCTGGCGAATACGCTGGCCGGATGGAACCCGAGTGGCGGACGCTGTCGATGGTGGAAGGCCGGCCGCTGGTCGGCGGGACCGGGCTGATCCGCGAGCGAGCGCGGGCCGAACACGGTCTGGCGTACGAAATCCGGTACCCGGCCGGGGTCGCGTCGGCGGAGCACAGCCACGACCACGACAGCATCGTGCACGTGCTGGAAGGGCGGGTGCGGGGCACCGTCGACGGCGTCTGGGGCGAGTTCGGGCCGGGCGATGTCGTGGTGCATCCGCGCGGGGTGCGCCATCACGTCGAAGCGGTGACCGACAGCCGGTGGATCGAGTTCGCCGCACCGTTGCCCGGGTGCTCGCCGGTGGAGCGAAAAGCGAAACGCCCGGGCCGTGCGGCCCGGGCGTTTCGAGGGGACTGAACTCAGCTGTCGAGCTCGGCCAGCGCCGCCTTCGCGGCTTCCAGCTCCGCTTCCAGCTGGGCGACCTTCGCCGCCTGCGCCTCACGGGCCGCGTTGATGACCTCGTCGATCGGGCCGGACAGGTCGTCGTGCAGCTCCTTCGCCGCGCGCGAGACCGCCGCGGCCGGGATCGCCAGGCCCTTCGCGACCCACTTCGCGCCGTTCTTCAGCTCGGCCTGCCACTCGCCGTCGGCGGTGCCGGTGACGGTGAGCGTGAGCTCGACGGTGCGGGTCTTCTTCGCCGTCGACGGGGTCGCCTTCGGGCGGCCGCGTTTCGGCTTCGGCGATTCGGCCGACGCCGGTTCGGGAGCCGGTTCCGTCGAAGCGGTCTCCGGCTCGGACGCGGCGGCGGGCTCAGCGACGGCCGGGGCCTCCGGGGTGCCGGCGGCCTGCGGCGCTGACGCCGCTGCCGTTTCGGCCGCAGTGTCCTCGTCGTGCGTCAAGGCTTCCACGGACATACGTGTCGTCTCCTTGCCCGGATGTGGGTTGGGTACGCGGGCATCGTAGAACATGCGTTCGATGCTCGCAGTTTGGGGTGAACATGCAGGAAGGGGCTCTCCCGGCCGGGAGAGCCCCTTCCTCGCGCGAAGAACTTACTCCTCCTTGCCGGACTTCAGCCCGGAGGAGATGAGGTCCATCACCGAGGAGTCGGCGAGCGTGGTGACGTCGCCGATCTGGCGGTTTTCGGCGACGTCGCGCAGCAGACGGCGCATGATCTTGCCGGAGCGGGTCTTGGGCAGCTCGGCCACGACCATGATCTGCCGCGGCTTCGCGATCGGCCCGATCTCCTTCGCGACGTGGTTGCGCAGCTCCTGCACCGCGTTGTCCCCTCCGTCCACGGCGTTGCCGCGCAGGATCACGAACGCGACGATGCCCTGCCCGGTCGTCGGGTCGGTCGCGCCCACGACCGCGGCCTCGGCGACCGTCGGGTGCGACACCAGCGCGGACTCGACCTCGGTGGTCGAGATCCGGTGCCCGGACACGTTCATCACGTCGTCGACCCGGCCCAGCAGCCAGACGTCGCCGTCCGCGTCGTACTTCGCGCCGTCGCCGGCGAAGTAGTAGCCCTGCTCGGCGAACCGCGACCAGTACGTCTCGCGGAACCGCTCGTCGTCGCCCCACACCCCGCGCAGCATCGAGGGCCACGGCTTGTCCAGCACCAGGTACCCGCCGCCGCCGCGGGCCACCTCGCTGCCGGTGTCGTCCACGACCTTCGCCGAAATCCCCGGCAGCGCCCGCTGCGCCGACCCCGGCTTCGCCGCGGTCACCCCGGGCAGCGGCGAGATCATGATCGCGCCGGTCTCGGTCTGCCACCAGGTGTCCACCACCGGCGTCGTGTTCGCGCCGATCTTCTCCCGGTACCAGATCCACGCCTCCGGGTTGATCGGCTCGCCCACCGACCCGAGCACCCGCAGGCTCGACAGGTCGTACTTCGCCGGAATGTCCTCGCCCCACTTCATGAACGTCCGGATCAACGTCGGCGCCGTGTAATAAATCGACACCTTGTACTTCTGGACGATCTCCCAATGCCGCCCCTCGTGCGGCGTGTTCGGCGTGCCCTCGTACACCACCTGCGTCACCCGGTTCGCCAACGGCCCGTACACGATGTAGGAGTGCCCGGTGATCCAGCCGATGTCGGCGGTGCACCAGTAGACGTCCTCGCCCGGCTTGTGGTCGAAGACGACGTTGTGGGTGTACGCGGTCTGGGTCAGGTAGCCGCCGGACGTGTGCAGAATGCCCTTCGGCCGGCCCGTGGTGCCTGACGTGTACAGGATGAACAGCGGATGCTCGGAGTCGAACGCTTCCGGGGTGTGCTCAGCGGACTGGCTGTCGACCAGTTCGTGCCACCACAGGTCGCGGCCCTCGGTCCACGGCGTCTCGCCTTCGAGGTCGCTGCCGGTGCGCTTGACGACGATGACCTTCTGGACGGTTTCCGCGCCCTGCAACGCTTCGTCGACGTTCGCCTTCATCGGCGCGGCCTTGCCGCGACGGTACTGCCCGTCCGACGTGATCACGATCTTCGCCGCCGCGTCGTCCACCCGCGCCCGCAGCGCCGTCGGCGAAAACCCGCCGAACACCACGCTGTGCAACGCCCCGATCCGCGCGCACGCCAGCATCGCGAAAATCGCCTCGGGCACCATCTGCAGCTGGATCGCCACCACGTCGCCCGCGCCCACGCCCAGCGACGACAACGCGTTCGCCGCCCGCGACACCTCGTCCTTCAACTCCGCGTACGTGATGTCACGAGTGTCGCCCGGCTCCCCGACCCAATGGATCGCCACCTGCTCCCCGTGCCCGGACTCCACATGCCGGTCCACGCAGTTGTACGCGACGTTCAGCTTCCCGCCCACGAACCACTTCGCGAACGGCGCATTGGTCCAGTCCAAAACCTGCGACCACTTCGTGTCCCACGACAGCCGCTCCGCCTGCGCCGCCCAGAACGCCTCCCGATCAGCGTCCGCGGCCGCATACAAATCCGCCTTCGCGTTCGCCTGACCAGCGAACTGTTCACTCGGCGGAAACGTACGGCTCTCCGTGAGCAGGTTGTCCAATGCTGGGGACTGCTCGGTCATGGTGCAAAGCCTCCTGTAGTGCGGACCCGCGGCGCAGGGAACGCTAGCGACGTTAGTCCGCCTACGACAAGGTTGCAGCCACGTTGCGCGGGTGGCGCCGGAAGGATTCCGGGACTGCTCAGCCGAGGCGGGCGAGCAGCCGGGCCCGCGCGCCCGGCCACTCGGCGTCTGTCATCGAGTAGAGCACCGTGTCGCGGCTCGTGCCGTCTGGCCGGATCCGATGCGCCCGGAGGATCCCCTCGCGCAGCGCGCCGAGCCGTTCGATGGCCCGCTGCGACCGGAGGTTGCGGACGTCGGTCTCCCACCCGACGCGCTGCGCTCCCCAGTCTTCGAAGGCGTTGCGCAGCAGCAGGAACTTGGCCTCTGTGTTGAGCGCGGTGCGCTGGAAGCCGGCGCCGATCCAGGTGTGCCCGATGGACAGGATCCGATGCTGGGCTACTACCTGGTAATAAGAAGTGGTGCCGGCGACGCGGCCGGAGGCAAGGTCGATCTGCGCCCACGCGCGGCGGTCCGGGTCGGCGAGCGCGTTCTTGATCATCGTTTCGGTTTCGCCGAGGTCGGCGGGCTGGCGCAGGCTCAGCCAGGCCCAGATTCCCGGATCGGAGCCGGCCTCGAGCAGGCCGGCCGCATGGCTGGCGGTCAGGGGTTCGAGCCGTACGTGGCGGCCGGTCAGAATGGGGTGCTCGGTCCAGGTCACCAGGTCACGCTACGACGGCAGGTGGACACATCCGAGTGCCATTTCTGGATCATTTTATCAGTCCACTTTCCGGCCGCTTATGCTCGCTGGACGATCGACGAGAGGGCGCGCATGGCCGAGGAGCGAGAAGAGCTCACCTGGGAGTTGTTCGGTTCGGCCAGCCGGGAGCTGGCCGAAGCGGTGGCCGCGGACGGGTTCGCGCCGGACCTCATCCTGTCCATCGCGCGCGGCGGGCTGTTCGTCGCCGGCGCGCTCGGGTACGCGCTGGACGTGAAGAACCTGCACGTGATGAACGTGGAGTTCTACACCGGTGTGGACCAGCGGCTGGACCTGCCGGTCATGCTGCCGCCGGTGCCCAACGTGGTGGATCTCACACACAAGAAGGTGCTGGTCACCGACGATGTCGCGGACACCGGCGCGACGCTGAAGCTGGTTCGCGACTTCTGCGCCGACCATGTCGCGGACGTGCGCTGCGCGGTGGTCTACGAGAAGCCGGCTTCGACGGTGAAATGCGAGTACGTGTGGAAGCGGACCGACCGCTGGATCAACTTCCCGTGGTCGGTGCTGCCCCCAGTGGTGGAGCGGTCGGGGCAGGTGCTGGACGCATGAGCGACCCGCTGAAGCCGCTGCTGGAGCTGGACGGCGTCGCGGCCGCCGCGAAGGCCGCGCAGGACGCGGTGTTCGCGGTGCACCGGTTGCCGGCAAACCTGCGAGGCGGCGCGGAGACCGCGGCCGAGGCGTCGGTCCGCGCGGCGCGGGCTTCGGCCGGGATCGACGGCGCGAACCCGGAGCTGCCTTCGGACGGCGCGGTGAGCGATCCGCTGCTGGCGGGTGCGCTCCGGGTCGCCGAGAAGCTGGAATCGCTGCTGCCGACGTGGCGGCGCGCGCCGTTGCAGGCGCTGGCCCGGCTGCACCTGCTGGCCGCGTCCGATCTGGTGTCCGATGTGGATCAGCTGGGCCGTCCGCAGCGCGGCGGCGAGCGGCTGGAGCTGTTGGCCCAGCTCGTTACCGGAGCGACTTCGGTGCCGGGGCCAGTCCTGACCGCGGTGGTGCACGGCGAGCTGCTCGCGCTGGCGCCGTTCGGTTCGGCGGACGGCGTGGTCGCCCGGGCGGCGGCGCGGCTGTCGATGATCGCGACCGGTCTCGACCCGAAGGCGCTGACCGTGCCGGAGGTGGCGTACTTCCGGCGAGTGCCTCGCTATGTCGAGCTGGCGCAGGGCTTCGCGAGCGGCACCCCGGACGGGGTTCGGGAGTGGCTGCTGTTCTGCTGCGAAGCGTTCGAAACCGGGGCGAAAGAAGCGCAGAGCATCTCGTCGGCCGCCGGCTGACGTCCTCGCGTGCCGTGAAGGGAACATTCCGGGACTCAGCGTCCGTCAAGGTTCCCTTCACGGACTTCTCCGGTGGCTGACTGACACATGTGCCGGCGGCGTTCTGTGGCGGATTGAGCCATGGTCGCCCAGGCTGGGGCGACTTACTGTTTCCCGCCATGACCAGGGACCTGCAGGGCCGCACCGCGTTGGTGACCGGTGGCGGCAGCGGCATCGGCCTCGCCTGCGTGCGGGCGCTTGCCGAGGCCGGAGCGAAGGTGCACGTGGTCGACGTCGCCGGTCCGGCGGCGGAGGCGGCGGCGGACGAGGTCGGCGGCCAGGCGCACGTCGTGGATCTGACCGATCCAGCGGAGCTGGCGACCTTGCCCTCGGACGTCGACGTGCTCGTCAACAACGCGGGCGTCCAGCACGTCGCCCCGCTGCCGGAATTCCCTCCGGAGCGGTTCGCGTTCATCCAGTCGTTGATGGTGACCGCGCCGTTCTTGTTGATCCGCCGGTGCCTGCCCGCGATGTACGCGCGGGGCTGGGGCCGGATCGTGAACATGTCCAGCGTGCACGGGCTGCGCGCAAGTCCGTACAAGGCCGCGTACGTCGCGGCGAAGCACGCGCTCGAAGGACTGTCCAAAGTGGCCGCACTGGAAGGCGCGGAACACGGTGTGACCAGCAATTGCGTGAATCCCGGTTACGTGCGGACGCCGTTGGTCGACGGGCAGATCCAGGCGCAGGCGGACGAGCACGGCGTCACGCCGGAAGACGTGCTCGAACAGGTGCTGCTGCGCCGGGCCGCGATCAAGCGGCTGATCGAACCCGCGGACGTCGCCGATCTCGTGGTGTGGCTGTGCGGCCGGCACGCCGGGCAGCTCACCGGCGCTTCCCTTCCGGTCGACGGCGGCTGGACCGCCGGCTAATCCCCTTTCCCCACAACGAAGTGGAGTCCATTATGGACAGTTCACGGAAGATGCTGCTCCGCGTCGCCGGTGCCAGCCTGGTCGGCACCACCATCGAGTGGTACGACTTTTTCCTCTACGCCTCCGCCGCCGCGCTGGTGTTCAACAAGCTCTTCTTCCCGACCGCCGATCCGCTCACCGGCACCCTGCTGGCGTTGCTGACCTATGCGGTCGGCTTCCTGGCCCGGCCGATCGGCGGGCTCGTGTTCGGTCACTTCGGCGACCGGATCGGGCGGAAGAAACTGCTGGTGGTGAGCCTGCTGATGATGGGCGGCTCGACTTTCGCGATGGGCCTGTTGCCTACCTACGCCGCGATCGGCGTGGTCGCGCCGCTCCTGCTGACGCTGCTGCGGCTCGTCCAAGGCTTCGCGCTCGGCGGCGAATGGGGCGGCGCGGTGCTGCTGGTTTCCGAGCACGGCGACGACCGGCGGCGCGGCTTCTGGGCGTCCTGGCCGCAGACCGGTGCTCCCGCGGGGAACCTGCTGGCCACGGCGGTCCTGGCGGTCCTGGCGTCGACCCAGTCGGACGCGACGTTCCAGGCGTGGGGCTGGCGCGTCCCGTTCCTGCTCTCCGGGGTGCTTGTGGTGATCGGGCTGTGGATCCGGCTCGCCGTTTCGGAATCGCCGGTGTTCGTCGCCGCGCAGGCCGCCGCGGACGAGCGCGAGCAGGCACCGATCGTCGACGTGTTCCGCGGGCACTTCCGCGCACTGGCGGTCACCTTCGGCGCGCGCATCGCGGAGAACGTGTCCTACTACGTGATCACCGCGTTCATCCTGGTCTACGTGACGACCGGGCTGCACCTGCCGAAGGCGACCGGACTGACCGCCGTCCTGGTCGCGTCCGCGGTGCACTTCGTGACGATTCCGTTGTGGGGACTGCTTTCCGACCAGATCGGCCGCAAGCCGGTGTACCTGTTCGGCGTCGTCGGAATGGCGGGCTGGTCGTTCGGCTTCTTCTGGCTGCTCGACCTGCGCACCACCGGTTCGGTGATCGGCGCGGCGGTGGTCGGGCTTCTGCTGCACGGCGCGATGTACGGACCGCAGGCGGCGTTCTTCGCCGAGCAGTTCCCGACGCGGGTCCGCTACACCGGTCTTTCCGTGGGCGGTCAGCTGTCGTCGATCGCTGCGGGCGCGGTCGCTCCGTTGATCGCTGTCGCACTCTTCGAGGCGTACCGCACTACGGTCCCGGTTTCGATCTACGTCGCCGCGATGTGCGCGTTGTCGCTGGTCGCGCTGCTTGTCGCGCGTGAGACTCGTGGCAGGTCGCTGCACGAGACGGCTGTCGAACAGCAGGCTTCAATGACAGCATGACGGGTGTGGACCCCACTGCCGAGGCGTACCGCCGGCTGCTCGAACTGCTCGCCGATGGAGCGAGCAGTGAGCAGCTGGCGCACGTCGCTGCCCGGGGCTTGTCGGCGGAGCAGGCGGCCGCGATCGGCTCGGCGACTGAGCTCGCGCTGCGCATTCGAGAGACGCTTAGCGAGCACCGGCGCCGCGAAGCCGAGCTGACCGCGTTGTTCGACACTGCGAGCGACCTGGCTGGGCTGCGTGATCCGGACGCGGTTCTGCGATCGATCGTCCGGCGCGCGCGGACGCTGCTGGGCGTCGACGTGTCGTACCTCAGCCTCAACGACGAGGCGAACGGCGAAACCTACATCCGCGTGACGGACGGGTCGGTTTCCGCGCTCTTCCAGCAGATCGCGCTGGGAATGGGGGAAGGTCTCGGCGGCCTAGTCGCGCAGACCGCGCGTCCGTACGCGACCGCGGACTACTTCGAGGACGAGCGCTTCCGCCACACTCGGCCGATCGACGCCGGTGTCCGCGAGGAAGGTCTGAAGGCGATTCTCGGCGTGCCGTTGGCGATCGGAGGCAAGGTTCTCGGCGTGTTGTACGCGTCCGACCGCTCGTCGCGCACGTTCTCCACCGCCGAGGTCGCGCTGCTGTCGTCGCTGGCCGCGCACGCCGCGATCGCACTGGACACCGCGCACTTGCTGGACGAGACGCGCTCGGCGGCCGCGGAGCTGAACGCCGCGAACGCGACCATGCGCCGCGCCGACGACGCGCACGACCGGCTGATGGACCTGGTGCTCGGCGGGGCCGATTTGCCTGCGGTAGCGGCGGAAGTCGCGGGCGTGCTGCGCGGTTCGATCGCGGTGCACGACGAGGAAGGCGCGCTGCTCGCCGGTGCGTCCATCGCCTTCGACCCGGTCGCGGTGGCGTCGTCCCGGGCCAGCGGCCGGGCAGTATCTACAAAGGACAGTTGGGTGTGCGCCGTGCGCGCGGGCCAGGAACTGCTCGGCAGCCTGACCCTGTCCGGACGTCCCGAGCTGGCTGGCGACGATCGTCGGCTGTTCGAACGGGCCGCGGTCGTGACCGCATTGTTGTTGCTGCTCCGTCGTTCCGTGGCGCAGGCCGAGGATCAGGTGCGCGGCGAACTGCTGACCGACCTGCTCACCACGCCCGCCCGTAACACGGGTGCGCTGGTCGCCCGCGCCCGCCGGCTCGGAGTCGACTTGTCGGCACCGCACGCGGTGCTGGTCGCGCACGCCTCCGGCATCTCCCGCCGAGGATTGGCGGCCGCCTGTGCGCGATACGGCGATCTGGTCGGCGTGCACGCGGAACAAGTCGTCGCGCTCGCCCCGGACCAACCCGCCGCCGGCCGGATCGCCGCCGAACTGAAGTCTGTTGTGGACTGTCCGGTCACGGTCGGCGCGGCGGGTCCGGCGCGCGGTCCGGAAGCCTTGGCGCAGGCATACCGCGAAGCTGTCCAATGCGTGAACACCCTGCTCGCGCTGGGCCGGGAAGGCGACGGCGCGGCGATGGCCGACCTGGGATTCCTCGGCGTCCTGCTCGGCAGGCACTCCGACCTGTCCGGTTACGTCACCGCGACGATCGGCCCGGTGCTCGACTACGACACCCGCCGGGGCACCGACCTTGCCGGCACACTGCGCGCGTACTACGCGGCGGGCGGGAATCTGGCGCGCGCCAAGGAAACCCTGCACGTCCACGTCAACACGGTGGTCCAGCGGCTGGAGCGCGTCGCGGTGCTGCTGGGCGAGGACTGGCGGGAACCCGAACGTTCGCTGGAGATCCAGATCGCCCTGCGGGTGCATCAGCTCGGCGGCTGACGGATTCCGTCCACGATCAGGTCGAACATCCGCCCGCGCTGCTCGGGGCCGCCGGGCAGCACCGGCATGGCGCACGCGCTGACCACGGTCACGACGACGTCCTGCGCTTGGAGATCGGTGCGCAGCGTGCGGTCCGCCGCCCCGGCATCCAGGATCAGCTGGACTGCCGTGGTCAGCTCGGCTCGGACCTGCGTCATGTCGACCGTGCCCGCTTCGATGATCGCGCGCAGGGTGTCCGCCATGTCGTGCTTCGTGCTGGCGTACTCGGCGAACCGGTCCATCCAGCGACGCAGGGCGCGGAGCGGCTTTTCGGTCGCGAGCAGCTTCGGTGCGCTCGCCACGACCTGCGCCAGCTCGTCCCGGTACAGGGCTTCGACCAGTGCTTCTCGGGTCGGAAAATGCCGGTAGAGGGTGCCGATGCCGACACCGGCGTCGCGCGCGATCCGCTCCAGTGTCACGGGCTCGTCGGCGGCACCGAATGCTTCGCGGGCCGCTGTCAGGAGCCGGGCACGGTTGCGTTCGGCGTCCGCGCGGGGGCGCCGGGCAGGACTCGACATGATGCGGAGGGTCCTCCGTTTCTGTTATCGTGGTGATACGGAGGCACCTCCGCATCCACTTCCACTATGCCATGGCAGGAGTCCTTCCTCATGACGGCAACCACCTCTCCCGGCGGCACCGCGCAGCTCGCGGGCCACGAGGTCGCGCGGATCGGCTACGGCGTGATGCAGCTCGGCCGCCCCGGCACCGACCGCGACAGCCAGCTCGAACTGCTGCGCACCGCGGCCCGCGCGGGCGTGAATCACCTGGACACCGCGCAGTTCTACAGCGACGGCCGGTGCAACGAACTGATCCGCGACGCGTTCCCTTCCGGTGGCCAGGTCGTGGTGACCAAAGTCGGCGCGGAACACGGCCCGGACGGGCTGCGGCTCGCGCAACAGCCAGCTCAGCTGCGCGCGCAGGTCGAGGCCAACCTGGCGTCCCTCGGCGTGGACCAGCTCGACGTGGTCAACCTGCGCCGGGCGGACATCGGTCCCGGCCTGATCGCGGAAGGCGACCAGGTCGTCGACCTGGACGACCAGCTCGCCGAGCTGATTTCCCTGCGCGGAGAAGGAAAGATCGGCGCGCTCGGGATCAGCAACGTCCGCGCGGACCTGCTCCGGCAGGCGCTGCCGGCCGGAATCGCCTGCGTGCAGAACTCGTACAACCTGCTGTCCCGGGACGCCGAACCGGTGCTGGACCTGTGCCGGGAGAACGAAATCGCCTGGGTGCCCTACTTCCCCCTCGGCTCCGCGTTCGACCTGGGCCAGGACGTGACCGGGCATCCGGTGGTCACCGGGATCGCGGGCGAACTCGGCGTCACGCCCGCGCAGGTCGCGCTCGCCTGGCTGCTGCGGAACTACTCGGGAACCTTGCTGATCGCCGGCACCGCGACGCCCTCGCACCTCCTGGAGAACATCGAGGCCGGCCAGGTGCAGCTGCCCGCCGAAGCGGTAGCTGCCCTGGACCGGCTCGGCTGACGCTCAGAAGACCAGCTCGGCCACCCGCCCCGCGTCGGCCAGGATGTTGATCTCCACGATGAGCCCGTCGGCCATGGTGAACGACAACACCGAAACCGGCTTCCCGTCGCGCAGCGCGATGATGCCGGGGCCGCCGTTGACAGTCGCGTACTGGGAAACCAAGCCGTCGTGCCGGAACTGCGACGCGTTGCTCGCGACCTCGGCCGCTCCGCGCACGACCTTCGAACCGAGGCCGCCGGTGTCGACGCGCAGCAGGGCGTCCGGGTGCAGGAGCGACACGAGTCCCTCGAAGTTGCCGCCGCGGGCGGCGGTGAGCCAGGCGTCCACGATCCGGCGCTGCTGGGTCCGATCCGGCGGACCGGCCGGTCGCACGCCCTGCACTCGCCGCCGCGCGCGGCTGGCCAGCTGCCGGACCGCGGCGGTGTTCTTGTCCAGCATCGTGGCGATCTCGTCGAACGGCACGGCGAACATGTCGTGCAGCACGAAGGCCAGCCGCTCGGCCGGATCAAGCGCCTCGAGCACCACCAGCAGCGCGAGCCCGACCGAATCGGCCAGGACCTCCTGCTCGGCCGGGTCCACGCCGTCGCCGGTCTCCACCACCGGATCCGGGACGCGGATGTCGAGCGGGTCCTCGCGCCGCGTCGCGCGGGAACGCAGCATGTTGAGGCACTGCCGGGAGACGATCGTGGTCAACCAGCTGCCGGTGTTGCGGACGTCCTCGCCGGACGAACGCGTCACCCGCAGCCAGGTCTCCTGGATCGCGTCGTCGGCTTCGGCGAACGAGCCGAGCATCCGGTAGGCCACTGCCCGCAACCTGGGCCGATGCTCTTCGAACTGAGCCGCCCAGAATTTTTCGTCCTGCACTGTCACATCTTCTCCTTCCGCCGGGTCCTACCTTCAGGACCCGCCGAAAACGACGGGCGTGACAGGAGGAGACGATCATGCAGGCGCGAATGACTCACCCGGTGAAGGTCCACCCGGCCGCCATGAAGGCGTTGTACGCGCTGAGCACCGCGACGCAGGACAGCACCGTGCCGGCGACCACGCACCACCTGATCCACGTGCGAGTCAGCCAGATCAACGGCTGCAGCGTCTGCGTCGACATGCACACCCGCGAGATGAAGGAAGCCGGCGAGAAGGACGAGCGCATCTGGGGCGTCGGCGCGTGGCGCGAATCGCCGTACTTCACCGACGCCGAGCGGGCCGCGCTGGACCTGGCCGAGCACGTGACGCGGCTGGCCGACTCGACCGACCCGGTGCCGAACGCGGTCTGGGACGCCGCCGCGGACGTCTACGACGAGAAGGAACTCTCGTCGCTGCTGCTGTCGATCGCCGGCATCAACGTGTGGAACCGGCTCAACGCCGCCATCCGCCAGCCGGTCGGCGCGTTCTGATCAGGGGGACCGCCGCCGGATCTCGCACACTCCGGCGAACGAAAAGGCCGTGAAGGGCCTCTTGCGGGAATCCAAGTCCCGCAAGAGGCCCTTCCCGGCCTAGCCGTGGGAAACGTCAGCCCGCGCGCAGGTGCAGCGAGTCCAGTGCCTTCCGCACGTGGCCGCCCGATGCCGCCAATGCCTCCGCCGAGCGAGCGACATCGCTGCCGGACAACAGATGCACCAGCGCCACCTTGAGGTCGCCGCCCGCCTCGGTGAGCGCGTCCGAACAGTCCGCCATGGTCATCCCGGTGGCTTCCTGCAGGATCCGGATCGTGCGCCCGCGCAGCTTCGCGTTGGTCGCCCGCATGCTCACCATCAGGTTCGAGTACGTCTTGCCCAGCTTGATCATCGTCGCGGTGGAAAACGCGGTAAGGATCAGCTTCTGTGCCGTGCCCGCCTTCATCCGGGTCGAGCCGGCGATCGCCTCCGGCCCGGTCGCGACCGCGATCAGCACGTCCGCCCCGGCCGGTTTGGCGGCCCGCGGGTTGGCCGAAACCAGCCCGGTGTGCGCGCCGATCCGGCGGGCCTCGGCCAGCGCGCCCAGCACGTACGGAGTCCGGCCGGAGGCGGCGAGACCGAGCACGAAATCGCCCGGCAGCACCGACGAGGCGATCTCCGCCGCGCCGGCGTCCTCGTCGTCCTCGGCGTTCTCGACCGCCTGCCGCAGCGCCTTCTCGCCGCCGGCGTGGTGAGCGACGAACCAGTCCGCGGGAACGTTGTACGTCGGCACCAGCTCCGCCGCGTCCAGCGTCGCCAGCCGCCCGGACGTGCCCGCCCCGACGTAGTGCACGCGTCCGCCGCCGCGCAGTGCTTCCACCGCGTAGTCGACGGCTCTCGCCAGCTGCGGCAGCACCGCGGCCACCGCGTCCGGCACCCGGCGGTCCTCGGCGTTGATGGCGCCGAGGATCCCCATCGTGGACATCAGGTCGATGTCGACGGTGCGCGGGTTCCGCTGTTCGGTCGGCGAATCGACGTGCACCGTCTGGCAGGGGACGGACATCGGGTTCCTCGCTTCTCGGTTCACTTGCCGGTTTCTCGCGGACGACGGCGACCGTCGGGCCTGACCCCGAGCCGGTGCGCGCCGACCGCGTCCCTTGTTGCGTCCAGAGCGCTGACCGACGCTTCCATGTGCCGCTGTGCGACCCCGATGAAAAGGCAGTCGATGACGGTCAGCTGTGCGATACGGCTCGCCGTCGCACCGGACCGGAAGGTGGTTTCGCGGGCCGCCGTGGTGAGCACGTGGTCGGCGACCTCGGTGATCGGGGACCGCGGGAAGTTCGTGACCGCGACGGTCACCGCGCCGTGCTCGCGCGCGACCCGCAGTGCCTCCACCGTGTCGGTGGTCGCGCCGGTGTGCGAGACGCCGACCGCGACGTCGCCGGGCTTCAGCACCGCGGCCGAGGTGAGCATGATGTGCGTGTCCGACCAGGCGAAGCTGACCCGGCCGATCCGGTGCAGCTTCTGCTGCAGGTCCGCGGCGACGAAAGCGCTTGCGCCCACGCCGTACACGTCGACCCGGCCTGCCTCGGCGACCAGGTCGATGACGGCCTGCAGCTCAGCCACGTCGAGCTGGTCCGCGGTCTCCTCGACCGCGCGCGCGTCGGCGAAGCTGACCTTGCCGATGACCGATGCGAGGTCGTCGCCGGGGCCGATCTCGCCGCCCAGGTTGCGCGAGGTGCGAGCCTCGGTGCGGGCAGTGTCCGCGGCGAGCGCGATGCGCAGCTGCGGGTAGCCGCCGACGCCGACCGCCTTGCAGAAGCGGGTGACGGTGGTCTCCGAGGTGTTCGCGGCCAGCGCGACCTCGGTGATGCTGCGCCGCGCGACCGCGGCCGGGTCTTCCAGTACGACCTTCGCGACCCGCTGCTCGGCGCGGGCGAGCCCGGGCAGCAGCGAGCGGATGCGCACCAACGGGCTCGCGTCCGCCTCGCGCGCCGTCTGACCTGCGGCGTGCTCGGAGGGTGCGGCGGCGACTACGGATTCCGCTTCATCCGCCGTCGGAAAGTTACTAACCGTTGGCATTTGCGACAAGGCTACCCACATCCTTCGGCAGAACCACAACCCGTCCGTGTCTGCGGACTTCGGTTTGCGATTAATCGTTGTCAAGAAAGTCGCCAACCGGGTCGCGGCCGTTAACGACTCGAAGCTAACGACTTGGCAACTAACTGTGTCGAGCGAAGGAGTGCTGTTCCACTGAGTGGGTCTAGTCGCGTCGCAATGCGCGGCCGAGTGGCTACCGTGCGCTCAATTCCCATCCGGAAGGGGTCAGTTCCGCCGGATTCCGCTCACCATCAAGCACGACTCGGCCGCGTTCGGTGACTTTCACACTGTCGACGGAAACTCCCCGTCCGGAGTAATTCGCATCGGTGCTGTAACGCCACCGGATCGAGGTAACGGCACTGGCCGGCACGTGCGCCGACACCTTCCACCAGGCGCGGTGCCCGTGTCCGGACAGAGCGGACACCTCGCCGGACGGCGCCCCCGGTCCCCACGCTCGCAGCGGAACCGGTTGCCAATTCACGCCGTCGGTGCTCGATTCGACCTGTAGCGGGTCGCTCGGGCCCTCGGTGTCGACGAACGCGGCAAAGGAAACGGAGAGTAAACCACCAGCGGGCAGCGGTCGGGTACTGAGCGTAGCCGTCCCGTTGTTTCCCAGGCCCGAGTACCAGGCGTTCGGGCCTTGCATCGGCCGCACCGCCATCGCCTTGGCGAGCGAGGTCGCCCACACCTGGCGGGCGGTGTTGATGGAGCCCCAGGTACGGGTGGGGTGCACGCGGTTGGTGAGCAGCAGGGCGAACGACCGCGACTCCGGGTCGATCACCAGCGTGGTGCCGGTGAAGCCGGTGTGCCCGGCGCTCACCGGCGAAGCCAGCGCGCCCATGTACCAAGGCTGATCGAGCTCGAAGCCAAGGCCGTGCTCATCGCCGGGGAAGCGCTGATTGTAGTTCGTGAGCATCTTGGTGACGGTGTCCGGCGCCAGGATGCGGTGGCCGCGGTAGCTGCCGCCGTTGAGGATGGCCTGGCAGAGCACCGCCAGGTCACCGGCGGTGGAAAAGATCCCCGCGTGCCCGGCGACGCCGCCGAGCGACCAGGCGTTCTCGTCGTGCACCTGGCCGCGCACGAGCCCGCGCGGCGGGGTGGTTTCGAACTCGGTCGCGGCGACGCGGTTCAGCTTCGATGCGGGCGGGTTGTATCCGGTGTCGACCATGCCCAGCGGCGCGGTGATCCGGTCGTGCACGACCTGGTCCAGCGGCTTGCCGGACAGCTTCTCGACCAGCAGGCCGAGGGTCAGCATGTTCAGGTCGGAGTAGAGGTACGTGCTGCCCGGTGCGTTCTTGAGCGGGCTGTCGAGGATCGCCTTGCGCCGCGACGGAATGTCCGGGTAGCCCGCCCACAGCGACGGGGACGGGTCGGCGTCGAAGCCGGAGGTGTGCGTGAGCAGCTGGAGCACGGTGACGTCCTGCTTGCCGTTGACGCCGAATTCCGGCAGGTACCGCACGACCGGCGCGTTGACGTCCAGCTTGCCCTGATCGGCGAGCTGCAGGGCGGCGATCGAGGTGAACAGCTTGGAGATCGACGCCATGTCGAAGATCGTGTCGTCGCGCATCGGGACCTGCTGGTCGGCGGGAAGTTCGGTGCCCTTGGCGTCGGCATACCGAAGTGCTTTGCCGACGGCATAGCGGTCTACCACCATGCCGTCGTGCGCGAGCAGGCCGACCGCGCCGGAGAAGTGCGGATGGCCGCTGGCGTCCGGCTGTGTCCAGCTCTTCAGGAACTGCTCGGCGGCGCGGATCGGCTGCGGGTCCAGGCCGACCTCGCTCGGGTCGCCGTCGCGCAGCCGCGTGCTCGGCGGCGCGAACCCGTGCTGCGGACGGTCGAAGCGCCCGGCGAAGCTGTCGTGCCGATTGTCGATGGTGGCTGCTCCCGCGGTGGAGGTCGCCGCGACCAGGACGGCCAGCGTCGCGACAAGCACTTTCCTAGCACGCATGACCGCTCTCCTCAGCGATAGATCAGGTGGGGACGGCGGCGGTGCGCGAAATCGGCGAGTTCGGCCCGCCACGCGCCGGTGATCTCGTCGACCCCGGCGCCTGCGTCGACCATGGTGCGCAGCCGCGCGGATCCGGACAGCTTGTCGATCGCCATGTCCGGCCGCCACCCGAATTTGTCCGGCGCTACGCGCTTCGCGGTCACGAACATCGACACGGTGGTGTCGATCGCGTCGAACGCGCGCGGATCGGTGACGCTCACTTCGACGCCACCGCACGGCTGATTGGCGAACTTGCCGAAGGTGGGCACGAAGTAGGTTTCGCGGAACGCTGCTCCCGGAAGGTGAAGCTTCTCCAGCTCTTCGCGCCAACGCCAGTCGAGGCCGGGCGCGCCGACGATCTCGAACGGCCGCGTCGTACCACGTCCTTCGGAGAACACAGTGCCTTCGAACATGCCTGTGCCGGGATACACCAGGGCAGTGTCCGGTGTGGGCATATTCGGGCTGGGCATGACCCAGCGCAGACCGGTATCCGCGAAGAAGGTGTCGCGCCGCCAGCCGCGTACCTGGACGACCTCTAGCTTCTCTAGGCGAACGCCTTCGCCGGGCAGGAACTCTGCCGAGAAGAACCTCGCCAGCTCGCCGACAGTCATGCCGTGCTGCTGCGCGATTGGCTTCAGCCCGACGCCGGACGAGAACTTCGGGTCGAGCACCGGCCCGGACAGCCGTCCGCCGATGGGGTTCGGCCGGTCCAGGACCACAAAGGACGCATTGACCTTCGCTGCGGCGACCATCGCTGTGTACAGCGACCAGATGTAGGTGTAGAAGCGCGCGCCGACGTCTGCGATGTCGAAGACAACAGTGTCCAGGCCGGACTTCTGGAACAGCGAAGCGAGCTTCGCCGCGTTAGCGCCGTACGCGTCGTACACCGGGATGCCGGTGCGCGGGTCGGTGTAGTCGCCTTCAGAGCCACCGGCTTGCGCGCTGCCACGAAAGCCGTGCTCCGGCCCGAAGGCCGCGACGGGTCGTACGCCCGCCGCGACCATCGAGTCGACAATGTGGTTGCCGTTGGCGAGCACGCCGGTCGGGTTCGACAGGACGCCGAACTTGCGCCCGGCGAGCGGCTGCCAGCCCTGCGCCGCGAACTGCTCGGCACCAGTAAGCACCTGCCGGTCCGGCGCGGCTTGCGCCACCGCCGAGCCGCCGGCGAGCACCGGGACGGCGAGCGCCGGAACGGCGAGGAAATTCCTGCGGTTGAGAGTCACCAGGTCAGCCCGTGTCCGAAGGGGTACTTGACGGTGTGCACGTCCGCCCCGGCCGGGATGTCGACCGGCAGCTTGCCGCTCGGCTTCGTCTCACCGAGCACGACCTTGGCCAGCGCCTCCAGCGACGGCGTGCGGTAGCCGTAGGTGGCGAGCCAGGTCGGCACCGGGTTCGCGTAACCGGCGTCGTACGGGATCTGCGCGGCGACCGCGACCACCGGCTTGCCGGTGTCCATCAACGCCTGCAAAAGCTTGCCCTGCAACGGGAAGCCGCCGAGATTGTTGGTGAGCACCACGACCACG
Source organism: Amycolatopsis benzoatilytica AK 16/65 (assembly GCF_000383915.1). NCBI lineage: Bacteria > Bacillati > Actinomycetota > Actinomycetes > Pseudonocardiales > Pseudonocardiaceae > Amycolatopsis > Amycolatopsis benzoatilytica. The sequence goes on from NZ_KB912942.1 coordinate 7,645,588, forward strand.
TCGTTCTTCTTCGCGGCATCGGCGGCCTGCGCGATCTGCGCGTCGGTCGGCGTCTGCCCGGTGGCCAGCGCGGTGCCCTTGGTGCCGTGCGCGGTGAAACGGTCGGCCAGGTTCTGCGTCGTGGTCGCGCCCCAGCCGGTGACCAGCACCGACGACGGCTTCTGCTTGAGCGGCAGCAGGTTGGCGTCATTGGCGATCGCGGTGATCGACCGGTCCGCGATGCCTTGCGCGGTGGCCAGGTGTTCCGGCGTGCCGACCTTCTTCGAGACCTGCGCCGGGTTGTCGAACGGCGCGTACATGATGCCGCGCTTGATCTTGAGCTTCAGCACCCGCAGCACGCTCTCGTTGATCCGCTGCATCGGCAGGTCGCCGGACTTCACCGCAGCGAGCACGGACTTGACCGCGACGTCCAGATGCACCGGCATCAGCAGCTGGTCCACGCCCGCTTTCAGGGCGAGTACCGGGATTTCGGCGTCGCTGTGCAGCTGCCGGACGCCCTGCATCTCGAGCGAATCGGTGATCACGACGCCGTTGTAGCCGAGCTCGCCGCGCAGCTTCCCGGTGATGATCGGCTTCGACAGGGTGGCCGGTTCGCCGGACGGGTCGAGGCTCGGGAACTGGATGTGCGCGCTCATGATCGAGTCGATGCCCGCCGCGATCGCGGACTTGAACGGCGGCACGTCGATCGCCCGCCACTGCGCCTCGGTGCGCGTGATCTTCGGCAACCCGGTGTGGCTGTCGGTGGCCGCGTCGCCGTGCCCGGGGAAGTGCTTGGCGGTGGCGGACACGGTTTGCGCGGGCGGACCGGACTGCTGGTAGCCCTTGACCTCGGCAGCGACGAAGTTGCTGGCCAGACCGGGCTGGCCGGCGAACGAGCGGACGCCGATGACCGGGTTGGCCGGGTTGGAGTTGACGTCCGCGTCCGGCGCGAAATCCTGGTTGATGCCGACCGCGCGCAGCTCGTGGCCGAGGATCGTCGCGGCCTGAGTGGCGCTGCTGGCGTCCCGCCCGGCGGCGATCGCCATCGAGTTCGGGAATTCGGTGGCCGGCGCGCCCATCCGGGTGACCGTGCCGCCTTCCTGGTCGGTGCCGATCTGCAACGGGATGTGCGCGCCGCTGGCGATCGCGGCGCGCTGCAGGCCGTTGGACAGCTTCGCGACCTGCGTCGGGGTGTCGAAGTTGTCGCGGGAGTCGTTGTTGAAGTAGATGACCCCGCCGAGGTGATACTTCTGTACTGCCTGTGCGGCGGTGTCGACGCCGAAGTCGGTGCGGTTCTTCGGGTTCACCTCGTTCGCCGACTTGCCGTTCACCCAGGTGACGAACAGCTGCCCGACCTTTTCCGGAAGCGTCATGCCGCGCAACGCCCGGTTGGCGGCCGCGTCCACTTGAGCGGCGGAAAGCTGCGCCGGATCGGACGGCTGCTGCGGTTTCGGCGCCGCGGACGCCGAAGCGCTCAACCCCCCGACGGCGAGCACCCCGGCCAGCGGAACGGCGAACACCTGCATCCTCCGCGTGCGCGCGTGTCGGTTCGTCACGAAATTCCTCCCAGTGTCGCGTGCCGCCGCGGAGGGGACACGTGTGGTGAAGCGTCCACCGGGCAGCACCGGTATCCGGGAAGCTACTCACCGCGATGCGGGCTTGTCCATCGGCCGTGCGTTGGAACGGGAGGGTTCGACTGAGCGGATGTCCTCGGCACGGGTTAGCCCGCCGGTGACCTGACGGTTTGTTACTCGGCGGTTCAGTCTGGCGGTGGGCTTGAGTGCGGCTCGGTATCGGTTCAGGGGCCGGTTCGCGAGGCACCCGCACGCGCAAACTTCCTGCGAAATCTCGGTGCACACCGTTTTGCCGCCGTTCCGTCCGTGCTCGGTCGCACGCTTGCGTCCAGCCGCCAAGCTGTCCAGGGAACGTCATCGCCACGCTTCGCGTTTCCGGCTCTTCCCCAGTCGCGGCTGCCCGAGTGTTCGCGGAACCCTGTTAGCCGGCTGGCGGACTCGTCCGTGAAGGGCCCCTTGAGGGAATCTGAGTCCCTCAAGGGGCCTTTCATAGACATCCGCGAGCGATCTCGGGACCCCAGCCAGCTGAGACGCGCACTTAACCCTCGCCCCAACCCGGCCGCCGCCCAACCTGCGCCGGACCCCGGACATAACACTGGCGGCGCCCGTCAGCCAAGGGCCAGCGGGCGCCGCCAGTCAGCGCGAACATCTCGGGCGACCAAGCGTGCAACTCTGGTCGTACCTTCATGGACTCGGCGTCCGGCGTCCCGGTACGCAGTCCCTAGACGACGAGCCTCCCGCGGCGCGCTGCGCGTGGGTACCCGGAGTCCGCGCACGGAGGTTGCCCGGGGTGACAGAGGCTTCTCTTCTACCTCTGCCCTGGCCGAATCAACGTCCGCACCTACTTTCTACGCCGTGAGCCCGGTCACTTCAAGTGCGCGTACGGGTGCACCGTTACAGAGGCTCGATCCGGTGACGAAGCCACCCTCCGCAACGGCTCTTATCTGCGGAAACCGGATTTTCGGTACCGCCGTGCGGGTGCTCAGCCCTCTCTGTCCCGGGACCGGCGGCGCCGGCTGAGGCTGTACCAGGTCGCGCCCGCCGCCACCGCGCCCACGCCGAGCGCGACCATCCCGGCCGACTTCGCCGGGATCCGCGTGCGCAGCGACATCGGCCGTTCGAACGCGAGCACCGGCCAGTCCTTGTCCTCCGCGGTCCGGCGCAGCAGCTTGTCCGGGTTCACCGCGTGCGGGTGGCCGACGACCTCCAGCAACGGGATGTCGGTGCTGGAATCGGTGTAGGCGAAGCAGTCCGCGAGGTCGTACCCGTGCTCGGCGGCCTGTTGTTTGGCGGCGACCGCCTTGTTCTCGCCGTAGCAGTAGAAATCGACCTCGCCGGAGTACCGGCCGTCGACGATTTCCATCCGGGTCGCGACGCACCGGGTCGCGCCGAGCATTGCGGCCACCGGTGCGGCGACCTCCTCGCCGGTCGCGGAGAGGACGACGACGTCGTGCCCGTCTGCGAGGTGTTGTGCGATCAGATCGGTCGCTTCGATGTACACGAGCGGATCGACCACATCGTGCAAGGTTTCGCGGACGATCGCGGAAACCTGCGCTACATCCCAGCCCGCGCAGAGCGCGGACACTTCGGCGCGCATCCGCTCGGTCTTGTCCGCGTCCGCGCCGGCGAGAGAGAAAACCAGCTGCGCGTAAGCGCTTCGCAGCGCCGCGCGCCGGTTGATCAGCCCCTCGCGCAGCAGTGGCTTGCTGAATGCGAGCGCGCTGGACGAGGCGATGATCGTTTTGTCGAGGTCGAAGAAGGCGGCGACGCGCCGGGGTGCTTCTTCGCTGCGGAGTTCGGCCACGTGATCAGGATAAGCGAACCGGCCTTCGTTGTTGGCAGCACACCGGTCGTGGCGACGGCCGGAAAATCGATGACATCATCGCACTTCCGGCCTCGTCTGCCGTTATCGAATCGTATGTGTCACTCACACAGCGAACTCATAGCAACGAGAGTTACAGTGAGCTGACCCGGTCATAGAACCGGGACCGGTTCAGTCCGACCCCCCGGGGCTGAACCCCTGGCGGCCCTCGTCCCTCCCCCCTGGCGAGGGCCGCCTTCTATTCTTCAGTTTTCCTTGTCTGGCAACGGTTCTCGCCTCTTCCGCGTCCTGGTCGCGCACCTGCGCGGTCGCTGCCAGTTCGGTGGTCCGCGACTGGAGTTTGCCGTCCGCTAATAAATAGGTGATTCCTTTACTTGACCGGTTAGGGGACGGTCGGACGTCGCCTTTGCTATTTCGTTGGCCGGTTCTGTGCGGCCTGCCAGCGGCAATCGTTTTCTCGGCTGAATGCGCGGCATTGTCCGGGGTGGACTGACAGTCGGCGGACCGGCGGCCCGGTCGCCGGGCGAGTTGTCCACAACCCCCTGGTTGTCCACAGACCGGCGAGTCCGGCATTGCCGCGCCGACCTGCGGCGGGCGACCGTGGGAGTCCGGCCCGTCAGACCCAGGGGAGGGGACCATGGCCACCGCACAACCGCTCGTCGTCGCAGACGAAGGCACGGTGTTCGAAGAGATCCGCCGCGTCGCCGCTGTCGTCGGCTGCGAGTTCGACCACGCGACCGACCTCGCGACCGCGCGCGGACGCTGGACCCGTGCCCCGCTGGTGGTGGTGGACGAGGACGCGGCCATCGCCGATCGGCCGGCGTTGCCGACCCGCGAAAGCGTCGTGCTCGTCTGCAAGGGCGCCCCGGGCTTGGAAACCTGGCGGCGCGCCGCCGCGCTGGGCGCTCGCCGGGTGCTCAGCCTGCCTGACGACGAAGCCGACCTGACTGGCGCGTTCGCCGACGTCACCGAGGCTCCCGCTGAACATCCCGGCCCGGTCATCGCGTTCATCGGCGGCCGAGGAGGGGCCGGCGCGTCGGTGCTGGCCGCCGCCGTCGCGGTAGAAGCGGACCGCAGCACCCCGGCTCTCTTGGTGGACTGCGATCCATTGGGCGGCGGACTGGACTTGCCATTGGGCTTGGAACACGCAGAGGGCCTGCGATGGCCCGAAGTTCGCCTGTCCGGACGCGTCTCCGTTCCGTCCTTGATCGCGTCCCTGCCGACCCGAGGCACCCTTCCCGTGCTGTCCTGCGGCCGAGACGGCGAGGGCCCGACCCCCCGCGCGTTGTCCGCGGTGGTGACCGCCGGCCGCCGGGCTGGCCGCACCGTGGTGTGCGACCTGGCCCGGCAAGCGATGGAGACCACCGCCGCGGTAGCCGCGCTGGCCGACTTGATCGTCCTGGTGGTCCCGGTCGAATTCCGTGCCTGCATGGCAGCGCAACAAGTGCTGTCTCACCTTCGCCCGCACGCCACCCGCTTCGCGATTGTCGCAAGTGGACATCCGGTGGACGGCGTCTCGCCCGCGCGTACTGCGGCCCTGCTCGGCCCGCCGATGGTTGCCGAACTGCGCCCAGAACGCCGCGTCGCCGCCACCCTGGAATCCGGTGAGTTCGCCTTGCCGCCCAAGGGCCCGCTGGCCGCCGCCGCGCGCGCCGTCCTGGCCGAGTTGCGCGCTCCGTTCGTCGCCCAGGCCGCCTGACATGACCACCGAATTCGTGGAGCGAGTCCGCCACCGCTTGGCCGGCGACAGCCGTAACGCCGACGCGATCGCCGTAGCCGAAGCAGTACGCGCCGAAGCGGGAGGTGCGCTGAGCCACGACGCAGTGCTCGCGGCAGTCCGTCAGGCTCGCGACGAGTTCCTCGGCGCCGGACCGCTGGCCCCGTTGCTGGACGACGACACCACCACCGATGTCCTGGTCACGGCACCCGACGAGGTGTGGACGGACGGCCCGGCCGGCCTGATCCGCACCTCGATCCGGTTCGCCGACGAAGCCGCTGTCCGCCGCCTGGCTCAGCGCCTCGCGCTGGCAGCCGGCCGTCGTCTGGATGATGCACAACCGTATGTGGACGGTTGGCTCCCCGTCCGCCAAGGCCGTGTCCGCGTCCACGCGGTTCTGCCACCCATCGCAGCGAACGGCACCTGCCTTTCACTGCGTGTCCTTCGCCCCGCCGCGTACGACCTGGCCGCCCTCCAGGACGCTGGCACGTTCGACCAAGCCAGTGCGGCGGTCCTGCGCACAATCATCAAGCACCGGTTGAGCTTCCTGGTCACCGGCGGCACTGGCGCGGGCAAAACCACGCTCCTCAGCGCACTGCTCGGTGCGGTCGCCCCGACCGAACGCATCATCTGTGTGGAAGATGCCGGAGAACTGCGTCCGACTCACCCGCAGTTCGTAAGCCTGGTAGCTCGGCCCGCGAACGTCGAAGGTGCTGGCTCCGTCGAACTCCCGGAACTGGTTCGCCAAGCCTTGCGAATGCGGCCAGACCGACTGGTAGTCGGAGAAGTCCGCGGTGCGGAAGTGTGCTCCCTGCTCACCGCGCTGAACACCGGCCACGACGGCGGTGCCTGCACGCTGCACGCGAATTCCCCAGCGGAAGCCCCCGCAAGGCTGGAAGCCCTGGCCGCACTGGGCGGCCTCCCACGAGACGCCCTGCACAGTCAGCTGGCCGCGGCCGTCCGGGTAATCCTCCACCTGCGTCGGACGGACACCGGCCGCCGCCTGGCCGAGATCGCGATACTCCAGCGCTACCACGGAGAAGTGCGCACCCAAACCGTCTGGCGCGACGGCGGCTGGACACGTCACCGCGCGCTTTTCACCGCCCTGACCGACGCCGGAAACCAGACCGGTCCTTCGCGCGACGTGCTCTCCGCACGTCCGGTGACCAGATGATCTCCGCCTGGCCGTTCCTCTGCGCCGGATCGGGAATGCTCTGCTGGCCGACCACTCCCAGCCGGCTCGTCCCGGTCCGGAGAGTCCGTTTACCGGCCCTGCCACGGCAAGCGCTGTGGTTGCTCCCCGCTGCTGCCGTCCTGCCGCTAGCCGGAATCGGTGCCGCGATCGCGACCGTGCTGCTCACTTTCACGGCCCGCCAGGAATGGCGCAGCAGAAAGGAAACCGTCAAATCCCTGACTCGTGCAGAACGCACGGCGACCGTCCTGCGCACCATGACCGCCGAACTCCGAGCTGGCGCGCACCTCATCACCGCAGCCGAAGCCGCCGCCGACGCGGTCCCGGAACTGTCCGGAGAACTCCACAACCTGGCCACCGCCGCACGCTTAGACGGATCCCTCGAATCCACTGACCTTTCTGCGCTGGCACAAGCCTGGAACCTGACCCGGCGGCACGGCCTGCCCATCGCCGACGCGCTGGATGCCGCCCGCCGCGCGGTAGACGCGGAAGCTGCTTTTGCCCGTCGACTCCACGCCAAGATGGCTGGCCCGCGAATGAGCGCGACGGTCCTGACCGTACTGCCGGTCGGGTGCTTGGCCATGGGCCAGCTCATCGGTGCCAACCCGCTGGCCGTCCTGACCGAAACCGTGCTTGGACAAGCCTTTCTGATCGCCGGCGCAACTCTGCTCTGGGCCGGGACCGCCTGGTCCCGCTCCCTCACCAACCGCAAGGCGGCCCCATGACCGCACTGGCCCTGGTTCTGTCCGGAGCCGCACTCGTGCTCTGGCCCGGAACCTCAGTACCCCGACGTCTGCCGCAACCCCCATGCCCACGCCGCACTATTCGCCCGCAGATCTGGCACGCCGCCGCGGCCATCGCGACTGCGGTCTCGATCGCGATCGTCGCTGGAATCCCCGCCGGTCTCGCCGCCGGTGGCATCGGCTGGTGGCTTCTGCGCCGGTCTCGCCGCCCCGGAACGGCAGACGACTCAGCGCACCGGCTCAGCTCCGCGTCGGTCCTGGATCTCCTGGCGGCCTGCCTCCGCGCCGGAATGCCGATACCGATCGCCTTGGAAACCGTCTCTGCCGGCGCGCCCCCGGAAACTGGGAATGCCCTGTGCGCCACCGCAAACCTTCTCGCGCTCGGTGCCGAACCGGCACCTGCCTGGGCTCCGGTCCGCGCCCAGCCGGGATTCGCCGAACTGGCTGTAGCGGCCACCCGCACCGTGCGGTCCGGGGCAGCGCTCGCCTCGACCGCGGATGATCTGGCCCGCCGCCTGCGCGACGGACTGGGCGTCGAAGCCGAAGAACGAGCCGAACGAGCCGGCGTCGCTCTGGCACTGCCGGTGGGTTTGTGTTTCCTGCCCGCGTTCTTCGCCCTCGGCGTGCTGCCGGTAGTGCTCGGCCTTGCCGGGCGGATCGGTGGCCTGCTGTGACCCCATCAACCACAGAAAGGAAGCCAGCTCATGCGGTTCCTGCCCGGAGACGACGGCACCACCACCGTCGAATACGCGATCGGCACAGTGGCCGCGGCGGCGTTCGCCGTGGCGCTCTACGTCCTGCTCAGCGGAGACTCCGTCTCCGAGACCTTGGCCGGGCTCGTTCAACGAGCCCTGACAGCGGCCACCTGATGGCTGGCCGTCGCCGGGACAGCGGCTTCGTCACCGTGGAAGCCGCAGTTTCGCTAGGTGCGTTGACAGCGGTACTGGCTGTGCTGCTGGCCGGAACAAGCGCGATCGCCGGGCACCTCCGTTGCCTGGACGCAGCCCGCGAAGCCGCCCGCCTGACGGCGGCTGGACAACCAGGTGCCGCCGCCGCAGTGATCGAAACGATCGCTCCGCAAGGCGCTCGCCTGACCGTCCATCGCACCGGCGACGGCCTCACCGCCGAAGTGACCACCACAGCGTTGTCGGCGCTGCACCTCAGTGCGACCGCCTACGCCATCGCCGAACCAGGTACCGCCCCATGACCCGCGAATCGAACGACGCTGGCGTTGCCACTGTGTGGACAGCCTTGGCCGCAGCAGCGTTGATCGCCTTAACGGTCCTGGTGTGGTGGCTGGCAGCGGCAATTACTGCCCGCCACGGCACCGAAGCCGCGGCTGACCTAGGCGCACTGGCCGCGGCGGCCCACGCAGCGGACGGACCCACCACCGCCTGCGCCCGAGCCGAGGAGGTCGCTGACCACGAACGTGCGGTAATGATCAGCTGCCGCTGGCACAACCGCGATGCTTATGTGGAAGTCCGCGCCGCCACCGCGCCGATACCCGGACTGCCCGCCCCGACCGCGAAGGCTCGCGCCGGCCCGGCAGAAGCTCCGCCGTAGCGCGCCAAGTGCCTCGTGACCTGCGTGCCTGCGGGCCTGCCCGGCCCGTTCCCGCCGGGCTGGATCGAGCCTGACTGTGCTCGCGCCGGGATGCGGCCGGATTCCGGCCGGCGGCATTCTCGCTGGACTCGTGCCCGGCGACGGGTTTGGCCTGGTCGCGACCGCGCCGAGAGGTGGATCGGGGCTGGCCAAGCAGCGACCGTGCTTGCAGGCGGACGGGGGCTGGCCTGGTCGAGACCGTGCCGGGAGACGGATCGGGTCTGGCCCGGCAGCGACCGCTGCGGCCAGGTCGGCTCCGTTGCCGTTCCGGCCTGAGCTGACAGCGCCCACCGCCCGAGCCGACAGCCCGGCAGCTCGGGCGGCCGAGCCAGCCTGCGCTGCCGGACCGGGCCAGCGGGGCGGCTCCCACCCCTCCGCCCGCCTCGACCGAAAGGACTTGCAACCTGCCGCCCGGCCTCGTCGGCCAACCCGTCCGGGCCTGCCGGACACCGGTCCGGAACCGCTCATCGGCGTCCGAACGGCACGGTGCCGGGTGCCCGGAACCACCTGCCGACCGTCCGCGTCGACTGGCTCCGATAAGTGGCCAAGGACCGCGAGCAGCGGTCGGTGGCGCGCGTCGAGCGGTCGAAACACCAGGTCAGCGGCGTGTTCAACGGGATACGTCAGCACGCGTGCGAACGGGCGGAAAAGTGTCGAAGCCCGTGGTGGGGCCGTTTTGACGGGGTGAACGGCGGGGTCAGCGGCCGGTGATCGGCAGCCGGTTATCGGCCGGGCGGTGTGCTACCGGGCGTTCATCGCGCGGTAACGGCCGGTTGCCGCGCGGGCCTTCCCCGCAATGTGCAAGTTGCCGTTTAGTGAGACGTGCGCCACCACGGCCCCGACCCGGACGGCGCGAGACACGGACCTCGAAGGCAGGAAAGCAATGTTGGACGCGAATTGGCCGGACAGCTGGCGGAACGCCTTCCGCATCGAACTGCGTGCGGAGGCGATCGGCCTCGCCTGGCGCGGCTGGCCGGTGCTTCCGGGGGCGACCCCGGAGCAGATCACCGCGGAGGGGGACGACCTCACCTGGCGCCGCCCGGTGCCGGTGCGCGACGACTGGCGTGAGCTGGTCGGGTCGCACGCTCACCAGGTCGCCGGTTGGTTCACCGACCGGACGCACAGCCTGCTCGTGGCCACCGGCACCGTGCTCGACGCGGTCGAGGTCGACCAGGAACTGGGCAAGCGCGCGGCGCGGCTGCTGCGTGCGGTCGGGCACCCGGCGCCCATCGTCGCGATGCCGAACGGGCGCTGGTTGTTCCTCACTCAGGTTGCCAAGGCGATGCCGGCCGAGCTCGACGAGCGGGTTTCGGTGCAGTGGCATGGTGCGGGCAGCTACATCCCGCTGCCGCCGTCGCCGTTCCAGCACGGTGTCGTGCACTGGCGGGTGAAGCCGGAGGTGTGCGGCTGGCAGCTGCCGGACGCCGCCGAGGTCCAGGACGTGCTGGTGCGAGCCCTCGCCGCCGAGCACGCTGCGTCGCTGGTCGAGACCGCCGCCGCCTGATTCGGCGCGGCCAAGCGCTGCCGGAACGGTTCTATCCCGGGCGGCAGCACGCGAGACTCGAACAACAATTTCACGAACCACCGTGGCCGCACTGTTCCCCGTGCCGACGCAACGCCCCGAGCACGGCATCCAGTACGGTCACCGCCCCCGCCTTGTCCAGCGGATCGTTGCCGTTCCCGCACTTCGGCGACTGGACGCAGGACGGGCAGCCCGTCGGGCACTCGCAGGAGACGATCGCCTCCCGCGTAGCGGCCAGCCACGGGACGATAGCGGCATAACCGCGGTCGGCAAACCCCGCACCCCCGGGATGCCCATCGTGCACGAACACCGTCGCCTCCCCGGTGTCCTCGTGCCACGCGGTAGACACCCCGCCGATGTCCCAGCGGTCGCACGTAGCGAACAGCGGTAGCAGGCCGATCGCCGCGTGCTCGGCGGCATGCAGGGCACCGGGGACGCGTGCCGGGATCAACCCGGCACCCCCCGGTGTCCTGCAGGCGCCCCCGGTCCCCACCGACGCCACTTCCGACCCTGCGACCACCCCGCCCTCCGCTCCGGCCCCGGACCCCCGCCCGTGCGCCGGACTTCCCGAGACTTCGCCGGTTACCCCGACAACCGACGAGGTGCCCCCGGTCCCCACCGGTTTTCTCGACGCCCGGCCCAGAGCGGGCCCGGCCGTGACCTCGCTGCCTTCCGCGGCCGACGGGAATTCGCTCGTCGCGGCTGGCACATCGGCGGCCGTTGTCTCGGCAGCGGCGGAATCCGATTCGCCAGCGGCCGCGGTCTCGCCAGCGGTTGCCGCTGAGCCAAGCGCGCCAACCGGAGACTCCAGCAGTTCCGCGGAGACCGTGTACCAGACCGCTCTCGTGTGCAGACTCTGCTTCGGCAGGTCCAGCGGCGTGTGGTCCAGCACCTCACCTGACGGCCGCCGTCGCAGATAACCTACGACCTGCGACGTCACCGCGACCTCGCCCAGACACACCGTCACCTCGCCGTGCCGGCAGTGCGATTCCGTGGAGAGCACCGAAATGTCCACGATCTCCCGGGGCGAAGTCGTCCAGTCCGGGTCCTCCGCGTGCACCAGGGCCAGACCTGTCTCCAACTCCAGCTCGTCCACCACATACGACGAGCCCTGATGCAGATACACCGCCCCCGGATGGACGGCGTAGCACGCCGAACCCGGGTCCACCGTGCCCAGCATCCGGCCGGAATCCGCTTCCACCACGGCGATCTGGTCGCCGCCTGAGCCGCGGATGCCGACTTCGGCGTGCGGGCGGTCGCGGGACGTCCAGTACCAGCCGCTCGAACGGCGGCGCAGCAGCTTCTCCTCGGCGAGGTCCGAGAGCACGGCCCGGGCCGCTTCGCCGCCGAAGCCATCCAGTTCCGGTTCGGTGAGCGGTAGTTCGGCGACCGCGCAGGCCAGCTGCGGGCCCAGCACGTACGGGTTCGCCGGATCCAGCACGGCTGTCTCCACCGGGCGTTCCAGCAGCGCGGCGGGGTGGTACACGAGATAGGTGTCCAGCGGATCGTCGCGCGCGACGAAAACCACCAGCGCCTCGTCGCCGGAGCGCCCGGCACGGCCGGACTGCTGCCAGAACGACGCGAGAGTTCCCGGATAACCGGCCAGCACCACCGCGTCCAGGCCGGCGATGTCGACGCCCAGCTCCAGTGCGTTCGTGGTCGCCACGGCGAGCAGCCGGCCGGAAAGCAACGCCTGTTCCAGCGCTCGACGTTCTTCCGGCAGGTAACCGGAACGGTAGGCGGCCACGGTGTCCGCCAGTCGTGGGTCCACTTCGGACAGTAAGCGGCGAGCGCCGAGCGCGGTCAGCTCGGCACCGCGCCGCGATCGGACGAACGCCAGCGACCGGGCTCCTTCGATCACCAGCTCGGCGAGGATCCGGGCGGTCTCCGCCCCGGCCGGCCTGCGCACCGGGGCGCCGTTCTCTCCGGTGAGTTCGTCCAGCAGCGGCGGCTCCCACAGCGCGACCGTGCGCGCCCCGCGCGGTGAAGCGTCCTCGGTGACCGCAGAGCACGGCACACCGGTGAGCCGGGAGGCGAACGAAGCGGGCTCGGCGGTGGTCGCCGATGCCAGCACGAAGACCGGGGACGCGCCGTAATGCTCCGCCACTCGGCGCAACCGGCGTAACAACAGGGCAACGTGCGACCCGAAGACGCCTCGGTAACTGTGGCATTCGTCGACCACGACGTAGCGCAACCGGCGGAAGAACTGCGCCCATCGGGCGTGCGCCGAAAGAATGCCGCGGTGCAGCATGTCGGGATTGCTGAACACCCAGTTCGCGTGCGCTCGCACCCAGTCGCGCTCTGTCATCGGGGTATCGCCGTCGAAGGCGGCCGCACGGACGCCCGGCACGTCCAAAGAGGACACCGAGCGCAGCTGGTCCGCGCCGAGCGCTTTGGTCGGCGACAGGTACAGCGCGCTCGCCTTCGCATCGCAGGTCAAGGCGGTCAGCACCGGCAGCTGATACGCCAGCGACTTCCCGGACGCAGTGCCCGTCGACACCACGACGTGCGTGCCCGCCTGCGCCAGCGAAGCCGCGCTGACCTGGTGCTGCCACGGTTTCTCGACCCCGGCGGCCCGCAACGCGGCGACTACCGCGGAGGGCGCCCACTCCGGCCAGGGCGCGTGACCGGCCGCGCGCGCCGGCAGCCGCTCGACGTGCGTCACCGGGTTCTGGGTCGCCGGAATCCCTGCCGTGACCCGGTCCAGCAGCCTTCGTCCGCGCTCTCCCGCCACGGGGCGAAGCTTCGCACAGGGCACCGACAAAACCGGCCTCAGATCGATCCAGTGACCAATCACACAAGGTCACCGACCGTATCGTCATCAGGACTCGTTGCGGGCGGGTGGATCACTACCAATAGACTCCCGCAATCCACACCCACTGTGGCGAGCGTCATGTGAGACGTGCATTGCCTGCACGGCTAGCGTGTCCTTCGGCACAGATCCACGCCAGTGCAGGCGCGCCGGGTACGACGGGCCCGCGCTGGCCAAACGGCGTTCCCAGGAGGACGAATGTCCCGGCAGTTCCTCGCGGAGGGCGGCCTCACGCTCTCCGGGGGTGGCTACACCATCGTCGGTGTGGTCGCCGTGGTCGCCCTTGCCGCATTGGCCATCGGGTACGTCCTGCTCAAGGAGGTGCTGGCCGCGGGCCAGGGCACCGCCAAGATGCAGGACATCGCGAAGGCTGTGCAGGAAGGTGCGGCTGCTTACCTGAAGCGGCAGCGCAACACCCTCGCCATCTTCGGCGCGATCGTGTTCCTGCTCCTGTTCGCGCTCCCCGCGGACGACTGGAACGAGCGGATCGGCCGGTCGATCTTCTTCCTCGTCGGGGCAGCGTTCTCGTTCACCATCGGCTACCTCGGCATGTGGCTGGCCACGCAGGCGAACCTGCGCGTGGCGGCCGCGTCGCGGGAAGAAGGCGGCCGCGAGACGGCGATGCGCGTAGCGTTCCGCACCGGCGGCGTGGTCGGCATGATCACCGTCGGCCTCGGTCTCTTCGGCGCGGCGGTGGTCGTGCTCGTCTACACCGGCCAGGCACCGAAGGTGTTGGAGGGCTTCGGTTTCGGCGCCGCGTTGATCGCGATGTTCATGCGGGTCGGCGGTGGCATCTTCACCAAGGCCGCGGACGTCGGCGCGGACCTGGTCGGCAAGGTCGAGCAGGGCATCCCGGAGGACGACCCGCGCAACGCGGCCACCATCGCCGACAACGTCGGCGACAACGTGGGCGACTGTGCCGGCATGGCCGCGGACCTCTTCGAGTCCTACGCGGTGATGCTGGTGGCCGCGCTCATCCTGGGCAGTTCCGCGTTCGGCTCGTCCGGCCTGATCTTCCCGCTGATCGTGCCGGCCATCGGGGTGATCACCGCGGTGATCGGCGTCTACATCACGAAGGCGCGGGCCGGCGAAGGCGGCCTGGTCACGATCAACCGCTCGTTCTACATCTCCGCGGTGATTTCCGCGGTGCTGTCGGCGATCGCCGCGTTCGTGTACCTGCCGAGCAGCTTCTCCGACTTCGGCCCGAGCTTCGCGGGCAACAGCGGCAACCCGGCGGTCATCGCGACCGTAGCGGTGATCATCGGCATCGTGCTGGCCGCGCTGATCCTGCGGATCACCGGCTACTACACCGGCACCGAGCACAAGCCGGTGCAGGACGTCGGCAAGACGTCGGAAACCGGTGCGGCGACGGTGATCCTGTCGGGTATCTCGGTCGGCTTCGAGTCGGCGGTGTACACCGCTCTGGTGATCGCCGCGGCCGTGTTCGGCGCCTACCTGCTCGGCGGCGGCGTCGCGCTGTTCGCGGTGGCGCTGGCCGGAACCGGCCTGCTGACCACCGTCGGCGTCATCGTCGCGATGGACACCTTCGGCCCGGTTTCGGACAACGCGCAGGGCATCGCCGAGATGTCCGGCGACGTCGACGAGAAGGCCGCGCAGATCCTCACCGAGCTGGACGCGGTCGGCAACACCACCAAGGCCATCACCAAGGGCATCGCGATCGCCACTGCCGTGCTGGCGGCGACCGCGCTGTTCGGGTCCTACTCGGACGCGATCGCGAAGGCGGTCGGCACCACCGGTTCGTTCGTGGCGAACATCGTCAGCCCGGCGACCCTGGTCGGCGTGCTCATCGGCGCGGCAGTGGTGTTCCTCTTCTCCGGCTTGGCGGTCAACGCGGTTTCGCGTGCCGCCGGCGCGGTGGTGTACGAGGTGCGCCGCCAGTTCCGCGACATTCCCGGGATCATGGAGGGCACCACGCGGCCCGAGTACGGCAAGGTCGTCGACATCGTCACCCGCGACTCGCTGCGGGAACTGGCGACGCCGGGTCTGCTCGCGGTGTTCGCACCGATCGCGGTCGGCTTCGGCCTCGGCACCGGCGCGCTCGCCGGCTACCTGGCCGGCGCGATCGCGACCGGCACCCTGATGGCGATCTTCCTCGCCAACTCCGGTGGCGCCTGGGACAACGCCAAGAAGCTCGTCGAGGACGGCAACCACGGCGGCAAGGGTTCGGACGCGCACGAGGCGACGATCATCGGCGACACCGTCGGCGACCCGTTCAAGGACACCGCCGGTCCGGCGATCAACCCGCTGATCAAGGTGATGAACCTGGTCTCGGTGCTGATCGCGCCCGCGGTGGTGTCGCTGACGCTCGGCGGCGGCGCGGACACCACGTGGCGGATCGTGATCGCCGTCGTGGCGGTCGCGGTGATCGTCGCGGCGATCGTCACGTCGAAGCGGCGCGGCAGCGTCATGTCGGAAGCCCCGGCCGGGGCCAAAGCCTGACCATTGCTCCATTCGGGCCCGGCACGCATCCCGCGTGCCGGGCCCGTTCGCGTCCGGAAGGCGGGGCGAGTTGCGGACCACCGGTGGGTCGGTACGGTGCGGTGCGGGGACCCGGACGTCGGCGAAGAGGAGGTGTGGCCGGTGCGGCCGCGGTGGACCGGATTAGCCGCGCTGGCACTAGGAATCGGGATCGGCCTGGCCGGCTGCGGACAACCGCCGCCGAGCGCCGCGCAAGTTCGCCCCGGCGGACGAGCGGACACGGCGGTCCCGTCCGATCCCGCCGCGAGATGGGCCGACGGGTACTGCGGCGCGGTCACGCACTTGGTGCGCGCGCTGGCGACTCTGCCGGTGATCGACCCGAGTTCGCCCGCGCAGGCCGCTCGCACGTCGAGCCGGCTCTTGGCGTCCGCGTCCGACGGCATCCGCCAGACGGTCGGGAAGCTCGAGCAAGTCGGCCCCGCGCCGGTGTCCGGCGGGGAACCGGCGCGCACTGCGTTGCTCGGCCAGTTCACGTCCGCGCGCCAGCAGGCGGACCAGGTGCGCGGCAGGCTCGACGCGGCAGCGACTTCCGGTGCCACGAAAGCCGCGCTGAGCGACGCGCAGGCCGTAATCGACCAGCTTTCCCGGCTCGATGTCCTCCAGGGCCTGAACGCGACGCCTGCGCTCGCCGCGGCGGGCAAACGCGCGCCGGACTGCCAGCTGTTGGTGGTCCCGCCGGCGCCACGCTGAGTGGCCGGGAAAAACCTCGGCGTGACGCTCGCCTTCAATCGAACTTGTGTTCTATCATCGGCTGCGTGGATCGGACGATCTCGCTGTTCTCGGCGGAGGCGACCGGCCCGGGACTGCCCGACCTGGCCGGGCTGTTGTGCTGCCAAGGGCAGATCACCGGGTTCGGCCGGACCGCGGCGCGGCTGTCGGTGCTGGTCGAGGAGTCGTGGCGGGCCCGGGTGCTGGCGCGCGAGTGCCGGAGCCGGGGCGCGGACGCGCAGGTCGGCGTGGCCGAATGCGGCAGCCCGCAGGTGCGCACGTCGTTCCGGGTGGACTTGCTGGGGCTCGCCGACCGCTGGCTGCGGCCCGGGCACACCGGTCCGGCCGAGGACGATTCCGGCAAGGCGGTGCCGGGCGGCTTCCGGCTGAGCGGCGCGATGCTGCGGATGTGGGCGCTGGCGGCCGGCCGGCCGGAGCCCGGCGGCTACCTGCTGGGCGTCGATCCGCTGGCACCCGAGATGCACGAGGAGCTGCTGGCGGTGCTGGCCCCGCTGGGTGTGCAGGCGCGGCTGCTGGGGCCGCGGGCGGAGCAGCCGGCGGTGCGGATCAGCGGGCGGCGGAGGCTGGCCGGGCTGCTGGAGCTGATCGGCGAGCCGCCGGCCGGGGCGGAAGCGGCGTGGCCGGAGCTGCCGCCGGTCGGCGAGCGACGCGAACGGGCCCCGGGCGAGCCGCGTCGCGGCGAACCGGCCGGGAGCCAGTATTTACTGGAGGCGGTCGGTTAGTGACCGGTAATAAGGCCCCGTGCCAGGAACTTAAGACGGCGCTCAAGGTGTGGTTTCGCCGCGCCTGCCCAGGTTGAAGGCATCGCAGGGTCGGGACGGCTCAGGGCGGGGCCATGCGGGCAGTGGGACGTGGGGGCCTCTTGAGGGAATCTGAGTCCCTAAAGGGGCCCCTCACGGACTGAGAAAGCCCCCACCGCCGGGCTCGCGATGGGGGCCGGTCTCGCGGAGCGCTGTTACGGCTTCGGCAGGGTGCAGCCCTGCTGGTCGAGCGCGATCTCATTGGCCGCGGTCAGGCAGGCCGGGATCCCGTAGGTCTCTTCTCCGTACTTGTAGTCCGGGCGCACCGTGACGTTGCCCGACTCGTCGACCTCGCACGGGTTGTTCACGGTGCAGCGCTGGCCGTCCTCGTTGGCCGTGTTGTTCACCCCGATGACCTTGCCGGTGGCGCGGTCGACGATCGGCGAGCCGGACGTGCCGCCGATGGTCGCGCAGCCCGGCGTGTAGCGGATCGAGTCCTTCCAGACCCAGTCGCCCTCGTGCAGCTCGTGCACGAAACCGTCGATCGAGCAGGAGTAGATCTGCTTCCAGTAGCCGGACACGACGTCGATCCCGGTGCCCGCCTGCGGGTGGCTGTTCACCAGCTCCAGCGGCGGGACCTGGTACTTCTGCTGGATGCCCGCGTAGGTGTCGGTGAGCTGGTAGAGCGTGACGTCGGTGTCGGTCATCGTCGAGTAGACGACCTTCTTCGCCCGCACCGTGCCCACCGAGCTCTGCCCGTCCGGTGACATCAGCTGGAACGAGCGGTTCGAGCTTTGCCCGACGATGACCTGGCCCGGTTGGGGGAAACCGGATTCGAGGCAGTGCCCGTTCGTCAGCACCAGCGCGGGCGCGCTCATCGGCGTCGCGGCCGGTTTCACGACCGAACCGGAACAGTTGGACAGCGCTACGGCCCCGGTGAAGGTCGTCGTCGCCGCGCTCGCTTCGGGCGCGGTGACCAGCGCAAACGTCGCTGCGACGGCAATCGCGGCGCCTACCAGTCGGCGGATCATGGTGGGTTCCTTTCGGCTGAGGGGAGCACCAAGTGAACCGTTGTCCGCGCGAGACCCGCCACCGTCGAACGGAGGGTATCGGTGGTATGACCGGTTACCCTGCCGGGCACGTGTCGGACATCACGTGCTAGGTGTGGAAAGGAAACATCGCCGAGGTCAGCGGCGATCCGACGGGCAAGGACCCGGCGGCTCGTCGAGGCACCTCGGCGCTGCGCGGCCACCGGGGGCGTGCACACTGACAGGTCGAGACGCGGGCGCAGGACCCCAGGTACCGGGGTGAGAGTGCCGCCGCGGCGGCGCGGAGATGAGTGGAGAGCAGGACAGCGTGGCAGCAGCACGGACCAAGAAGAGCGGCACCGGGGGCAGCGGTGCCGGACTCCGGCGGCTGGTGATCGTCGAGTCGCCGACCAAGGCCCGCAAGATCGCCCCCTACCTCGGCGGCGACTACGTCGTCGAGTCCTCCGTCGGGCACATCCGGGACCTGCCCCGTGGCGCCGCCGACGTCCCCGCGCAGTACAAGGGCGAGTCCTGGGCGCGTCTCGGCGTCGACATCGACAACGACTTCAAGCCGCTGTACATCGTCACGCCGGACAAGAAGTCCAAGGTCACCGAGCTGAAGGGGCTGCTCAAGGACGTCGACGAGCTCTACCTCGCGACGGACCCCGACCGCGAGGGCGAGGCCATCGCCTGGCACTTGCTGGAGACCTTGAAGCCCAAGGTTCCGGTGCGCCGGATGGTCTTCCACGAGGTCACCGAGCAGGCCATCCAGGCCGCCGCCGCGGCCACCCGCGAGCTGGACGCCGACCTGGTCGACGCGCAGGAAACCCGTCGAATCCTCGACCGCCTCTACGGCTACGAGGTCTCGCCGGTGCTGTGGAAGAAAGTCATGCCGAAGCTGTCGGCGGGCCGGGTGCAGTCCGTCGCGACGCGGATCGTCGTGGAGCGCGAGCGCGAGCGGATGCGCTTCACGTCGGCGTCGTACTGGGACATCTCGGCGACGATGGACGCGGGTGCCGAGGCTTCGCCGCGCAACTTCCCCGCTCGCCTGGTGTCGGTCGACGGCGCGCGCTTGGCGACCGGTCGTGACTTCGACTCGAACGGCCAGCTCAAGGGCTCGACCGCGGAGATCCGGGTGCTCGGCGAGTCCGACGCGCGGGCGCTGGCTCAGGGCCTGCAGAACCGTGACTTCAAGGTCGCGAGCGTCGAGGAGAAGCCGTACACGCGCAAGCCGTACGCGCCGTTCATGACCTCCACGCTGCAGCAGGAGGCGGGCCGCAAGCTGCGCTTCACTTCTGAGCGCACCATGCGGGTCGCGCAGAAGCTGTACGAGAACGGTTACATCACCTATATGCGTACCGACTCCACGACGCTGTCGGAGTCGGCGATCACCGCCGCGCGCAGCCAGGCGACGCAGCTGTACGGCAAGGAATACGTCTCGCCGTCGCCGCGCCAGTACACCCGCAAGGTGAAGAACGCGCAGGAAGCGCACGAGGCGATCCGGCCGTCGGGCGAGGTGTTCCGGACGCCGGGCCAGGTCGCGAAAGAGCTGGACACCGACGAGTTCCGGCTGTACGAGATGATCTGGCAGCGCACCATCGCTTCGCAGATGGCGGACGCGAAGGGCACCACGATGTCGGTGCGCATCATCGGCACCGCCGCGACCGGCGAGGAGTGCACCTTCGCCGCTTCAGGCCGCACGATCACCTTCGCCGGCTTCCTGAAGGCATATGTCGAGGCGGTCGACACCGAGGCCGGCGGCGAAGCGGACGACAAGCAGAG
Source organism: Amycolatopsis benzoatilytica AK 16/65 (assembly GCF_000383915.1). Taxonomy (NCBI): domain Bacteria; kingdom Bacillati; phylum Actinomycetota; class Actinomycetes; order Pseudonocardiales; family Pseudonocardiaceae; genus Amycolatopsis; species Amycolatopsis benzoatilytica. The sequence goes on from NZ_KB912942.1 coordinate 7,665,329, forward strand.
CCGTCTGCCGGTGCTGACCAAGGACCAGGCCCTGACCGCGCCGGAGCTGTCCGCCGACGGCCACTCGACGTCGCCGCCCGCGCGCTACTCCGAGCCGAGCCTGGTCAGCAAGCTGGAAGAGCTGGGCATCGGCCGCCCGTCGACGTACGCCTCGATCATCAAGACCATCCAGGACCGCGGCTACGTGTGGAAGAAGGGCTCCGCCCTGGTCCCGTCGTGGGTCGCGTTCGCGGTGATCGGCCTGCTGGAGCGGCACTTCGAGCGGCTGGTGGACTACAACTTCACCGCCGGCCTCGAGGACGAGCTGGACCGCATCGCCAGCGGCGACGAGCACCGTGTCGAATGGCTGTCGAAGTTCTACTTCGGCGGCGACTTCGGCGTGGAGGGCTCGGTCGGCCGGCTCGGCGGGCTGAAGAAGCTGGTGGACGGCAGCGTCGAGGGGATCGACGCGCGCGAGATCAACTCGATCCCGATGTTCAGCGACGCCGACGGGCGGCAGGTCGTGGTGCGCGTCGGCCGATACGGGCCGTACCTGGAGCGTGAGGTCAACGGCGAGTCGCAGCGCGCGAACCTGCCTGAGGACCTGCCGCCGGACGAGCTGTCGGCGGAGCTGGCGGAGAAGCTGTTCGCGACGCCGCAGGAAGGCCGGGTGCTGGGCACCGATCCGGTCAGCGGGCACGAGATCGTGGCGAAGGAAGGCCGCTTCGGCCCGTACGTCACGGAGCTGCTGCCTGAGCCGGAGCTGCCTGAGGACGCCACCGCGGCGCAGAAGAAGGCCGCGAAGGCGAAGCTGCCGAAGCCGCGTACTGGCTCGCTGTTCAAGTCGATGTCCGTCGAGACGGTCACGCTCGACGACGCGCTGAAGCTGCTTTCGCTGCCGCGCGTGGTGGGCAAGGACCCGGAGTCGGGCGACGAGATCACCGCGCAGAACGGGCGCTACGGGCCGTACCTGAAGAAGGGCACGGACTCGCGCTCGATCCAGACCGAGGACCAGTTGTTCTCGATCACGCTGGAAGAGGCGCTGAAGATCTACTCGGAGCCGAAGCAGCGCGGCCGGTCCGCGACGGCGAAGCCGCCGCTCAAGGAACTGGGCGACGACCCGGTGTCGGGTAAGCCGATGGTGGTCAAGGACGGTCGCTTCGGCCCGTACGTGACCGACGGCGAGTACAACGCGACGCTGCGGAAGTCCGACAGCATCGAGGAACTCACCGCGGAACGCGCGGCCGAGCTGCTGGCGGAGAAGCGCGCGAAGGGCCCGGCGCCGAAGAAGCGCACGACGACGCGCAAGGCTCCGGCGAAGTCCACGGCGACGAAGACGACGGCGGCCAAGAAGACGACTGCCGCCAAGACCACCGCCGCGAAGTCGACTACGGCGGCTGCGAAGAAGGCGCCTGCGAAGCGGACTAGCACCGCGACGAAGACGAAGTAGCGCCGACTGGGCCGCCCGGAATTGCTCCGGGCGGCCTTTGTCGTGTTTGGGGGAGGGCGCGAATGGACGAGACGCGGCGCGCTCGCGTAGCGGTTTCGGTGGTCTTCGCGGTCTGCGGTGCGGCATTCGCGACGTGGGCGGCGAGGATCCCGGCGGCGCAGGCGAAACTCGGCATGGGCCCGGCAGAGCTCGGGATCGGGTTGTTCGGGCTCGCCGCCGGTTCGGTCGTCGCGCTGCTGGGCGCGGGGCCGTTGATCACGAAGATCGGCAGCCGCCGCGGGGTGGAATGCGGAGCGACCGTGCTGTGCGCGGGGCTGCCGCTGGTCGCGTTCGCGCCGGACGTGCCGTTGTTCGTTGCCGCGCTCGTGGTGCTGGGGGTCGGCAACAGCTTGCTGGACGTCTCGATGAACGCGCACGCCGCGCGCGTCGAAGAGGCTTATGGGCGGCCGATTTTCGCCGGTTTCCACGCGTTCTGGAACATCGGCGGACTGGCTGGCTCCGGCGTCGGCGCGCTGATGGAAACGTGGCGGGTGCCGATCGAAACGCACTTCACCGCGGTCGGCGCGGCGCTGCTCGCGCTGGGGGTGCTGGCGGCTTCCCAGTTCCTGCGGGGTGCGGATCGAGGACAGGGCGAGGCGGCGTTCGCTTTGCCCAGCAAGGCATTGATCCCGCTGGGGGTGATCGCGTTCTGCGGTTTTGTCGCCGAAGGCACGGTGAACGACTGGAGCGCGGTCTACCTCCGGGAGGTCGCCACGGCGAGCGCGGCGGTCGCGTCGCTGGGCTACTTCGCGTTCTCCATCACGATGATCGGCATCCGCACGGTGGCCGACCGGATCGTGGAACGCGTCGGCGGCGTGCTGTTCATGCGAGTGGCGGCCGCGGTGACGGTCTCGGATTCCTGCTGGTGGTGGCGGTTCCGGTGGCCGCGGTCGGGGTGGCCGGCTTCGCGGTGGTCGGGCTCGGCGTGTCCGGCATCGTGCCGCTCGCGTGGAGCGCGGCAGGGCGCAAAGAGCCCGCCGCGCCGGGCCGGGCGATCGCGGCCGTCGCGGCTTGCGGGTACCTGGGCTTTCTCGTCGGACCGGTGCTGGTGAGCGGGCTGGCCGGCGGGATCGGCCTGCACTGGACGCTCGCCGTGGTCGGCTGCCTGGTGGCCGCGGTGGCGGTGCTGGCCCCGACGATGCGGGTCGCGGCACCGGTCGCGAAGGGTTGAACGGACCGCTCGGCGCACCAGCAGGGTGATTCGAACAAAAGTTCGAGAAATTGTCGGTACCAGGGTGTTCAATGACGGGGTGAGCAGTTCAGCGCCCGTCGTCTTCGACGTCATCGACGAGGTCATCGGACCGCTGCGGGCCGAGATGCCGCAGCGGCCTTCGGTGATGGAGTTCTACGACCCGCACTTCGAGGTGCCGCCCGTGCTGGCCGAGGAGGAGCCCGCCGGGGCGGCGTCGGGCCGGAGCCTGGCCGAGGAGGTCCGCCAGTCGTTCGGGCCGATGCTCGGTGCCGGCCTGGCCGAGGAGGTGGAGCAGTACACCCGGTTCGTCGCCGGAATGGCCGCGGTGGGCCTGGCCGAGGAAGGCAGGGTCACCGCCGAGGCGGTCGAGCTCTACCGGGTGCTGCGCGGCGGCTTCATCCGCGGCGTGGTCACCGGGGTGTTCCCGGCGAGCGAGGAGCCGTGGGAGGTCCGGTTCTTCGGCGACGAGGACTTCACCACGGTGATGAGCAAACTGGGCCGCCGCGCGCGGCTGCGGTCCGGAATGCTCAGCGCCTTGCCCGGATGGGTCTTCGACGGGCTGCCGGACCGTCCGCCGGGCCCCGGCCCCGCGGTGCGGATCGAGACCGACGGCAGCGGCCTCATCCCGCCTTCGGCCGGAGGAGAACTGGACGTGATCCGCGCCGCGGTCGCCCGCCCGCGGCTGGGCACCGTGCTGGTGGACCTGGCAGTGCGAGACGCCGTGCTGGCCGAATATCCGCACGGAGCTTTCGGCCTGGTGGACAACGACCAGGGCAGATACCAGTTCCGAGCCGCCCCGAAAGGCGGCGGCGGGTGGGTGGTGACGTGGTCGCCGGCCACCAGGGGGACCGCGGAGGCGTGGATCGTGGAGGCGGTGCGGAGTCATGCGTGAGGAGGTGGGGACGGGGGCGGCGCGACGACGAAGCCGGGCGGGCGTTCGGGCGGCGGGCCGGTGCGGCTGGGGCCGAGGTGACGGCGGGCTGAGTCCGGTTCGCCTCGGCACCGGGGCGCGGGCCTCGGCGTCAGATCGAGCCGAGGTCCACCGTCACGGAAAAAGGTGCGGCTGCCTCCACCCTGCCGGTGTGGACGGGGCCGTCCCGGTAAGCGCGACTCGCCGGGTCGAGCACGTACGTGTACACGACCGGCATGCCGATTGCAGCTTGCTCGACTCGCCAGTAGAAGGGAATGCCTGCCTTGGCGTACTGATCAGTCTTGACGATCCGGTCGGTGGTTTCCGAGCCGGGTGACACCACCTCGACGACCAGCAGCACGTGTTCGGGCCGGGTAGGCGAGAGGTCGAGGGTCTCTGCGCGGTAGACCGTGACGTCCGGGCGGCGATTGGTCAGCGGGACGTCCCGGAGCCGCACATCGAAGTCGGTGTCGGCGTTCCAGTCCGGTCCGGCGGCGGCGTCGAGGGCATTGGCCAGCATCCGGGCCATCCGGTTGTGGCGCTTGGAAGCGCTCGGGCTCACGACGACCATCCCGTCTACGACTTCGATACCGGCGCACTGCTCGGCGGACCACGAGTCGTACTGCTCTGCGGTGATCTGCTTGTGCATCCAGGCGGGCGCGATCATCTCGGCAGTCATGGCGTACCTCCCCGGGCATGCGCGATGGCGTCAACTCGTCAACATGCAAAGTTCGCAGGCTGGCGAGATCAGGCTACCTGGCCGACCGAACTCGTCACGACCCCGGAAATCGGCCTCGCCCACCCCCCCGCTGCCCCGCCAGGGCCAGTCGGCCCCCGCACTGGAACCAGCCGTGCTGCGGCCATTGGGTGGATGCGGGACCCAGTACTCTCGCGCACACTGGACGCGGCGGACATTCCGTAGTGAGGTGATCACCATGAGCACGAGCGACGGAAACTCGTTCTTCGGCACCCCCGAACAAGACCGCGACGGCACTCTCGCCGGGGATCCCGTCGGGGAGCGGTTCGCCGATCCGTTGTCTGGCCTGGTCACCATGGGGGAGGGGCTGCCGGGGAGTGCGCCGCGGCCGTTGCCGACCGCTCAGCCGGTCGAGCACGACGCCGAGGCAGTCAAGCGGATGGTCGACGCCGCGCTGGCGGAGGAGTCCAAGAAGGTCGTCAAGACGCCCAACCCGATTCCGCCCGCCGACCGTCCGGATCTCGTGCCCGCCGCGCTGCTGCCGCGGCAGCGGACCTGGCCGACCAAGGCACCGCAGCTGCTGAAGAAGGTGCCGCTGCCCCGGCCGAAGCAGAAGGCGCCCGAGATCGCCGGCGACGACATCGAGGAAGAGCTCGCCGAGCGGCAGGGCCGGCGGCGCGGGATGCCCGCCGTCACCATGCCCTCGCTCGGCCGACCCTCTCGGAGTACCGCGGGCGTCGTGCTGGCGCTGGCGTTGCTCGTCGTGTTCGTGATCGTCGCGATCGAGCTGATCTCGAGCCTGGTGAGCAGCATCGCTGGGCTGTTCGGCTGACCCCTCCGGACGTCCCCAATCGCGGGGCGTGCCGTGCCCGAGACCGCGGCGAGCTACCCTGGCGACCACGGTCGGGGGATCCCGCAGCGGTCTCCTGACGCCGCCGTGACGAGTGGGGTGGGCGTATCAGCGAGGGCGTACGGACGGTGCCCGGCACCGGTCCGGGCGGGTCGGGAGAAACGTCCACGATCTACCGGGCCCGCCGAGTGCTGGCCATCAAACCGTTCCGCCGGCTCTGGGGCGTCACGTACCTGTGCAGCGTCGCGGACTGGCTCAACCTGCTGAACCTGACCAGCCTGAGCACCAAGCTGCTGGACAACTACTCCGCGCAGAACTACGCGTTCGTCGGCGTCGTCGTCACCGCGCTGCTGCCCGGGCTGCTGTTCGCGCCGATCGGCGGCCTGCTCGCGGACCGGTTCGACCGGCGCAAGATCATGGTCATCTGCGACCTGCTGCGCTGCGGTTTCCTGCTCTCGATCGCCATCGTCGGCGCTCCGTGGTGGCTCTTCGTCGCGAACTTCCTGGTCGGCAGCTGTTCGATCATGTGGATCCCGTCCAAGGACGCGGCGGTGCCGAACCTGCTGCGCCGCCCGGACCAGGTCGAGACCGCCAACCAGCTCGGCATGGTGATGACCTACGGCCTCGCCGTCATCACCGCGGCCGGCGCGAACGCGCTGATCCTCGGCGCGAACTCCACGTTCCACCTGTTCCAGGGCCCCGGCGTCGACCTGTACATCGCCAAGGTCGTCGTGGTCATCACCGGCCTGCTGTACCTGACCAGCGGCATCCTCGTCGCCACCCGGATTCCCGAGCTGTCCCTGCGCGACGTCCACTCGACCTCGCAGCAGAAGGTCAAGCGAGCCGACGAGGAGAAGTTCGGCTTCGGCGCGATGATGCGCGACGGGCTCAAGTTCGTCCGCAGCACCCCGCTCGTGCGTGGCCTGCTGATCGGCGCGTTCGGCGCGTTCGCGGCCGGCGGCGCGGTCATCGGCGCGGCCAAGCCGTACTCGTCGTCGCTGATGGGTGGCGATGCCGCGTTCAACCTGCTGATGCTGGCCGTCTTCATCGGTCTGGCCGCGGGCATGGCGCTGGCTCCGAAGCTCGCCCACCGGCTCCCGCACGACCGGCTGTTCGGCATCTCGATCGTGCTGGCCGGGATCGCGCTGGTGGTCGTCGCGCTGTCGCCGCACCTGTCGGTCTCAGTCGCCGCGGTCGCCTTCGTCGGCATCTGCGCGGGCACCGCGTTCCTGACCGGTGTCACGATCATCGGCTCCCGGGTCGAGGACGCGATCCGCGGCCGGATCAACGCGATCTACCAGGCGATGCTCAAGATCGTCCTGTTCGGAGCGACGGTCATCACGCCGGTGCTGATCGGCCTGGTCCGGCAACGCGACGTCACCGTCTTCGGCAGCGAGATCCGGGTCGACGGAACCCGCCCGGTCATCCTCGGCGGAGCGGTGCTCGCCATCCTGCTCGGCATCGTCGCCTACCGGCAGATGGACGAGCGGCGCACCGAAAAGATCTTCAGCGACCTGCGCAACGCGCTGCGTCGCAACCCGCGCCGGGTCAACGGCTTCCTGATCGCCGTCGAGGGCACCACTTCGGTCAACACCGCCGAGCAGGCGGCCCGGCTCGCGCACTGGCTCGACACCGGGGTCCGCCCGGTCGTGCTCAGCGCGGACCCGGCGCTCGGCGAACAGCGCTTCCGCACGCTCGTGTCGGACGCCGCCCTCACCGGGGTGCGCGCGCAGGCGCTGGTGGCCGCCGCGGTTCGGGCCGAGCTGGTGGAACGCCAGATTCAGCCGGCGCTCGACGCCGGCTCGGTGATCGTCATGGAACGCTTCGTCGACTCCCCGCTCGCCTCGCTGTCCGCGGCCGGCGAGCTGGACCGCGGCGAGCTGGAAGGGCTGGTCGACTGGGCCACCGGCCGGCTCCGCCCGGACCTCACCGTCCTGCTCGACGCGGCGCATCCAGAGCCGCCCAAGGGCGCGCGGGCACCGCTGCCGGATCACCTGTGGGTGCAGAAGCTGCTCGGCGAGATGGCCGAAGCCGACCCGGACCGGTATGTGGTGGTCGATGCCGAAGGCTCCGACGACGACGTGGCGCTGCGCGTCCGCGCCGCGGTCGAGTCGGTGCTGGTCGGCAGGCTGACCGGGCTGGCTCCGGCGGAAGCGGGCGAGACCGTCGCCGTCGAGCAGCCGGCCGAAGAGGCGGCGGCGGACGTGGTCGAAGCGGAAGCCGCCGAAGCCGAGCTGAAGCCGACAGTCGTCGAGGCCGAGGCGCTGCCGGCAGTGTCCAAAATGGAGGATCGGTGACCGCTCCCATCGGCGTCTGGACCGGGTTGGTCGGTCAGGAGCCGGCGGTGGAAACCTTGTCCACGGCAGCCGCCGCGGCAGCGAAGATCGTCGCGGGCGAAGCGGTCGCGCCGGCCGCGATGACGCACGCCTGGCTGCTCACCGGGCCGCCGGGGTCCGGCCGTTCGGTCGCGGCGCGCACGTTCGCGGCGGCTCTGCAGTGCAGCACTGGCACCGGATGCGGTGCCTGCCCCGGTTGCCGGACGACGATGGCCGGCACGCATGCCGACGTGCGCCTGGTCGTCCCGGAAGGGCTGTCCATTTCGGTCGCCGAGATGCGCGCGCTGGTCCAGGCGGCGGCCCGTCGGCCGACCACCGGCGAGTGGCAGGTCGTGATCATCGAGGACGCCGACCGGCTCACCGAAGGCGCGTCGAACGCGCTGCTCAAGGCGGTGGAGGAGCCACCGGAGCGCACCGTGTTCCTGTTGTGCGCGCCGTCGGATCACCCGGACGACGTGTCGGTCACCATCCGGTCGCGCTGTCGGCTGGTGCCGCTGCGGACGCCACCCGCGGAAGCTATCGCGCAGGTCCTGATAACCCGTGACGGCATCGACCCGGAACGCGCCGCCTGGGCGGCGGCAGTGTGCAACGGCCACGTCGGCCGCGCGCACCGGCTCGCCACCGACGAAGCTGCTCGTCAGCGGCGCGCCACTGTGCTGCGGATTCCGTTGGGGCTGCGTCGGCCAAGCGACATCTTCACCAGCGCGGACCAGCTCATCAGTGCCGCGGAAGCGGACGCCGGCGAGGAGAGCAAGGTCCGCGACGAGCAGGAACGCTCCGAGCTCCGTACCGCGATGGGCGGCGACGGCGTCGGCAAGGGCGTCGCCGGTGCCAAGCGTGCCGCGGAGGCGGCGGTGAAGCAGCTGGAGAAGCGGCAGAAGTCCCGTGCGACCCGGACCCAGCGCGACACGCTCGACATCGCGCTGGTCGATTTGGCGGGCTTCTACCGCGACGTCCTCGTCACCACCACGCGCTCCGGGGCCACGCTGACGCACCCGGACCACGCTGAGCAGGTCAACGCGGCCGCGGCGGCGTGGTCGCCGGAATCGACGCTGCGGCGGCTGGAAGCGGTGCTGGAGTGCCGGGAGGCGATCGGTTTGAACGTGAAGCCCCGGATCGCGGTGGAAGCCATGGTGACCACGCTCCGCCAGGGCTGAACCCCTGATACGAAAACGGCCCCCTCGCTGAGCGAGGGGGCCGTTTTCGTATCAGTTCCGCGGATGCGGCGACGGCTTGAACGGTGCCGGGTTGATCAGCGCCGGACGACGCCGCCGGTTCGGGAACGCGGCGACCATGACCACGCCGAGCAGCAACATTGCCGTGCCGGCCCAGAACAGCGGGACGGTGTTGTACGCGCCGTTGGTGTAAGCCAAGTGCTTGACCGGGCCTGGCGGCGTGGCACCGCCCTTGCCCGGCGGCGTGGTCGCGGCAGTGCCGCACACAACGCCACCGGTCGGCGCGTAGGCACGGGCGACCTGCTCGCCCAGCGACAGCTGCGCCAGCGATGACGGCAGGTTGTCGCCGGCCTGCTGCGGCAGCAGTTGCTTCAGCTTCTGCGTCGGCAGGACCTGCAAGTCGAGCAGCCGCGCGGCCGCGCCCAGCTGGTAGCCCTTGAACGGCGTGGTCGCCTCGGACTGCTTCGTGTCGAGGTTCGCGATGCTCAGCCGCAGCACGCCGAGGTCGAGCACCTTCCCGGTGGTGTCGCCGAGCTGCTGCAGACCCTTCTGCGCGGTCGCCACGAGGCCGCCGACCACCGGCACGTTGTCGAGCGCGCCGAACTGGTCGCTCAGCGGAGCGAGCGGCAGGCCGATCGGGATGTCCTTGGTCGGGTGCGCCGCGTCGAGCGTGTACAGCGTCTTGCCGTCGGCCGCGATGGTGATCACCGGGGCCTGGTAGTCGACCTTGGACGTCTTCGCGTCGCCGGTGGAGGTGACGGTGAGCGTCGGCTGGCTGGCCACCTTCAGGTTCAGCTCGAGCGGGGTGCCCTTGAGGATGTTGATGTCGGCGGCCTGCAGCGTGGACACCGACTGCACGGCCTTGTTCTTCGAGCCCGGGATGTCGACCAGCTTCACCTGCGAGCGCGAGGAGAGCGTGTTCGGCAGGCTGAGCAGGGACCCGGTGCCGGTGGCGGGCGTCTGACCGCTGCCGGGCAGCAGGCCGCCGAGTGCCTGCAAGCCGCTCTTCGGGTCGAAGCCCTGCGCGAGCTGCGTGCCTTGGGGCAGGTTCAGCCCGCCGCCGCCGATCAGCGGCACCTGCGGCAGCGTCGGGATGACGTTGAGCAGGGACAGGCTGGCGACGGACGTGCTGGCGTCGGCGATGGTGTCCACGCACGGGCCGAGCGAATCGCTCCACCGGGCGTGCGCGGTGCCGTTGAGCAGCCCGACGTTCAGCAGCGGGTTGGGCGGCGCGTTCAGGCCCCCGCTGATCTCCTTCGGGTTGTCCGGCAGCGCGGTCTGGACGAGGCTGCCCGGCGTCTGCGGGGCCTGGCCGCCGACCGACAGCCCGAACGGCGACGACTGCGCGATCGACTTCTCGTAGGACAGGTACGCCTCCGAGTTCGCCTGCGCGCTGGACAGGCCCATGCCGGCTTCGAGCGCCGACTGTTTGGGCAGCGTCTGGCCGAATCCGGGAAGGATGGTGCTCGTGGCGACCGAGTTGGGCAGCAGCCGCAGGACACCCAGCGCGGTGCCCGCGTCGCCCACCGCGTGCCCGAGCGGCTGCGGCCCGATGGGCGCGGACATGGGCGGCTGCGACGGGTTCACCGGCTGCGGGAGCGGTGTCGTCGGAATCTCTTGCGCACCGGCCGGCGCGGCCAGGAGCAGCAGCAACGCGGCAGTGGCGGGTACCGCCAGCGCACGGGGCAGTCTTGCCTGCATGTGCCGGGTCCTCCAGGTGATCGCCGGATCGGGGGCTGAGACCGAAGTCATAGGAGCCTAACGACGCGGCCCCCGCAAGGTGACGCACCGGCCTCCGCTACACTGATGGCCGTCGCCAAGCGACATGCCGCCTTAGCTCAGTCGGCCAGAGCGATTCACTCGTAATGAATAGGTCGGGGGTTCGATTCCCCCAGGCGGCTCGCAGGTCAGGCCCCATCCGAAGATCTTCGGATGGGGCCTGACTCGTCTGGTGGGTGACTAAGTGGGTGACTAAGACGCCTGGTCGGTGGGTGGCGAAAGCTCCGCAGGTTCACCCGTCGCGGGGAAAAGCTGGTCCATCGCGATCGCGCCCGACTCGACCACCGGGCGGATCTGCTTCCGGTAGACCAGCTCCGTCACGGCCGTGCTGCTGTGCCCGACCAGCCGCGAGATCTCCTCGATCGGCATACCGCCGTCCGAGAGGATCGAGACGAAGCTGTGGCGCAGCTCCCGCGGCGTCCACTGCATCGGGTTGAGCCCGGCCGCCTTGACTACGCGGCGGAAGTCCCGCCGGACGTTGTTGACGTCCCGCTCCGTGCCGACGTTGGTGGCGAACACGAGCCCCTGTTCGCGCCAGTCGTCGCCCGCTACCGCCTTCACCGCCTTCTGGGCCACCCTGTGGTCCTTCAGCGCCCTCACGGCCCGCTCAGGCAGCGCCAGCGTGCGCCGGGACTTCCGGGTCTTCGTCTCGCCCTTGGCGCGGACCGAACGCCACACCTTGATGTTCGGCGGGATCGCCGGCGTCGCGTTCGGCTTGCCCACCAGGTCCACGTGATCCCACGTGAGCGGGCGCATTTCCTCGGTTCGCGCGCCAGTCAGCAGCGACACTACGATGTAGGCCCGCATCGGAGACTCCTCCGCCGCCGTGAGCACCGCTTCCGCCTGCTTGAGCGTGAGCGCCTTCGACGGACGCCCGGCCCCCTTTCCCGCCGGTAGCTCATCGCACAGCAACACCACGTTGTGCTTGACGCGCTTGCCAACCTGCGCGCGGTTGATCGCTCGCCGGAGAATCGACCGGAGATTCCGCACGGTCGACGTCACCAGCACTTCCGCCTTTTCCGCGAGCCAGTCTTCTACGTCGTCGACTTCGAGCTTCACCAGCGGACGCGCGCCCAGCGACGGCACGATGTGGTTGTTGACCAGCGAGCGGACTGCCTTGACCGTGTTCGGGTCTCGCTGGCCCTGCGCGTAGCGCTTCAACCAGTCGTCAAGCGCCTGCGCGACCGTGTACCCAGCCGACGCGTTTACGGCACCCTTCTCGATGTCGTCGAGCAGTTCCTTCAGCTTGGCTTTGGCTTCCGTCTTCGTCTTGCCGCGCGCTTTCCGCACGATGCGCTTGCCGTCCGGCCCGAACCCGACGGTGACTTCTGCCGTCCAGCGTTGGCGCGACTCGTCCCAGTAGAGTCCGCCGTCCCCACGACTACGCCGCGTGGCCATAGCCGGTCACCTCCGCTTCGCTGATGAGAAGATCCACGTACTGCTGAATGGCTTTCGCTGGAATGAGCCGTGCCCGGCCCTGCTTCACGGACCCGAGGCGACCGGCGCGCAATTGCTCGTAGATCACCGAACGGCTCATGGAAAGCAGGCGCTTGGCCTCTTCGACCGTGTACAGGTGCCGCGCAGGAACCGCGGCCGGCGTGATGGCGGTGTCCATCGGGTGTGTCCCCTCGGGTCGTGCTGCAGGTCGGTGGAGGCGATGAACACGGGTGCTCCTCTCGGTAGGTGTCACTCGGGGTGTCACTCCGGTTTGGCCTGGTCAGACGGGGTGGAGTGACGGAGTGACAGGTGTGACAGTGGTGGGGTGGTCACGGGTGTCGCTCCCGCGCCGGGGGTGTGACAGCTGCGGAGGTGTCCCTCCCCGCTGTCACACCTGTTTGCGCTGGTCAGGTGCTGTCGGGGGACAGCGGGGACAGGTGTGACACCCCGGCGGTGTCCCCGTGGTCCCTGTCGCCGGGCGCGCTGTAGGTGCCACCGGGCGTCTTGTGCAGCTGTCCCGCGTCGGCCATGCGGGAGCAGGTCTTGCGGATGTTGTCCGGGCTGGCGTCGAGGGCTTCGGCGATCCGGGCGGGCTTGAGCGGGCCGTGTTCGCGCAGCACGCGCAGGATGTCCGCGCGGGTGTCGGCGACCAGGTGGTCGGCGGCGGGGCCGTCGAGCTTGGTCCAGGCGCCGGCGTGGGAGTCGAAGGTCATGGCGTAGTCGGTTTCTTCGACGTCGCGGCCGGTCACATGCAGCACGCCATCGGCTTGCCCGCGGGCGCGTTCGAGCACGAGGGTGGCGTCCATGGCGCCGGTGAGCCCGGCGGTTCCGGACACCAGGTTCTGCCAGTCGTCAGCGTCCTGTTTGCGGACGTGGTGAATGAGCAGAAACGGCACGCCGTAGTGGTCGGCGATCTCCTTGAACCGGGTGCCCGCGGCGTAGTCGGAGGCGTAGGCGGACGCGCCGGGCAGCACCGGGCCGCGCATTTTCTGCAGCGTGTCGATGATGACCAGCCGCGCCGTCGGGTTCTCCTCCAGCCATTCCCGGAGCACCTCGTCCCCACCGGCGTTCATGGTGGGGCACGAGGTTTCCAGGGTCAGCAGCGGCGACGGGCGGCCACCCGCGGCGATCTGCTGACGCCGGCGGCGCTGCAACCGGCGGCCGGTGTCCTCCAGCGCGCAGTAGAGCACCGGGCCGCGCTCCACTGCGATCGAGCCAAGCGCGGGTTCGCCGTTCGCGATGGACGCGGCGAGCCCGAGGGACATCCATGACTTCCCCAGCTTCGGCGCACCGGCCAGCAGGTTGACCCCTTCGGCGAGCAGGCCGGGGACGGCCCACTTGACCGGTGGGAACTCCTCTCGCATCAGCTCCGCATCGGTCCACCGGGTGCGGCGGGCGGGCGGTGTCGGGACGGCGGCCAGCGGCCGGGGCGTGGTCATGGCGGGTTACCTCCGTGGTGCAGGGTCAGGCCGCGGCGTGGGCCGGGTTCGCGGCATGGGCGAGCAGCGGCGCGAGGATCGCGGCGGCCAGTGGCGGCGGCACGGCGTCGCCGACCTGGCGGTACTGGGCTGATTTGGTGCCGCGCCACGGGTAGTCGACGGGGAACCCTTGCAGGACACCGGCTTCGGCGACGCTGACCCGGCGGCGGCCCTGCCCGTCGTACTCCAGGAACTCGACCGCGTTGGCCGCGCGGCCGAAGAAGATCGTTCCGGCGGGCTCGTCGATGCCCCGGACACAGGCGTTGTCCTGGGAGCCGTTGCGCATCACCCAGTGCCCGACCTTGCTGGTGATCGTCGTCGCGGGCTCGTCCGGCGTGCGGGTGGTCCTGGTGGCCAGGTCACCGCCGTCGGTGTAGTTCGACCGCAGCACCACGTCCGCTTGCCGGTCGGCGAGCGCTGCCAGCTGCTGGCGGTTGCGGAAGTTGCCGAACACCTCCGCCCCGCCGGTGTCGGTTCCCCCGGCGGTGACCGTCCAGGCGGGACGTTCGGCCAGGCCCCAGCCGAGCGCGTCGGCCATGGACACCGGCGGCGGCAGCAGGCTGCCGAACAGGTCCGCGTCCGAGTCGAACTCCCTGCCGCTGCGGTACTCCTGGTGGGTCGGCTCCGGCGGTGTCGCGGGCGCGGCGTCGCGGCGGGCGATCAGGATCGCGCGGCGGCGCGTCTGCGGGACGCCGTAGCGTTCGGCGGCCAGTACACCGCACCAGGCCCGGTAGCCCAGCTCCCGCAGCAGGCTGGCCGCGTGCTGCCACAGGGTCAGCACCGGCGGCACCTGCTCCAGGGCGATCCAGCGGGGACGCAGGGCGTGGGCGTACCGCATCGGCTCCGCGGTGAGCGCGGACCGCGCGTCGGCCCACTGGTGTTCCGCCGGGCGGCGGCCGCGGGCGAACGCGGTCATGCGGGCGAAGACGGCGTCGCGGTCCCGCTCACCGCCGCGCTTGCCCGCCATGGACCAGGCCTGGCAGGGCGGCGACATGACCAGGCCGTCCACCGGCCCGAACTGGCACGGGTCGGTGGCGGCCACGTCGGCCTGGACCCGGGTGTGCCCGGCGGCGGTCGCCGTGGCGCAGGCGTCCCCGTCATGCTCGATGCCGATCGCCGTTCCGATGTGACCGGCGTCGCGCAGGCCCTGGGACCAGCCGCCAGGGCCGGCGAAACCTTCGAGGATCTGCGTGCTGGTGCGGGTCATCAGGCCACCTTCCGGGGTCGCTTGGCACCGGCCCGCAGGCCGGACGTGATCGTGATTTCGGCCTCGCGCGCGCTGAACCGGCGCGTGCCGATGTGGCGTCCGGCGGCGGTCATCAGCGCCGCGCGCACCTCGTCTTCGGTGAGCGCGTCCCCGGCGACCAGCTGCCCAAGTGCGACGGCGGCGGCGTAGAGGGTCGCGTTGCGGCCGTCCGTGGCGTCGGCGACCTTGCCCGCCTCCGCCCGGACGGCGACGTCGAGGTAGCGGGAGCGCCGACCGGTGGCCGGGCGGATCGGTGCCACCGGCGCGGCGGGCAGCGGGGCGGGGGTGAGCCGCTCGACCAGCCAGCCGGGCAGCTCCGCCACCGCGCCGTCCCACACGTAGCCGTAGCGGCCGGCGTCGGTGACCGTGCCCGGGGCGACGACGTAGCCGCCCCACGCGCGGGTGTCGACCTTCCACCCGAGCCCCTGCCCGCGCTCCCCGCTGGTGATGCGCAGGACCACACCGGCCGGGACGCGGTAGTACAGGTGCAGCCCACCCGAGGGCGTCCGGACGGTGAGGGTGTCCCCGGGCAGCTCCTCGCCCGCTTCGTCGGCGACGACGGCGAGCACGTCCTCCCCGCACCGCGCCCCGGCGGCGGCCCACCGCGCGGGTACGCCCTCGCCGGGCTTGAGCGTGTCGAGGTCGAGCACGCACAGCCCGGACGGGCCGGTCGCGATGCCGATCCCGTAGGGGGCGTGGGTCCACGCGGCGCGGATCTTGTCCGGGTCGGTGGTGGCGCGCTGCTCCCAGGTGCGGTGCCCACCGGCGCACCGCCCGGTGCCGGGGCAGCCGTCTTCGGCGTGCCCGGCGGGGCGCTTGCCGCCGGGGCGGAGCGGGAAGACGTGCCAGCCGCGGCCGGCCGCGTCGAGTGCGGCGTCCACTGTGGTCGTGCTCATCGGTCCTCCTGCGGGTGGTCGTGGTCGGGGTTGCCGAGTCCGAAGTCCGGCGCGGCCGGGTCGGCGACCGCGACGTCGTCGAGTCCGCCGCGGGCGCGGGCGATGACGTCGAGCAGGTCTCCCAGCGACGTGCGCAGCGGGGTGCCCTCGGGCAGCGGCGCGACGGGCAGCCGGTCGACTCCCAGCCGCGCGGCCTGCTCGTCCGCCCACGCGTCCATCGCGGCTTCGTCGTCGTGGAAGTCCGGCGGCAGCGGGATATCCCGCAGCCGCGGGTGCTGCTCCAGCAGCCACGCCCGGCACTCCGCCCCGACCGTCAGAGCCGAGACGCCCGCGCCGGGCATCGCGGCCAGCTCGCGACGGGTGATGTGGGCGAGGATCGTGCGGAACGGCAACGCGTTCGACGGCAGGCGGTGCGTGACGGCGAGGATCGAGTACAGGTCAAACTCGCGGGTGTCCATCGTGGTCAGTGGCCTTTCGTGAGCTGGTGGACGGCTTCGCAGGTCGGGCACTTCGGGTTGGTGAACCAGGGCGAGCGGGCCTCGCCGGGCTCCAGCACCAGGCCGCACAAGGTGGTGATCCGGCCGGACCACCACGACCTGCTGCCGCGGTGCACGAGCGGTTTGCTGCTCATCACGTCTCCCGTCGTCGGTGACTGTGTGTGCCTGTTTTTGGGTAGGGTCGGCCGGCGCGGTGTCCTGGGAGGGAGCCGCGTCGCGGGGTGTTCAGGTGGTGGTTTCGGGCCGTGATCAGGGGGTTTGCGGGGGCGGGTCCCCTGCCTCCCTGGTCAGGGTCGGTGCTGGTCAGGTGAGGGAGGCAGGTCCGGGGAGGCGGTGAGGGAGAACTCCCCGGATCTCGCGGCCTCCCTTACTCGGTTCCCTCGGTCTCGTCGCCGTCCAACTCGCCCTCTCCGTCACGCTCCGCGATGGCGTCGCGGACGCGGGCGGCGGAGACCTGCATGACTCCGCCGGTCTTGTACGGCTTGGCCGACTCCGGCAGCGCGTCGTGCAGGTCGCTGTGAGTCCACTCGCCGTAGGTGCCGCGGTCGCGTTCGGTCAGCCGCTGCAACACCTCCTGCGTGCGCATCCGCGCTTCGGTGCCCAGCACGTCCGCGATGGCGGCGAGGTGGTCCACCGGACCGGCCGACTCCGCCGGGGCGTCGGCGGCCGGAAGCGCCGTCTGCTCGCGCAGCACCATGGCGCGCTTGGTGACCGCGTGCGCGTCCTTGGGCGAGACGTAGAACGACCGCAGCAGGCCGGGCTTCGCGGTAAAGCCCCGCGCCATGCAGGTGCCGACGTCGCCGGGACCCTCGTCGGTCTTCGGCGTGAGCCCCACTGCGGAGATGCCCGCCTTGTACGAACCGGTNCCGAGAACCGCGTCGTTGGCCATCTGGTCACCGATGGCGAAGCACGCCTTGTTGCTGGCCACCGACGTGATCTTGCGCGGCAGCGCGTCCTTCGACGGCTCCGGCGTGAGGAAGATCAGCGTGATGGCGTACTTGCGGGCGGTGCTCATCAGCTTGGACGCGACCTCGATCGCCTTCGTGCCGTTCTTGCCCATGAACAGGTTCTGGCACTCGTCGATCACCACCACCCGCGGGCGCAGCCGTCCGTCCTTTTCGGCCAGTGCNCGNGTCACCGCGCGGTCGGTGGCGTGCGCCTTGAGNGCCTTACCCCGCACCGAAAGGTCGTCNTACAGCTCGTAGAGCAGGTTCAGGCACGCGTCCACGGTCTCGTCNCCCGCNCCCGTGGTGAGCGTNCGCAGCCGCGGNNNCATCGGCTCGTAGTCGGTGTTCTCCGCCATGACCACGACGTCGATGTCCACCACCGGNTCCAGCATCGCGCCCAGCACCAGGTTGATCGCCAGCGTGGACTTCCCCGAGCCCATCATGCCGCCCAGGGCGTAGTTCGCCTCGAACAGCCGACCGCGCACCACGTCGCCCTTGAGCGTCACCCCGACCGGGACGCCGGTGAAGTAGTCGGCGGTGGCGTTGTCCAGGTCGGCCAGCAGCGGCCACGGGTCGACCGGCCCAGACAGCGCGCCGGGCTTGGCCACCCACAGGTCCAGAACGGACGGTTGCGGCTCGGTCGGCCACACCTCGCGCGGGTAGCGGACCAGGTTGTGCGCCAACGTGGTCTTGCGCTTGACGATCTCCTCCACCGGGCACGCCGGCGGCAGCGCCACCTGCGCGCGCCATCCCTTGCCGTCCTTGTGCGGCGGGTCGATGAACTTGATCCGCCACCCGTCCTTCACCGCGCGGTTGAACCCCGCGATGTTCAGGTTCTTCAGCGCGTTGAGGATGGTGTTCTCGTCCGGCAGCTCGTCCATCGCGTCGCCGTCGACGGGCGGGGCGAGCCACTGCGGCATCTCCCCGTGCGTGCGGCCCTGCTGGTACAGGTAGCCNACNCCCACNNCNGTNCCNNCGACCAGCAGNAACACCCCGTAGNTGGTCAGGAACCACACNACGAANGCGACCGCGTCGAACACCGCCGTGATCGGGGTCAGGATCTCGCCGATCTCGCCGTCGTTGATCGCCAGGATGATGCCCAGGACCAGCAGAAACCCAGTCACACCAACGGAACCGATGACGGCNGCCTTGATCCACTGACCCGGGGCGCGCAGCCAATCCATGGTCCGGTCGTGGCGGCGCTGCTTCTCCGCCACGTCNCGGGCCTCCCACTCCAACAGCTTGTCGTGNTCGCCCGCGGCTTCCGCGGCGCGCATCATCCGTTCGTAGCGGTTCGCGCCGTGCGTGTCCCGCCACCGCGTCACGACCACCTTGACCCCGGCGGCGGGGTACGCGATGCCGTGCCGGAACGCGGTCTTCGTCCTCTCGTGCGCGACCGCGTTGCGCGTGGCGCGGGCGACGGTCACCACGTCGCGGCCGTAGCCGCGGTAGCGGGCGATCGCCCGCGCCTTCTGCGACGTGAGTCGCGCGTACTCCTCGTCGGTGACGATCTCGCCNTCGATCACCTCGCCNTGCTCCNGNNNGACCGGNAGGTGNTGGACGGTGGCCAGCTCGCCGGCGGCCGGGGTCTGCTCGGTGTTGTCGTTCATCAGGTCCTCCGGCTCACTTGCGGTTGGGGTTGGCGTGCTCGTCACGCAGCCGGCGGGCGAACTTCGGCGCGCAGTGCAGCGTCTTGCGGATCGACTCCGCCGACTTCGGGTTGATCGCCACGTCGGGGTTGTCGATCGCGGCGGTGAACGCGGCGCGCAGGTCCTCGATCGACCGGGTCTTCGGTGCGCGCGGCGGCCGGGGCTTGCGGGTCGATTTCGGCTGGTCGGCAGGCGGATCGAGGGTCAACACCGGGGCGTCGACGATCGGGCCGTCATCGGCCCGCGGGGCCTGGTCATGCTCGGCGAAGAACGCGGCGATCTCCTCGTCGAGCACGTCGGCGGCGTGGGTGTCCGGGTCGACCACGGCGGCGAGTCGACGGCCGTCGAGGGTGTAGCGGCCCGGGGTGAACACCAGCCGCGCGTTGCCGTCGCCGTCGAGTTCGGCGACCGCGGTCCGGACGGCGGCGGCCCGGACCTTGGCGACCTTGCGCAGCGTCTTGCGTTCGATCCGGGCGGCGGCCCGCTCCGCCGCCGACCGCGGCGGCGAGGCCACGGCGAGCTGGTGGGCGATGACGCCGGCGACGGACACGATGCCCATCACCACCGCCGCGTCCCACCCGCGGCCCAGGCCGTGCACGACGTTCAGGCCGAACCCGACGGCGGCGAACAGCCACGTGCCGAGCTGCAACGCCCACACCGGCCGCTCGGGGTGGCGGTGGCGGGTGACCTCCACGGCGAACGCGAACGCCCACATGCCCAGCTCGGAGAGCGCCGGGAGCGGTGCACCGGTGGCGTTGCCGTAGACACCGACGCCGTAACCGGCCATCGCCGGGACGGCCATGCCCGCCGACACCAGGGCGAGCAGGTAGATCGGCAGCCGGACCCGGTTCGCCGACAGCCACCCCGTGACCGCCTTCCGCGCGGCTTTCCGGTTGGCCTGGCGGTTCTTGCGGCGCTGGTCGGCCAGCTTGACCGCGGCAGCGGCGTCGATCCGGCGTTGGTCGGCCACTGCGCTCTGCGCGCGCAGCTTGCGGTCCAGCGCGGCGTTCGCGTCCTGCCGCTGGATTTCCGCCTCCGCCGCGCGGGTGGCGCGGCGCTCGTCTGCCCAGCTCATCGGGTCACCTCCCGGCTCTCGTGGTCGGTCGTCTCGTCGGTGGTGGTCGGCGGCGCGGGGAGCTGCTTGCGCTCGGCCGCTTCGGTCTTCAGGCGGTTCTGCTGGCGGTGGTCGCGGATCTCGTGCGCCGCCCACCCTGCGGCGACGACCGCGGCCACCAGGGCGAACCACGGGGTGAACACCANGGCNAGGACCAGCGGTCCGACCGTGAAGGCCAGCTCACCGAAGTGCCAGACGGCCCACTCCATGNCCTGCTCCAGGCGGGTCCGCTGCTCACGCTGCACGTTCATCGGGGCACCTCCTGCCCAGTGGGGAAGNCGTGGGGGAAGAACTGGTTCACGCGCCGCCGCGGCGGCCGGGACGCCTGCCGGGTGGCGGCCTGGTCCAGCCGGACCAGCACACCGGCCAAGATCCGCTCGCAAACCACCAGCGGGATCCGCAGCAGGTGCAGGACCAGGAACAAGCACACCGTTCCGGCGAACCGGAGCAGGGCGAGGGTTCCGCGCTCCTGCAACACCTCGAACGTGTTCACGTGCGCTCACCACCCTTCGCCGCGTTGAAGTCGGCGGCCCAGCGCTGGCACCACGCGGTGAGCTGGTCGAGCGGCGCGGACCAGGTGATCGACGGGTCCGCCTCGAACGCCCGAGCCGCGGCAACGGCGGCGGCCTGGCTGGGCGTACTCAGCGGCAGCACGGTGATCGGCCCGTTGTGGCCGAAGTTCATCGCGGTCCACATGTCGAGGCGGATGCGGATGCTGTTGCCGTCAGCGGACATGCCCGGGATGACCGCGAGGTGCGGGCCGATCTGGACGAACGGCCGCGTGATCGAAACTCGCGTGCCGTTGACGTCGAGGTCGCAGTTCACCGCGGCGAGGCCGGAGCCGTCGAACACGTAGGTGTCGAGTTTGAGGTAGCTGGTCATCGGTTCCCCTCCTTGGCGGCGGCCTCGCGGCGCGCACGCTCGATCGCTTCCTGTTCGGCCTGCACGCGGCTGTGCCACGCGCCGGAGTCGTTCTGGCTCACGCGGCCACCCCCACCCGGTCGGCCTGCTCGCCCTCAAAGCAGGTCCAGCACTGCCGCGTGCTGGTCGGCACGCAGTAGTCCTGCACCTGCCCGCAGTCCACGCAGGTGCGGCGGGCCTCCATCGCGTGGTCCAGCTGCCCCGGCGCGGCGGTGCGCTTGACCGCGGCCAGCTCCACCGAGAACAGCTCCGCCACGGTCTCCCGGGCGAAGGGCTGGTGGTGGCGGAACACCAGCAGCGCCAACGGGTCCTGCCCGTTGGGCCGCAACCCGACCTCGCGCAGCTGGGCGCGGGTGAGCAGGGTCGAGGGGGCCTCGCCCCACCCGAACACCGGCAACCCGTCCCGCTCCCCGCGGCACAGGCACGCGTGGTGCGTGCGGCCGTCGAACACCGTGGTCACCGTCTGCCGGCGGTTGCGCGGGTTCACCGGGTGCCCCAGGCGATGCCGTCCAGCTCGTCGATGGCCAGCAGTCGCAGCTGCGCGGCGACGTCGAGGTAGACGCGGGCGCGGTCTCGCTTGACCGCGGTCGGCACGGTGTCGTTGGCCAGCAGGAACGCGGCGTTGGACATCAGCGACATGCCGAGCTCGTGCAGGCGGCCGCAGAGCTCGCGGGAGATCAGGCGGTTCAGCTCCGCCGGGGTGTAGGTGAAGACGACGGTCTCGCGGACCGGGGCGGTGGTGTCTACCATCTGGTGTTCCTCCGTGCGGTTTGATACGGTGACCGTTCAGTTGAACCGATGGGCGAGAGCCCGGCGAGGAGTTCGCATGTCGCGCCCGAGGTCTCCAGTGGCCAGGTCTGAGCCGCTCGCGCAGCAGATCGCCCGGAACGTTGAGAACGACATTGAGGCCGGCCGCCTCCGGCACGGGCAGCGCCTGCCGTCTTCTCGCGAGCTGGCGCGCGAGTGGGACGTGAGCGTCTTCACGATCAACGAAGCCATGGACTTGCTAGCCAAGAAGGGGTTGGTGGTGAGCAAGCCGAGGGCGGCCCGCACTGTGAATGCCCCAGCCCAGGAGGCCTCTAGCGAGGTCCGGCCCGTAGTGCCACAGGTGGTCATGATCGGTGGCTACGCTGGCAGCGGGAAGACAGAACTGGGGCGCATCCTGGCGCGCGAGACAGGGTGGCCCATGCTCGACAAGGACACCCTGACGCGGTTTGTGGTCGAGACGGCCCTTGAAATGCAGGGGCTATCGCGAAACGACCGGGAATCGGAAACATATCTGAGCAAGATCAGGCCAGCTGAGTATGACTCGCTACTTGAAGCTATGGCGGAGAACCTGCAATGCGGGAACAATGCGATCGTCACTGCTCCATTTATTCGTGAATTTGCGGATGAAAGCTGGATTCGGCAGCGCGAATTGCTGTGCCGTAATCTCGGTGCTCAATTGACGATCGTGTGGGTCTATTGTGATGCTGACACGATGCACACGTACGTGCGGCATCGAAATGCGCCACGTGACGCCACGAAGCTTGCCGACTGGGAGGCGTACATGAAAGGCGTCAACGTCGAGTTTCGTCCGCCAGTTCCGCATGTTGTTATTGACAATTCCGTCTCTGGCGGAGTCATGGCTGCGCAGGCGCGACAGCTTATTGACCAGCTCACATTGAATGGCAAAGGGAAATGATGCCTGCCGAGGTGAAGATTCTCGTAAGTGACGAGACGGACGACGTTGTCGGACATAGCGTCGTTGGCAGTCTTCCGGGCGTCGAAGTTGTGCCGTATGACCCGAACGTTGCGGAACTGACGTCGGGCCAATCGGATGCCGCTGTCCTGCTGCCGCCGTATCGCGGCAGTCATCGACCCATTCGGCTACTCGCGCAACTTGGGTCTCTTCGGATGGTGCAACTCCTGTCGGCGGGGGCTGATGAATGGTCGCGAGACGTGCCCAGCGAGATAGTGCTTGCGACTGCGCGGGGCGCGCACGCTGGCCCTGTCTCCGAATGGGTCTTGTCGGCCGTGCTTACGCAGTTTCGTCAATGGCCTGCACTTATTCGATTTCAGGACAAAGGCATGTGGGCGCACCGCCAATTTGAGGCGGACACTTTGGCGGGCAAGAAAGCGCTCGTTGTCGGTGCTGGCGCAATCGGTGGAGAGGTCGCGCGCCGCCTCAAGGTGTTCGGGGTGGAATCCACACTTGTCGCCTCGCGTGGCCGGGGTGACGTCCTTGGGGCAGAAGCGTTGCCGGAAATTGTCTCGGGACACGCCATTGTGGTGATCACGGCACCGTTGACGGAGGCGACGCGGGGCCTGGTCGGCCCGCGGTTCCTGAAACTGATGGACGACAACGCCCTCCTGGTCAACGCCGGTCGTGGCCAGATCGTCGACACGGACGCGTTGCTTGCCGAGCTGGCGTCGGGACGCTTGCGCGCGGCGCTCGACGTGACCGACCCGGAACCCCTCCCGGACGATCATCCACTGTGGGCACAGCGGGGCGCTGTGATCAGTCCTCACTCCGCGCGGACCGTTCCTGGAACCAACCGGCTGTGCTACGAGGTGGCTGCGCAGCAGGTCGCCGCGTTTCTGAGGGGCGAGCAGCCATCCAACGCTGTGCAGCACGGCTGAACCGCCGCACCGGCCCATCGGTCCATCCTCAAGCCAGCGGCTTCCAGCGGGGAGCTGAGCCGTCGCAACCGGCCTGATCGCGCGCTCTGAGAGCGCCGTACGCAGCCGAACTGGACGAGCATGGTGTGGTTGTACCCGCGGAACCGTCCTAGGTGCTCTGGGGGCCGGTTTTCGGAGGCGGGTTGACTCGGAGGTATGGCCCCGCGTTTTGGGGGAGTGACACCTGGGAGGTGTCGAGACTGTCACACCTGTCACTCTGTCACTCCACCACCTCTGACCTGCGGGTTTAGGTGTGACAGGTGAGTGACACCTTTGGTGACAGCATTTCTCCCACACTACTACTATGTCTCTCTAGTCACTGAGCAGCGAAAAGAGGCTGGAACAGCGGGGAGAGGGGGCGTGCTCCACTCTCCGCTGTTCCAGCCTCTTTCCGCTCGGGGTGGGTGACTAAGTGGGTGACAATCAGGGTGACTAACCCCGGACGTACACGGACGTTCGAGGACGGTGGACGTGCAGGTCAGAGCCTTGCGGCCAAGGTCAAAAAGTGACGAATTCCGCTCGTAATGAATAGGTCGGGGGTTCGATTCCCCCAGGCGGCTCCCAGGTCAGGCCCCATCCGGACGCTTCCGGATGGGGCCTGATTTATGTCGTGGATGTCTCACTGGGTGTCTAAGCCGCCTTGCTCGCGAGCGGCGCGTCGTCCTCAGGTTCACCCTTTCGGGGAGGTGCCGCGAGAACTTGACCAAGCTGGCCCGGGGTATCCGCTGGTGCCGCAGGGGCGGCCGTCGGATGCTCGCGCGCACCCGTCGGACGGTGTTCGGCGGGGAAGTCGGGGCGCCCAAGTTCACTCGACCGAGCGAGCCCGGGCGAGGGAGAAATCAGCCGCATGGCCGGGGGTCCGGGCCAGACGGACGATGCCCGCGCGGTTCGTCCCGGATTGACTGGGAGCCATGAAGAACGCGAGCGGCAAGGTGGCGGTCCTGGCGGCGGCGATCGCCGCGGCGGCCACGGTCTCGGCGTGCGGGGTGGACGACTCGCTCAAGGAGACCTCGAACGGCCATGTGAAGGAAGTTTCCTACGACACCGGGAAAGCCGGTAAGGACGACGCGGCGGCCCGGCTTCCCTCGTGGGTGCCCGATGACGCCCATTCGGTCAAGGAGGTCATCCGCACCACCGGGTCGGAGCGGCTCCTGCGGTACCAAGCGGGCGGTGCCGACCTGCCTGGCGCCTGCCAGCCGGGGCCGGCCGAAACGAAGCCGCCGACGCTGACCGCGAGCTGGTGGCCGAACGCCGAGCACCAGCGGATGAACAAGGTCTGCGACGGCTGGCACGTCGCGGTCGAAACCGACGGGGTCTTCGCCTACCGGGCGGAAACCGTCGCCAACGCGGACAAGTGAAAACGGCGAAGGGCCGCCCCGGGGTGCCGGGACGGCCCTTCGCCGTCCTTTGTGGTCAGTCGGACGGCAGCGTCAGCTTCAGCACGGTCGCAGTGGCTTGGCCGCGCGGCGTGCGGTAGCTGATCTCTTCGCCGGCCTTCGCGGTGGCCAGCGCCATGCCGAGCGGGCTGTCCGAAGTGATCGCGTCGGCGTTCTCGCCAGGCAGCGTCACGATCGTGAAGGCTTCCTCGTCACCGTCCGCGAACCGCAGCGACACGAGCGTGCCGTCCGGCAGCAGCGAGCTGTCGTAGGCGCCGTGCTCCAGCTTCGCGGAGACTTCAGCGATCTGCCGGTCCAGCCGAGCCGCGGCTTCGGCGCGGTCGATCACGTCCGCCTGGTCGGCGGCGTCCCCCGTGCGTTCCTGCTCGCCGGGCTGCGGCGAGAGTGCTTCGCGTTGCGCGCGCAGGTCCGCGATTTCCTTCTCCAGCTGGCGGCGTGCCGCCTCGCTGAGCCCCTTGTCCCCTGAGATCACCATGTCGGGCATTGTCCGCTGCCCGGACCGGGGTGGCCAATCCGGTTTTTCACCCGGCCGCCACGGTCGGGACGGCTGGCCTAGGATTCAGGGCTGCCGTCCTGGACTAAGTAACGAGGATCACCGTGAGCGCCGTGCCCGGCCGCAGCACCCAGCTGTCGCCCAACCAGCAGCAGAAGCAGGAACAGATTGTCGAGGCGGCCCGCATGGTCCTCGCCCGGGAGGGCCTGGCCGGCTGCACGGTGCGCGCGATCGCCGACGCCGGTCCGCTCACCAAGAGCGCGATCCATTACTACTTCGCCGACATCGATGTGCTCATCGACCGGGCGATGGCCGCGCACATCAACACTTTCGCCGCTGATCTGCGCAAGGTCGCGGAGAAGCACGACCACCCGCGCGAGCGACTCTTCGCGGTCACCGAGGCGTACCTCGCCGAGTTCGCCGGCAATCCGCGCGGGGCGTTCCTGTGGTTCGAGTACTGGATCGCGGCCGGTCGTGCGCAGCATCCGCAGGCGATCGACGCGATGCTCACGTCGATCACTGAGCTGCTGGTCGAACTTCTCGCTCCGCTGGGCATCGACGACCCGCGCGCCCGGGCCCGCGCGTTGCTCAACTACCTGCTCGGCGCCGTCGTGCAGCAGCGGGTCCGGCCGCAGTCGTTCGCCGGCCTCCGCGGCGATGTCGAGGCGCTCTGCTTCGCCGGATACCGCTGACGCCGCTTACGCTTCCGGCATGCCTCTGTTCTCCTTCGAGGGCGTCAGCCCTCAGGTCCACCCGGACGCGTGGATCGCCCCCACTGCCACCTTGATCGGCAACGTGACCGTCGAAAAGGACGCTTCGGTCTGGTACGGCGCGGTCATCCGCGCGGACTTCGGCCCGATCGTCATCCGCGAGGGCGCGAACATCCAGGACAACTCGGTGATCCACTCCGGAGCCGAACTCACCGAGGTGGGCCGCAACGTGACGGTCGGCCACCAGTGCCTCGTGCACGACTGCACGGTCGGCGAGCAGGCGTTGATCGGCAACGGTTCCACCGTGCTGGACCGTGCGGTCATCGGCGCGCGCTCGCTCGTCGCGGCCGGTTCGACGGTCACTCCGGGCACCGAGGTGCCGGAAGAGGTGATCGCGATGGGCAGCCCGGCGAAGAAGTTCGTGCCGCTCACCGATTCGGCACGGATGTGGGTCGAGCACAACGCGGGGATCTACCAGGAGCTCGCCCGGCGGCACGGCGGCAGCGTCAAGCCTCTCTAAAAGCAGTTCCCAGCGGCCGGACGCGGCGCGATGGGTGCACTAGACTGCCCATCGCAGCTGCGACTGGCGCCATTCAAGAGGTGGAGCACCACCGGGGAGCGACGACGAGGCCGGCACCGCGCGCCTGGGTGATGGCCAAAGCAGAGCCGGAGTACGCCCATGACACACCAGCCCGCCCTGTCCGCGCTCTCCGCGGCGGATCCGCAGATCGCCGGTCTCGTCGAGGACGAGGCGAAACGCCAGCACGACAAGATCCGTCTGATCGCCTCCGAGAACTACGTTTCGCAGGCGGTGCTCGAAGCCACCGGCAGCGTTCTCACCAACAAGTACTCCGAGGGCTACGCCGGCAAGCGCTACTACGAGGGCCAGCAGTACATCGACCAGATCGAGCAGCTGGCGATCGAGCGCGCGAAGGCCGTTTTCGGCGCGGACCACGCGAACGTCCAGCCGTACTCCGGCTCTCCGGCGAACCTCGCGGTGTACCTGGCCTTCGCGCAGCCCGGCGACACCGTGCTCGGCATGGCGCTGCCGGACGGCGGCCACCTCACCCACGGCTGGAGCGTTTCGGCGACCGGCAAGTGGTTCAACCCGGTCCGCTACGGCGTGCGCAAGGAGACCGGCCGGGTCGACCTCGACCAGGTCCGCGACCTCGCCCGGCAGCACCGGCCGAAGCTGATCTTCGCCGGCGGCACGGCCATTCCGCGCACCATCGATTTCCCGGCGTTCGCCGAGATCGCCCGTGAGGTCGACGCGGTGCTGGTCGCCGACATCGCGCACATCGCCGGCCTGATCGCGGGCGGCGCGCACCCGTCGCCGGTCGGCCACGCGCAGGTGATCACCACCACCACGCACAAGACCCTCCGCGGTCCGCGCGGCGCGATGATCCTGTCCGACGCGGAGCACGCCAAGGCAGTCGACAAGGCGGTGTTCCCGGGCCTGCAGGGCGGCCCGCACAACCACACCACCGCCGCCATCGCGGTCGCGCTCGGGGAGGCGCAGCAGCCGTCTTTCTCCGACTACGCGCACACGATCGTCGCGAACGCCAAGGCGCTGGCCGAGGCGCTCGTCGAGCGTGGCTACGACCTGGTGTCCGGCGGCACGGACAACCACCTGCTGCTGATCGACCTCACCAACAAGGCCGTGCCGGGCAAGCCCGCCGCGCAGGCGCTGGACCGTGCGGGCATCGAGCTCAACTACAACACCGTGCCGTTCGATCCGCGCAAGCCGTTCGACCCGTCCGGCATCCGGCTGGGCACCTCCGCGATCACCACGCGCGGGCTCAAGCCGGAGCACCAGGTGCAGGTCGCGGACTGGATCGACCGGACGGTCACCGCCGCGGCCGCGCAGCAGGACAGCGCGCTGGACGCGATCGCGGCGGAGATCCGCGAGTTCCTGCAGCCGTTCCCGATCCCCGGCTACACCGACTGATCCGCGTTCGAAGGGGCCGTCCGGACGGGCGGCCCCTTCACTGTTTCCGCTGGGTGTTGAGCCGGGCGGCTTGGCGGGTCAGGTACGCGTGCTCGGCGAGGTTCTGCGCCTTTTCCGCCGCCTCCCGATACAGCCGCGCGGCCGTCGCGAGATCGCCGTCGCGCTCGTGCAGATAGGCCGCGACCGCGTGGTACCTCGGCAGGCTGTCGTCCAGTTCGGCCAGCGCCTTCAGCCCGGCCCGCGCTCCGTCCGCCTCGCCGACCGCGACCGCGCGGTTGAGCCGCACGATCGGACTGCCCGTGAGGGCGAGGAGTTCGTCGTACCACTCGACGATCTGCACCCAGTCGGTTTCCTCCGCGGTCAACGCGTCGGCGTGCAGCGCGGCGATGGCGGCTTGTGCCTGGTACTCGCCGAGCTGGTCGCGGGCCAGCGCGGCCTGCAGGAGGTCGACGCCCTCGGCGATCAGCCGGGTGTCCCACGCGCTCCGGTCCTGTTCGGCGAGCGGCACCAGGTTGCCGTCCGGGGTGGTCCGGGCGGCGCGCCGGGCGTGGTGCAGCAGCATCAACGCGAGCAGCCCGGCCACCTCGGGATGGTCGAATCCGGCGGCGAGCTGACGGGTCAGCCGGATGGCTTCGGCGGCCATGTCCAGGTCTCCGGAGTAGCCCTCGTTGAAGACCAGGTACAGCACGCGCAGCACGGTCGCGACGTCTCCGGGAGCGTCGAACCGCACGCTCGACACAGTGCGCTTCGCCCGGCTGATCCGTTGCGCCATCGTCGCTTCCGGCACCAGATAGGCCTGCGCGATCTGTCGCGTCGTCAACCCGCCGACCGCGCGCAGCGTCAGCGCGACGGCGGACGACGGCGTCAACGAGGGGTGCGCACAGAGGAAGTAGAGCTGGAGCGAGTCGTCGACTGCGGACGCCGGGCCGGGCGGCGGTTCGGCGTCCACCGCGACTTCCCTTCCCCGGCGCGAGCTTTCCGCCCGCGTCGCGTCGAGGAACCGGCGCCACGCCGCCGCGATGAGCCACGCTTTCGGATCGCGCGGCGGATCGTCCCGCCACGCGTCCAGCGCGCGGATCAGCGCTTCCTGCACGGCATCCTCGGCCGACGCGAAATCCGCCCCGCGCCGGACGAGGATGCCGATCACCGCGGGCACGAGTTCCCGCAGCAACTCCTCGTTCATTCGGTCACCGAGGGCTTGACGCCGTAGCAAGGACGCAGTTCGAGCCACTCGTGGATCGGCTTGCCGCCCGCACCGGGAGCCGCGGACAGCTCGCCGGCCAGTTCGAGCGCGCGCTCGTAGCTGTCGACGTCGATGATCATCCAGCCCGCGATGACGTCTTTGGTCTCGGCGAACGGGCCGTCGGTGACCGGCGGGCGGCCCTCGCCGTCGTAGCGGACCCACGTCCCTTCCGAGGACAGCGCCTGCTCGCTGACGAACTCACCGGTCTCTTCCAGCCGCTTCGCGAAGTCGCGCATGTACTGGATATGGGCGGTGACCTCTTCGGGCGTCCACTGGTCCATGGGGACGTCGTTCACCGAAGCCGGCGCGCCGCGGTAGTGCTTGAGCAGCAGGTACTTGGCCATCGTGATTCTCCCTCAGTGCGGTCGTCGACCTGGTCGTGCCGGGGACGGAGCCGGTCCCGCGTTCTCGACATCGTCGCCCGGGAGACTAGCGTCACACCTTTATTTGCTTGATGAATGCAAGCTTTTGGGGAATGGTTGTGGCGAGCAAGTAGTTGATAGATGCAAGCAACTACTCCGGCACTGAGGGAGACCACCATGAGCGACACCGCCACCGCGGAAGGGGGCGCCACCACGAACGGACGGCTTTCACACCGGCAGATCCTCACTGTTCTGTCCGGACTGATGCTCGGCATGTTCCTGGCGGCCCTCGACCAGACCATCGTGTCCTCGGCGATGAAGACCATCGCCGACGAACTGCACGGACAGAGCCTGCAAGCCTGGGCCACCACCGCCTACCTGATCACCGCGACGCTTTCCACGCCGCTGTACGGCAAGCTGTCCGACCTCTTCGGCCGCAAGCCGATGTACCTGACCGCGATCTCGCTGTTCCTCGCCGGTTCGCTGGCGAGCGCGATGGCCGGATCCATGTACGAACTGGCCGCGTTCCGCGCGTTCCAGGGCCTCGGCGCAGGCGGTTTGATGTCGCTCGCGCTGGCGATCATCACCGACATCACCTCGCCCCGGGAGCGCAGCCGTTACCAGGGGTACTTCATGGCCGTGTTCGGCGTCTCGAGCGTCGCCGGCCCGGTCGTCGGCGGATTCTTCGCCGGCCTCGACTCGTTCGCCGGCCTCACCGGCTGGCGCTGGGTGTTCATGGTGAACGTGCCGATCGCGCTCGCCGCGCTGGTCGTGGTGAGCAAGGTGCTGAACCTCCCGCACACCCGGGTGGACCAGAAGGTCGACTTCCTCGGCGCCGGAGCGCTGACGCTGGGCTTGGTGCCGCTGCTGCTGGTCGCCGAGCAGGGTCGGGGATGGGGCTGGGGTTCGCCCGCGTCGCTGGCGATGTACCTGGTCGGCGCGCTCGGCGTGGCCCTGTTCATCCTGCAGGAACGCCGGATGGGCGACGCCGCCCTGCTGCCGCTGCGGCTGTTCCGCAACGGGGTTTTCCGGGTGTCGACGATGGTGACCGTGATCCAGGGCATCGGGATGTTCGGCGCGATGATGTCGCTGCCGCTGTACCTGCAGATCGTCAAGGGCGCGACGCCGACCCAGGCCGGGCTGCAGATGCTGCCGCTCACCCTCGGGATCATGGTCGCGAGCCTCGGCAGCGGACGGATCATCGCCCGCACCGGCCGGTACAAGGGCTTCGCGGTCGCCGGACTCGGCCTGATGGCCGCGGCGGTGTACTCGTTCTCGATGATCGGCGTGGACACCGCGCTCGGCGTGGTCATGGCCATCGCGTTCGTGCTCGGACTGGGCCTCGGCTCGACCATGCAGACGCTGACCCTGGCCGCCACGAACGACGTCTCGCCCCGGGACATCGGGGTCGCGACCTCGTCGGTCACGTTCTTCCGGCAGATCGGCGGCACGGCGGGCACCGCGGTGTTCCTGTCGATCCTGTTCAGCACGGTCGGCGACCGGATCGCTTCGGCGGTGCGCTCGGCGATGGCTTCGCCGGCCTACGTCGCGGCGCTGGCACAGCACCCGGAGTTCGCGCGGCAGATGGCAGGCGGCGGGCTCGACGTGAACGACACCTCGTTCCTGTCGAAGCTCGACCCGGTGCTGGCCCGGCCCATCCTGGAGGGTTTCTCCAGCTCGATGAGCACGGTGTTCCTGATCGGCGGCGCGGTGCTGACCGTCGGGTTCGCCCTGGTCTGGCTGCTGCGGGAGAAGCCGCTGTCGGACAAGTCGGCGATGCAGCAGCGCGCCGAGCAGGAAGCGAGCGAGCTGGCGCTGGCCGGCTGACCCCGGAATAGCCAAAGGGCCGTCCACCTCGCAGGTGGACGGCCCTTTTTTCGCGATGCGTCAGTGGTGCGCTTCGCCGTTGATCTCTTCCTTGGCGAGGCGGTCCGTCTCGCGCTCGTAGGAGCGGGCGATCTCGGCCTCGGCCTCGGCGCGGCTCACCCAGGACGAGCCCTCGACGCTCTTGCCCGGCTCGAGGTCCTTGTACACCTCGAAGAAGTGCTGGATCTCCAGCTTGTGGAACTCGTTCAGGTGGTGGATGTCCCGCAGGTGCTCAAGGCGCGGGTCGTTCGTCGGAACGGCGAGGACCTTGTCGTCCGGGCCCTTCTCGTCGGTCATCCGGAACATGCCGATCGCGCGGCAGCGGATCAGGCAGCCCGGGAACGTCGGCTCCTGGACGAGCACGAGCACGTCGAGCGGGTCGCCGTCCTGGCCGAGCGTGTCGTCGATGAAGCCGTAGTCGGCCGGGTACTGGGTCGCCGTGAACAGGGTCCGGTCGAGCTTGATCCGACCGGTCTTGTGGTCGACCTCGTACTTGTTGCGCTCCCCCTTGGGGATTTCGATCGTGACGTCGAATTCCACGGCCGCCCTCGCTGCTTCTCGAATACTCGGTTGTCCCCGCGCTCGCGGGCGGCAACCGTAATGACCTCGTTGACGTCACTAGTGTGGACTACGCCCCGTCGGCCGGTCGCGCCGATGTCGGCCAGACGGCATGTGACCTTGGCCCCTTCGGGGGCGGGTGAGAAGGAGTAGTGGGTGCCGGACAACGATCAGCCAACGTGGCCGACCGGGGACGAGGACACCTCGTCGTCCGGGGACCGGGCGACGACCCGCCTGCCCCTGCCCAAGCGCGACGCGGGGGCCACCGCGCAGCTTTCGGTGCCAAATGTCACACCGGGCGACGGGCCCGGATCCTGGTTCCGGCCGAGTGTCCCGGCGGAGCGGGTGCCCGGCCTGAACGCCCCGGCGGAACCTCGTGATCCGGATGTTTCGGGCACTCCGGATTCCGCACCGGCCCAGCCGAAGCCATCGGCGCCGTGGGTACCGGTGGAGGGCCCGACCCAGTTCGTGACCGGCGTGCCGCGACCGGGTGCCGCGGACTCGGAGGCGACGGTCCAGGCGGCCTCCGTCGAAGGGGACGCGGAGAAGACCGTGCAGGCTGGCCCGAGGGGCCGTGCTGGATCGGCTGGCGGGCCTTCGTGGGCAGCGGACACGGCTACGGCGGCAGGGGCGGTCGGGCCGGATGCGGCCAAGTCCGAGCCGGCGAAGCCGGTCTGGGCACCGGACTCGGCCAAGGCGGCTGCCGCTGCCGAGGGGACGGCCGAGCAGACCGTACGGGCCCAGTCGACGGGCGCGGCCCAGCCGCAGCAGAGCGGTCCGGCGTCGTCCGGTTCGGCGCAGGTGGGCGATCGTGCGGGTCAGCCCCCGGCTCCACAGCAGTCTTCGCCCGCGTGGCAGCCGGTGCGGAAACCGGGCAACTCGTTGTTCGACCCAGCCGGCGCAGCCGGTTCCGGCGAGGAACCCGGGCGGAAGCCGTTCCAGTCGGTGCCGCCCGCCGAGGCCACCGCCTCGCAGGAGTTCTCCGCGTTCCACGACGAGACCCCAGGGACCGGCGAAAACAACCAGGGCTGGGCCGCGTTCCGCCCGGCCGTCGCGCACGACCAGCAGAGCGACGAGCCGCCGAAGGAGGGCTGGACGGCGTTCCGCAGCGAGCCCGACGCGGCCGAATCGGCTTCCGGCACGGCGTCTGGTGCTGGTCAGCGTCCTTCCGGCAACCAGCCCGGCTCCAGCGCTGGTCAGCGCCCGGCTGGCAGCGAGCTCCCCGGCTCGTCCCGGACCGATTCGCCCAGCGAAAACCGCGCCGCATTCGCAAGCGCCGCCGGGTCCGCCGCGGCCGAACCGGCCTGGCCCGACGCCGAGGAGGAAGGTCGCGGCCGCCCTGGCGAGCAGAACCAGCCCGGCGTCCGATCCGGGGGGCAACCCGGTGCCGCTCAGCCCGGCGTCGAGAGCGCCGCTCAACCCGGCAGTGCCGCCTCCGGCCATTCCGGCGCTTCCGAGGCCGAGCCGTGGTCGCAGCGGATCGAGATCCCGGTCCGTCCCGGCCTGCCCGAGCCCGCGCCGGGCACTGTCCCGCCCGCCGGCTCCGGCGCGGTCCGGCCGATGCGGATCGATCCCTCCGGCGGCCAGTCGCCGGCGGAGGCGACCATCGGCATCCCGCGTCCGGCGGGCTGGCCGGCTTCGGCGCAGTCGCTGTCCGAGGCGACCGTCGGGTTCCCCCGTCCGCCCGAAGGGTTCCCTCGCGCCGACGAGCCGTACTCCGACTCCGCCCAGCGGCCGCAGAGCGCTGAGCAGCGGCTGAACCCTGAGCCGTCCGCCAGCCCGGCGGTGATCCCGCCGCAGGCCACCGGCGACGAAACGCCGCCCGAACCGCCGGTCGGGGCCACTCCGGCGGCTGGCGGCGGCGAGAAGAAGCCGCGCCGGAAGGTGCTGGTGCTCTCGCTCGTCGTGTTGCTCGTGCTGGCTGCCGCCGGGGGTGCTTCGGCAGTGCCCGCGGTCGCCAACAAGCTCGGTCTGCCGTGGGCGCCGAACGCGCCGAAGGGCAGCGACCCGGAACCCGCCGAAGCGACACTCGCCCTGCACGGCCCGGACACTTCCGGACCAGGCGCGTCGGCGAGCGGGGTCTCCTCGGCGCTCTCCGGGCCGGCCGGTGCGGGAGCGCTCGCACAGCTCAGCGGCAGCGTGATCGACCCGTCGACCGGCACCGTGCTGTGGGACCACTCGTCCAACACGCCGCTGACCCCGGCATCGACCACGAAAATCCTCACCGTCTCCGCCGCCCTGCTGGCGATGGATCCGACCAAACGGCTGACCACCAAGATCGTTCAGGGCGCGCAGCCGGGCACCGTCGTTCTCGTCGGCGGCGGAGACCCGACGCTGACCGCGTTGCCGGTCGGCACCGATTCCCCGCTGTACCCGGGCGCGGCGCACATCGACGACCTGGTCAACCAGGTCAAGAAGGCCGGCGGCGACATCAAGAAGGTCCAGGTCGACGTCAGCGCCTACAGCGGTCCGGTCACCGCCCCGGGCTGGGAACCGGGCGACGCCCCGTCGCTGTACGGGGCGCCGATCGTGCCGGTGATGGCCGACGGCGGCCGCGGCAACCCGAAGGCCGACGAGACCATGCGCGCCAGCAACCCGGCGACCGCGGTCACCCAGCTCGTCGCGGACAAGCTCGGCGCGACCTCCGGCGGCGTCGGCAAGGCACCGGACGGCGCGAAAGTGCTCGGCGAAGTGCAGTCGGCACCGCTGCCGGACCTCGCCTACGCGCTGCTGCAGATCTCCGACAACGTGCTCGCCGACGCGCTCGGCCGTCAGGTCGCCATCGCCACCGGTGGTGACCCGTCGTTCGCCGGCGCGTCCGCCGCGGTGAAGAAGGTGTTGGCAGACCACGGTTTCGACGTCAACGGACTGCAGCTGTTCGACACCAGCGGACTGTCCAATCAGAACAAGGTCCCGGCCCGGCTGCTGGCGCAGGTGCTCGCCGCCGCGGCGGGTCCGGACGGCAAGGACCCGAACACGCCGAAGCTGCGTCCGCTGCTGGCTGGGCTGCCGGTCGCGGGCAGCCCGATCGGCACGCTGTCCGGCCGCTACCAATCGGGACCGACCCAGGCGGGCAAGGGCTGGGTGCGAGCCAAAACCGGCACGCTCACCGGGGTCAACACGCTCGCCGGCTACGTGCTCGACAGCGACAACCGGGTGCTCGCGTTCGCGTTCATGTCCAACGGCTCGGACAAGAATTCCGGGCAGGCGGCGCTCGACGCGCTGGCTACCGCGTTGCGGGGCTGCGGCTGCAAATGACCCGCGCGGGCGACCCGAGCCGGCCCGGTACTGAGCCGACTCGCTGAACCCGTCTGGTTGAGCGGTACGCAACCCTCGACCGGCAGGTAGCGTCGGAGGGGTGAGCCAGGAAATCGACACCCCCCGGCGGCCGATGGTCGACTGGGACCGCGCGGCCGCCACCGGCGCGATGCTGGTGCGCGGCGGCCCGCAGATCGCCCGCGGCGAGGCTGACCGCGCGGTGGTCGACCTGCGGGAGCTGACCGCCGAGGCGGAGGAGCACGTCCGCGAGCTGACCGGGCTCGGCCGGGATCTGCCGCTGCTGCCCGGCACGGTGGTGGACCGGCCGGGCTGGGTCCGGTCCGCGGCGTCCGGCCTCGGCGTTCTCACCGGACGGGCGCTGCCCGCGGCTCAGGCCGGTCCGCTCGGGCCGATCCTGGCGTCCGGCGCGGGCGTGCAGACCGGCGTGGTGCTGGCGTTCCTCGCCTCCCGGGTGCTCGGCCAGTACGACCCGTTCGGCGGCAGCGAGAACCAGGGCGAGCTGCTGCTCGTCGCGCCGAACGTGGTGGCTGCCGAACGTGCGATGAAGGTGCCCGCCCGCGATTTCCGGCTGTGGGTCTGCCTGCACGAGTGCACGCACCGGCTGCAGTTCACCGCGGTGCCGTGGCTGCGCGACTACTTCGCGGACGAGGTGGAGCGGCTGGTGTCCGGTCTCGCGGACAGTTCCGCGGACGGTCTGGCCGAGCTGGTCGGCCGGCTGCCCGATGCGCTGCGCCAGCGAGGCAAGGGAGCCGGCATCGCGGAGTTGTTGCAGTCGCCCAAGGAACGCCGGGTGTTCGACCGGCTGCTGGCGTTGTCCACGCTGCTGGAAGGGCACGCGGACTACGTGATGGACGCGGTCGGCCCGCAGGTCGTGCCCAGCGTCGAGCAGATCCGCGCCCGGTTCACCGCCAGGCGCCAAGGCGGCGGTCTTTTCGACCGGATCCTGCGCGCCGTGCTGGGCCTCGACGCGAAGATCCGCCAGTACGAAGAAGGCGCGAAGTTCACCCGGCACGTGGTGGAAGCGGTCGGCATGGACGGGTTCAACAAGGTCTGGCGTTCGCCGAACACGCTGCCGACTCGCGCCGAGATCGCGGACCCCGCGTCCTGGGTGCGGCGCTTGCACGGGTGAGCGCGCTCGCCGCGGTCCGCACAGCGGTCCGTGATTTCCTCTCGACGGCCGCGATGCCCGGCGAAGTGTGCGTCGCAGTTTCAGGCGGTGCAGATTCTCTCGCGCTGGCTGAGGCGACGGCGTACGTCCTTCGGCACAGTGACGTCCGGACGCGCGCTCTCGTCGTCGACCATGGCCTGCAAGCCGCTTCAGCAGCCGTCGCGGCCGAAGCGGCGACAGTTGCGAAGGGTCTCGGCATTGACGTGACCGAGGTGCACGCAGTGCACGTCAGTGGCAAAGGCGGTCCCGAAGCCGCTGCGCGCGCTGCTAGGTATCACGCGCTGCGCGAAGCACTGCCGCACGGTGAAGGGCTCGTACTGCTCGGCCACACCCAGGACGACCAAGCCGAGACCGTGCTGCTCGGGCTCGGACGGGGCTCTGGGCCACGGTCGCTGGCTGGAATGCGTCCGCACGATCCGCCGTGGGGCCGTCCCCTGCTCGGCATCACGCGGGCACAGACCCTGCAAGCGTGCGCAGAGCTTGGTGTCGAGCCGTGGCACGACCCGCACAACGCCGATCCGCGCTTCACGCGTGTGCGGCTACGCAGTGAAGCGTTGCCGTTGCTGGAAGACGTTTTGTCGGGCGGTGTCTCCGCAGCGCTCGCGCGCACGGCGGCTCAGCTGCGCGAGGACACCGAGGCGTTGGACACACTCGCCGCACGGGTGTACGAGCGCGCGAGATGCGAAGACGAACTCGATGTGGCCGTGCTCGCGGCGGAGCCCGCTGCCCTGCGCAGGCGGGTTCTCCGCAGGTGGCTGCTGGACTCCGGGGTCCGCGAGCTGACCGACGCGCATCTGCGTTCGGCCGACGCGCTAGTGGCCCGCTGGCGCGGCCAAGGCGGAGTCTGGCTGCCGGGCAACTTGGAGGCTCGACGGCGGCGTGGCAGGCTTTCGCTTGCCGGACCCGAACCCACCACCCGAGGGGAATGACCCGTGTACGAGGGCGAGATCGCCTCCGTGCTCATCACCGAGCAGCAGATCAATGACAAGATCGCGGAGCTGGCGGCGAAAATCGCTGCCGACCACCCGGAAAACGGCCGAGGCGACCTCCTCCTGGTCGGCGTGCTGAAGGGCGCGGTCATGTTCATGACCGACTTCGCCCGTGCGCTTCCGGTGCCCACCCAGCTGGAGTTCATGGCCGTGTCCTCGTACGGGTCGTCGACCTCGTCGTCGGGGGTGGTGCGGATCCTGAAGGACCTGGATCGCGACATCGCCGGCCGGGACGTGCTGATCGTCGAGGACATCGTCGACTCCGGGCTCACCCTGTCGTGGCTGCTGAAGAACCTGGCGAGCCGGAACCCGGCCTCGCTCGAGGTCGTCTCGCTGCTGCGCAAGCCGGAAGCGTCGAAGGTCGAGGTGCCGGTCAAGTACATCGGCTTCGATATTCCCAACGAATTCGTAGTCGGCTACGGCCTGGACTACGCGGAGCGTTACCGGGACCTGCCCTACATCGGCACCCTGGACCCGCACGTCTACACCTCCGGTTAGCCCGGTTGGCCCGCTTCGCCGGCCGTCCGGCGAAGCGGGGGAACCCGGATGCGGCAAATCGCGTCATAGGTCTCGACCAGGTGCGTTAACCTATGCGAAGACCTGATTGCCATGCGGACGGGTGACTCGGCCAAGGTGCGGGCCGCTCGCGCGGGGGAACGGAGAGAGGGCAGATGGGCAACAGCAGCTCGGCGGATGCCGCGGCGTTCAAGAACGCCGCTGTCAGCGGCCAGGTCGGGATCGATCCCGACGCGGCGCAGACCGTGCTGAAGAAGATCCGGACCGGCCGGGACGCGATCGAGGCTCTCCTGAACAGCGCGGGCACGCTCGCGCAGCCGCCGAAGCTGGGCGCGAACCCGGTCGGCCAGGCGATCGCGACCAAGTTCGTGCAGCGTGCCGACGGCGGCGGCGACTCGTACTCCTCCGCTCTGCAGAACCTGCTCGGCCAGTACCAGGCCGCGGAGGAGGGCATCGTCGCGGCGATGGCCCGCTACCACGAGATCGACCAGTCCGCGGGTGACCCGTTCCGCAACAAGGCCTGACGTCCTAGGGGGATAAGCAAGTCATGGCACCGAACTACGACACCTCCGCTTCGGGCGGATCGGGTTACGGCAGCTCCGCCCCGACGGGCAGCACCACGCCGGGCGCCACGCCGGCCACCGGGGGGTACAGCTCGGCCTCGCTGCCCGCGCCGGGCTCGACCGTCGCGATGGGCCCGAACTCGGCCACCGACAGCATCGTCAACTCCGCGCGCAACAGCGCCGGCGGCTTCGAGATGGGCGGCGACCGCGCGATCGGCAACCCGCCGAACTGGCAGTCGCAGGAAAGCCAGCAGCTCTACCGGGGCGCGACGACCGACAACGAGCCCGCCACCGCCGAGGCGACCGGCCAGGCGTGGAAGAAGCACGGGACCGAGCTGAAGCAGGCGTCCAACGACCTGTACAACGCGATCACCGAGCTGGGCAACGTCTGGGTCGGCCAGGGTGCGGCGAGCGCGCAGGGCGCGCTGGTCGCGATCGCCAACTCGGGCACCCAGGCGTCCGACGCCGCGCACACGATGGCCGACCGGATGGCCCGGCAGGCCGCCGCGGCCGCCGAGGTCAAGAAGATGCCGGCCCCGCGTGACTACGACCCGAAGCAGGCCATGTCGGCCGCCCTCGCGGGCGGTCCGGCCGCGCTGGCCGCGGACCAGAAGGCGCAGGCGGACGCGGCGAACGACGTGAAGGCGCAGCAGGTCGCGTTCTTCAACGCCTACACCCAGGCGATGAGCGAGGTGGACAGCTCCACCCCGAGCTTCGGCCCGGACTCGCTCGGCATGAAGCCGACCGCGACGCACTTCAACGGCAACTCGTTCAACAGCGTCAACAACATCGGGCACACCGACGCTCCCGGCGCGCTCGGCGCCCCGGGCAGCTTCGGCACGGTCGGCGCGCACGGCGCGGCGGGTGCTGGCTTCGGCACGCCGGGTGCCACCGGTTCGCACGTCAGCGCGGACTCGGGCACCTACCAGGCGGCCGGCTTCGAAGGCGGCAGCCTCGGTGCTGGCGCGGGAGTCGGCTCCGCTGCGGCTCCGGCTCCGATCGCTCCGGCTCCCGCGCCTTCGGGCGGCAGCGGCGTCGGGTCCGCGCTCGGCCTCAGCACGCTCGGCGCGGGTGCCGGGTTCGCCGCGGGCAAGCTGGGCGAGGGCAACCGCAGCGGCTCGCGCAAGGACGAGGAAGGCAAGACCTCCGCGTCGTCCGAGCACCAGGGGCAGAGCGCCGCGTCGGCGATTCCGCAGCAGCCGCAGGGCATCGTCCCGGCCGGCGGCACCATCGGCCAGGCACAGGGCGGCATGAGCCCGATGGGCGGCGGCATGGGCATGGGCGGCGCGCACGGGGCGGCCGGCGAGCAGGAGCAGGAACACACGCACGCTTCGTTCCTGATCGAGCCGGACCCGGACGACGCGTTCGGTGCCAACGAGGCCACCCCGCCGCCGGTCATCGGCGCGTGGTCGGACGACGAGAACTGACGGCATTGCACCCGGGCGCGTGGCCAGACCGGCCACGCGCCCGCGGGCGTCCTGCGAACAACTCGGGGTAAAGGGGCTGGTTCGATGCCGAACGCGGAGCTGCTCGCGCCAATCGAGGCGGACTTCTTGTGGGAGTCGGCCGGGATGGGCGAGCTGCCGTATCCGCTGCGGATCCGTTCGCACGGCGCGACGCTGGACGAACGCTCGTCGCTGCGCGCCCGCACGCTCGGCGCGCTGGCCGACCGCGGGCTCGCCGACGACCGCGGCCGCCCCGCACCGCACGTCGAGGACTACTTCGGCATTCTCGCTTCGCCGGACGTCAGCCTGGACACCGTCCAGCTGCTCGACCCGAACGGCGAGCCGCTGCTCGCGGTCGCCGGCAGCGCGAACGGCCGGGCCCTGTTCGCCGTGCAGGACCAGCGCGGCCTGCACCTGCACCCGTGCGCGCCGGACGGGCTCGCCACGGCGATCGTCTCGCTGCTGCCGGGTGCCCCGCGAGGCACCGAGAAGTCCATCACCGTGCCGCTGGAGCAGCTGGTCGGCGCTTCCGGCGTTGACTTCATGCAGCGCCGCGGCAACCAGGTCGACGCCTCCGGGCGGGCCAGCGTGGACGAGGACCGCAAGGCGCTCGCCCGGCTGCACGCCCAGCAGCGGCTGCGCGGCGGCCAGATCGGCGCGAACGCCCGCAACCGGCTCGGCGGCCGCAGCCGCTCGACCGTGCTGAGCTGGTTCGACACCGAGACCGGCCGCTATTTCACGCAGGCGAGCCAGGGCCACGACGGCCGCGACTGGATCACCATCGCCCCGGCCGACCCGGCGACCCTGCGCCACCGGCTCGGCGAGATGCTGGCCAGCGTCTCCGACCAAACCAGCGCAGGCGCGTTCTGAGCGCCCCAATGCCACATTGGGTGCATCCGACGCACCGAATGCCACATTGGGTGCGTGAGATGCACCCAATGCCACATTGGGGCTCTTGAACACTGCGGCTCCGGCGCTACGCTGGGTCGGACACCGAATACCGGAGGGTGAGCAGCACCGGATGCACCAAGAGTTCTTCTCCCCGCTGGCCTTCGACTTCCTGTGGGAGTCGGCTGAACTGGGCGAGCTGCCCTACCCGCTGCGCGTGCGGTCGCACGGCGCGACCGAGGACGAGCGCGTATCGCTGCGGCACCGCGTCGACGCCGAGCTGAAGGCGCGCGGCATCCGGGATTCCCGTGGCCGGCTCGACCCCGACATCGAGGACTGGCTGACGCTGCTCGCGCGCGCCCCGCACTCGATCGACGCGCTGCACATCCCGCAGTTCGAGCACCCGCCGGTGGCGCTGCTCGCGGCCGGCGACGAGCGGACCGGAGTGGTCGCCATCCAGGACGCCGACGGCATCTGGCTGCGCGAGGTCGCGCCGGACGCGCTCGTCTCCGCGATCGTCGAACTGCTGCCGGGCGGGCCGCGCGGCAGTGAGGCGTCGGTCACGCTTCCCCTGGACGAGGCGCTGCACACGCCGCCGATCCGGGTCCCGGTCGCCGCGGGCGGCGGCGAGTCCGAGGAAAAGAGCGGTCGTCGGCCGAGACGTCAGTCACTCAGCGAGCGCGCGAACGTCGACCCGCGGGAGACCTACGGGCTCATCGCGGGCCAGCCGCGGCTGCGCGGCGGTCAGCTGGCAGCGAACAGCCGCTCGCAGCTCGGCACCCGGCAGCGGTCGCGGGTCCTGGGCTGGTTCGACACCGCCACCGGACGGTATCTGAGCTTGTCACGGCCCGGTTCGGACGGCCGCGAATGGGTCACCGTCGCGCCCGCCGACCCGGCGACGCTGCGCAGCAGGCTGGGTGAAATGGTGGCTTCGGTGGCGGTCGACACCCGCTAGCCCGGCAACCGGTCGGCCAAGACCGGGAACCCTCGCGCGGGATTGGCCGTTGACCTGCGAGAGGCTCACCAGGCTTCTCCGCCCGCCCGGACGGTACCCTGGTGGGACGGGCGCCCCAGGCGTCCACGGTTGTCAAGATCGCGATGGCGGGTATCACAGGAGCCGCCCAACCAGGGAGGGTCGAGGCCGCAAGGGCCGAGTCGTATGAACCGGAAGAGCGTGCTCAGGAACCCACTGCTGTGGATCGTCGCGGGGTTGCTGGCGTTGTTCGCCTACAACACGATCTTCGACAGCAATCGTGGCTACACCCAGGCTCCTATCTCGACGGCGATGAACCAGGTCGCCCAGAACCACGTCAAGGAAGCCAGCCTCGAGGACAAGGAGCAGCAGCTCAAGCTGCAGCTCACGTCCAAGATCGACGTCGACGGCGTCCAGACCGACCAGATCATCGCGCAGTTCCCCGCGAATGCCTCGCAGGAGATCTACGACAAGCTGATCGCCGCGAAGGCCGACGGGCAGCCCGTCAAGTTCACCACCAAGGTCACCCAGCAGAGCCTGCTGACCCAGATCCTGATCTTCGCGATCCCGCTGGCGCTGGTGCTCGGCCTGCTGATGTGGATGATGAACAACGCCCAGGGCGGCGGGAACCGCGTCCTCAACTTCGGCAAGTCGAAGGCGAAGCAGCTCAACAAGGACATGCCGAAGACGACCTTCGGCGACGTCGCGGGCGCTGACGAGGCCGTCGAAGAGCTGTACGAGATCAAGGACTTCCTGCAGAACCCGGCGCGCTACCAGGCACTCGGCGCGAAGATCCCGAAGGGCGTTCTGCTCTACGGGCCGCCCGGTACCGGCAAGACGCTGCTCGCGCGAGCCGTCGCGGGCGAGGCGGGCGTGCCGTTCTACACGATCTCCGGTTCGGACTTCGTCGAGATGTTCGTCGGTGTCGGTGCCTCGCGCGTCCGCGATCTGTTCGAGCAGGCCAAGCAGAACGCGCCGTGCATCATCTTCGTGGACGAGATCGACGCGGTCGGCCGCCAGCGCGGCGCCGGCCTCGGCGGCGGCCACGACGAGCGCGAGCAGACGCTGAACCAGCTGCTGGTCGAGATGGACGGCTTCGACGCCCGCGGCGGCATCATCCTCATCGCGGCCACCAACCGGCCGGACATCCTCGACCCGGCGCTGCTGCGCCCGGGCCGGTTCGACCGGCAGATCCCGGTGTCCGCGCCGGACCTGCTCGGCCGCAAGGCGATCCTCGAGGTGCACGCCAAGGGCAAGCCGATCGCGCAGGGCACCGACCTGACCGGGCTGGCCAAGCGCACCGTCGGCATGTCCGGTGCGGACCTGGCCAACGTGCTGAACGAAGCCGCGCTGCTGACCGCTCGCGAGAACGGGCACGTGATCACCGACGTCGCGCTCGAGGAATCGGTCGACCGCGTGGTCGGCGGCCCGGCGCGCAAGAGCCGGATCATTTCCGAGAAGGAAAAGAAGATCACCGCCTACCACGAGGGCGGGCACGCGCTCGCCGCGTGGGCGATGCCGGACATCGAACCGGTGTACAAGCTGACCATCCTGCCGCGCGGCCGGACCGGCGGGCACGCCCTGCTGGTGCCGGAAGACGACAAGCAGCTGATGACCCGGTCGGAGATGATCGGACGGCTGGTGTTCGCGATGGGCGGCCGCACGGCCGAGGAACTCGTGTTCCACGAGCCGACCACCGGCGCGTCGTCGGACATCGAGCAGGCGACGAAGATCGCCCGCGCGATGGTCACCGAGTACGGCATGAGCGCGCGCCTCGGCGCGGTGAAGTACGGCCAGGAGCAGGGCGACCCGTTCCTCGGCCGGTCCGCCGGACGGCAGGCCGACTACTCGCTCGAGGTGGCGCACGAGATCGACGAGGAGG
Source organism: Amycolatopsis benzoatilytica AK 16/65 (assembly GCF_000383915.1). NCBI lineage: Bacteria > Bacillati > Actinomycetota > Actinomycetes > Pseudonocardiales > Pseudonocardiaceae > Amycolatopsis > Amycolatopsis benzoatilytica. The sequence goes on from NZ_KB912942.1 coordinate 7,708,862, forward strand.
TGCGCAAGCTCATCGAGACCGCGCACACCGAGGCGTGGCACGTGCTGAACACCTACCGCGACGTGCTCGACAACCTGGTCATCGAGCTCCTGGAGAAGGAGACGCTGCAGCGCAAGGACCTCGAGCGGATCTTCGCGACCGTCGAGAAGCGCCCGCACATCACTGTCTTCAACGAGTTCGGCGAGCGCACCCCGTCGGACAAGCCGCCGATCAAGACCCCGGGCGAGCTGGCGATGGAGCGCGGCGAGCCGTGGCCGCCGCCGGAGAAGGCGAAGCCCGTCCTGCAGGCCGCTCCGGCTCCGGCTCCGGCTCCGGTGGGCACCATGCCCGGCTCGGGCGAGCTTCCGGCCGCCCCGGCCTACCCGGTGCCGGACCCGAACGCCAACCCGTACGCCCCGCCGCAGGCCAACGGCGGCCGTCCGGCTCCCGGGCCGAACGGAACCGGTCGCTGGCCCCAGCCGTATGGTGGGCAGCAGCCGGGCGGTCCGGCGGGCGGCTACCAGCCCGGTGGCCCGGGCGGTGCGCAGAGCGGTCCGCCGAACTACGGGGCGCCTCCGGGCTGGACCCCGGCGACGTCCCCGGGCGGCCAGCCGTGGCGCCCCGCCGAAGACCGTCCGCGTGAGCAGGGCTGGTTCGCCGACGGCGCGAACGGCCAGCAGCCGGACGAGGGGCAGCATCGGCGTGACGTCGACGGACAAGACAAGCAGTAAAGACGGCTTCCGCCCGGTCTTCGATCAGGACCGGGCGGAGCGCGCGATCCGCGAGCTGCTGCTCGCCTGCGGTGAGGACCCGGATCGGGACGGTCTCCAGGACACCCCGGCCCGGGTCGCTCGCGCTTACCGGGAAATGTTCGCCGGCCTCTACCTCGATCCGGACGAGGTGCTGGCGCGGACGTTCGACGAATCGCACGAGGAGCTCGTGCTGGTCACGGACATCCCGATGTACTCGACCTGCGAGCATCACCTGCTGAGCTTCCACGGTGTCGCTCATGTCGGCTATATCCCGAACGGCGACGGCAAGGTCACCGGGCTTTCCAAGCTCGCCCGGCTCGTCGACCTCTATGCCAAGCGCCCGCAGGTGCAGGAGCGGCTCACCTCGCAGATCGCCGACGCGCTGGTGCGCAAGCTGGAGCCGCGCGGCGCCATCGTCGTGATCGAGGCCGAGCACCTGTGCATGTCGGTGCGCGGCATCCGCAAGCCCGGTTCGCGGACCACCACGTCGGCGGTGCGCGGGCTGCTGCGCTCGTCGGCGACGTCGCGTGCCGAGGCGATCGAACTGATCCGGGGGCGCCGGTGATTCCCCGGCCCGGCCGGTGCGCCGTGATGGGTGTGCTGAACGTGACGCCGGATTCGTTCTCCGACGGAGGCCGTTATCTCGACCTCGACCAAGCGCTGGAACACGCGCGCGAGATGTGGCATCGCGGCGCGGACCTGATCGACGTCGGTGGTGAGTCGACGCGGCCGGGGGCGTCCCGGGTGGACGCGGAGACCGAGGCCGCGCGGGTGTTGCCGGTGATCCGGCAGCTGGCGTCCGAGGGCATGGTGCTGTCGGTCGACACCACGCGGGCCGAGGTCGCGGAAGCCGCGGTGGCGGCCGGCGCGCGGGTGATCAACGACGTGTCCGGCGGGCTCGCCGATCCGGCGATGGGCCGGGTCGCCGCGGAGACCAAGGTGCCGTGGGTGCTGATGCATTGGCGCGGGCACAGCAAGGACATGAACGCACTGGCCACCTATACCGACGTGGTCGGCGAAGTGCGCGACGAGCTGCTGAAGCAGGTGGACGCGGCGATCGCGGCCGGTGTCGCGGAGAGCGAGATCGTGCTCGACCCGGGTCTGGGGTTCGCGAAGCACGCCGAGCACGACTGGGCATTGCTGCATGGGCTGGACCCGCTGCTGGCGCTGGGCTTCCCGGTGCTGGTGGGGGCGTCGCGCAAGCGGTTCCTCGGTCGGCTGCTGGCCGGGAAAGACGGTACCCCGCGGCCGCCGGACGGCAGGGAGATCGCGACTGCGGCGGTTTCGGCACTGGCTGCCGCGGCCGGCGCGTGGGGCGTGCGGGTGCACGAGGTCGGGGCTTCGCTGGACGCAGTGGCGGTAGCCGCGGCATGGAAACGGGGACGGGCCGATGGCTGACCGCATTACGCTCACCGGACTGCGCGTGTTCGGCCGGCACGGCGTGTTCGAGCACGAGAAGCGCGACGGGCAGGATTTCGTCGTCGACCTCGTGGCGTGGCTCGACCTCGGACCGGCCGCCGCGTCGGACGACCTCACGAAGACGCTGCACTATGGCGAACTGGCCGAGCTGGCGGCGGGGATCGTGGCGGGGGAGCCGTACGACCTGATCGAGAGCGTCGCCGGGAAGATCGCCGACGAAGTCATGCGCGACGACCGGCTCACCGCCGTCGAGGTGACGGTGCACAAGCCGTCCGCGCCTATCCCGCTGACGTTCGACGACGTCGCGGTTACGGTCCGGCGGGAACGGTGAGCCGCGCGGTCCTGTCGCTGGGCTCCAACCTCGGGGATCGCTTGGCTTACCTGCGCGGCGCGGTCGACGCGGTGCGGCCGGCGCTGGTCGCGGTTTCCGGGGTGTACGAGACGAAGGCGTGGGGGGTCGAGGACCAGCCGGACTTCCTGAACGCGCTGTGCATCGTGGACGACCCGGCACGGGACCACTGGGCGTGGCTGCGCGCCGGTCAGGCGGCCGAGCAGGCGGCCGGGCGGCTGCGTGAGCTGCGCTGGGGGCCGCGGACTCTCGATGTCGACGTGGTGACCGTGCAGGGTGTGCGGTCCGACGATCCGGAGCTGCTGCTGCCGCATCCGGGCACCCCGGAGCGGGCGAGCGTGCTGATCCCGTGGCTGGAGATCGACCCGGACGCCGAGGTGCCCGGGCACGGCCGGGCCGCGGACCTGCTGGCCCGGCTGCCGGAGAGCGACCGGGCGGGCGTGGTGCTGCGGCCGGAGCTGACCTTGGCCTGAGCCAGGCTTTGTCGTCCGCGAAGGGGACATTGAGGGAGCCGGACTTCCTCAATGTTCCCTTCGCGGAATGGAAGACGCGGTTACGCGGTCCGCAGCGCGGCCAGCAGGAACTGTATCTCCTCCTGGGTGCTCGGGATCGGCGGCCAGCCGTTGATGGTCGCCAGCAACTGCCAGTACCGCTCCGCACGCGGGTCCGCGCCCGCTCCGATCGTTTCGGCCAGCTGGGTGCGGAACGCCGGGTCGGCCGGGTCCTGGTCCGGCCGGGCCGAGGCGGTCGCGACCCGGTCGGCGAGCACCCGGCCGGACGGGGCGTCCGGAGTCGCGCCCGCGTCAAGCGCCGTGCGCGCTTCGGCGATCCATTCGAACCAGCTCTGCTGCTGCGCCTTCGTCGGTTGTTCGTACTCCCCGGCGGCGCGAGACTCGGCCTGGCGCTGGCTCATGGCCCGGATGAGCTGCCGGAAATCCTGGTCCCGGACGAGTTCGGCGAACTCGAGCCAAGCCTCCAGCTGTTCCGGAGACGGATCGTCTGGAAGATCCGGTTTCGCGGACCGCATCCTGGTGTAGAACTCGGTGTCGACGTCGAGTCCTTCGACCATCTCGTCCCAGAACTCGTCGACCAGCTGGCGCCGTTCCTCGTCGGACATCTGCGCGAGGTGATTCATCAGTTTCATTTCCTCCAGCTCGGAATCCCGTTTCAGCACCGCGCGCAGTACCGCGCGGCGCAGCCGCAGCTTCCGGATCTGCTCGTCCAGCGCGTCGACGTGGCTGGTGGCCAGCTCGTGCATGGTTGTCTCGCGCGACAGGGCGCGGGACACGTCGGGCAGGCCGACGCCGAGTTCGCGCAGGGTCCGGACCAGCTCCAGCCGGGCGAGCGCGTGCGCGTCGTAGAGCCGGTAGCCGGCACTGGTCCGCTGCGTCGGCGGAAGCAGGCCCTCGTCGGAGTAGAACCGGATGGTCTTCACCGGCAGCCCGGTGCGCCGGGACAGTTCGCCGATGGTGAAGACCGTGCCAGGCATGTCCGTCATCGTGGAGTCTCCAGTCACTGGAGAGTCAAGAGTGCCAGGGCGGAGGCGCGGCCGCCTGGCCGGTGCGGCCTGCTCGGTAGGCTGGCCGCATGCATTTCACGCGGTCCCGGGACCTGGTCGTAGCCGCGATCCTGGGCCTCGCGGTGGTCTACGTGCTGTTCCAGTTCGCCTACGGCAACCTCCCGCGGCTGCCGTTGCTGGCGGGGGCCACCTTCGCGGTGCTCGCCGCGGTCGAGGCGGGCCTGGCGTTCTCGGTCCGGTCCCGGGTTCGGGCCGGCCGGGTGCGCAGTGCGGTCGGGATCGCGCGCATGGTGGCGCTGGCCAAGGCTTCGTCGTTGGCCGGGGCCTTCCTCGGCGGCGGCTGGATCGCGGCGTTCGCCTATGTTTTCCCTCGACGTGACGAACTCGTTGCCGCGGTCTCCGACACTCGGTCCGCGGTCGTCGGCGCGGTGTCCTCGGCCCTGCTCGTAGCTGCCGGTTTGTGGCTGGAGCACTGTTGTCGGACGCCACCGGAGAACCATCGGGGGACGACCGGTTAACGCTTCGATGGCACCGCTCGAAGTACCGACTGGGTCTCATTCGGATCACTGGAAGGTACGGTGTCAGGCATGACTGGCGTGGGTGACGACTCGCACGGCCGCCGCCCTGGCAGGCCGTGGCTTGTCGTCGGATTGCTCCTCGCTGTCGGCGCCACCGTGGTTTTGGTGCTCAGCGACGACCTCCGGTACCTCCGGCTCGGCATCGTCGCGGCGCTCTGGGCTGCCCTGATCGGCGCCTTCCTCGCTGTTCGCGCCCGCAAGAACGCGGCGCACAGCGAGGAAGCGGTCGCCGAGGCGCAGGCGGTGTACGAACTGGAACTGGAACGCGAGATCGCGGCCCGGCGGGAGTTCGAACTCGAACTGGAGAGCGAAGCGCGCGAGGCCGCGCAGGCACAGTCGCGCGAAGAACTGGATGCGTTGCGTGCCGAAGTGGCTGCGCTGCGCGAAAGCTTGCAGTCGCTGTTCGGTGGCGAGGTGCTCCTGGAACGCGTTGCGCTCACCGCGCAGGCGACCCGGATGCGTGCGTTGAACGACGAGCAGCGGCTCGTTTCCGCGGGCTCGGAAACCAAGAACGGCAACGGGAAGAAGCCGGCGCAGCTGCTGGCCTCGAACAAGCAGGTGGTCGAGGTCGCCGAGCGGCCGACCGAATTGATGGACCGGGTGTTCGACTCGGCGCCGGCGGAGCAGCGGCGGGCACCAGCCAACGGGTCCGGGGGCACTGGTTCCGCCGGTGCGAACGGGTCGATCAGCGCTGGGCTCAACGGTTTCGACGCGAGCGGTGAACGGCAGACGCCGGCGCGCGGCCCGCACATGCCGCGGCTCAAGCCGAAACGGCCGGAGCCGGAGTCGCGTCCGGTGCCGGACACGCGGCCGCCGAAGTTCGCGGACGAGCTGGAATCGGGCGACAGCGGCGAATTCGTCGTGCCGGAGCGGGCCCCGCGAGGACGGGCGAATCTGGCGGATGCCTTCGGTTCGCGCGGCGGTCGCGCCGCGGAGCCAGGCGAGAGCCGATCGAATGTCGCCGACGCGTTCGCCTCGCGCAGTGAGGTGGCGCGCGAGTCGCGCAACGGTGCGGCGGATTCCCGTGGCGGGGAAGGGTTCGCGCGCAACGGAAGTGCCGGGCATGGGCCGAATGGCGCAGCCGGGCGCGGCGATGAGCGTAATGCGCCGGTGCGTGGTGCGGGCGACCGTGGTCCGCGCGACGCGGCGTATGCCGCCGCTGGCGACACCGGGGCCTACGACGTCCAGGAAGCGTTCGACGAGGACGACGAGCCGATTGATGCGGAGCCGCTGACACGCGGGCGGGACGGTTCGCGCGGTCCGGCAGGGAATCCGTTTGGCCGGGATGCTGCGCCGTCGAAGCCGCGGCCGCTGCCCCGGGAGGCGCGGGCCGACGGGCAGACCAAGCCGGTGCCGCGGCGGCCGCAGAACGAGGCCCCGGAGCCAGTTCAGCGGGGTAGGGCGGATTCCCAGCCGACGCGGACTGTCGCGCCGGTGAGCAGGCCGGAGCCGGTGCCTGCGGCTGCCCAGGAAGAGCAGCCGCGGCCCGCGCCGCGGTTGGCCGCTCGGCCGGCGGTTTCTCGGGCGGAGAGTCCCGGGTCGTCGGGTTCGGCGTTCGAGGCTACGAAGATTTCCCGGCCGGTTGAGCCGGCGGCCGGACGGCGGCATGCGGAGCCGGTCGCACCGGAGAAGGAAGTCAATGCTGAGCCGGCCACTCGGGCACCGTCTCGGCTGGAGCAGTTCTCCCGGTCGGATTTGTCGCCGTTGGCGGCGGAGACGCCCACTGGGCGCCATGGCGCTCCGGGCGGGGACGTCAATCCGACGTTGCCGGAGTCGGTCCGGAGCACGGCGAACAGCGGGGCGGGCGGGCGCCGGCGGCGGGCTGACGAGGCCGCGTCGACGGGTGCCGCGCCGGCTCCGGCTGGTGGCGGGCGGCGGCGTCGGCCGGAAGGCGAGCCGCCTGCTTGGGAGGCTTCCGCGGCTTCGCCGTCGGATGCTGGCTCGGCTGACGAGGGATCGGCGCATGGGCGGCGCGCGGTGGAGGCGGAGCCGGCCTCTGGCGGGAGCCATGCCGCCGGGCGGTCGGTGACCGAGTTGCTCGCGGCCAACGGAAAGAGCGAGGGGAGCCCTCGGCGGCGGCGTCGGGCTGAGGACTAGCGCGGCTTTCGGCCGGTGGTTGGGCTGAGGGCTGGTGCGGTTTGCGGTGGCGTGGCTGGGCTGAGGACAGCGCGCCCCTTCGTGGCGGCGTCGTTCCCGTGGCGGCGAAGCCGGATTGTGTCTGCGTTCAGATTTCCTGCCCGGCCGCATTGGCAACCAGCCAGCAAGCCCTCGGACGTCCACGCGAACTGGCTGCGCAGAGGGCTGAACCCCGTGCGTCGTCAGGCGTTGTCGGCGACGTCTGCGTAGGGTGACCGCGTGAACGGCACCATCCCTGCTGCTTCGACGGGTTCGGCGGGCCCGGTCGCACGGTCTCGGCATGTCACCGTGTTGTTGCCGGTGCTCGGGTTGATCGTGGTGGCGTTGTGCGGGCTTTTCCTCTTCGGGCTGGCCACCGCGCGGGTCGGATGGCTCGCCGTCGCCATTGGCGTTGTCGCGGCATTGGTGCCCGTCGCCGTGGTGGTCGCCGGGTTTCTCTGGGTGGACCGGTGGGAGCCGGAACCGGCCAAGCTGCTTCTGACCGCGTTCGCGTGGGGTGCTTGCATCGCGACCGTCACCGCGTTGCTGATCAATACCGGCGCGGAGGCGTTCGGGGATCTTCTTCTCGGCGGCGGCAACGGCAGCAAGGTCAGTGCCCTGGTATCCGCGCCGTTGGTCGAAGAAGCAGCCAAGGGCGTCTTCGTTCTCTTGATCTTTTGGCGGCGGCGCGAGGAATTCGACGGGATCGTCGACGGCGTCGTCTACGCGGGCTTCTCGGCCGCTGGGTTCGCCTTCACCGAGAACATCTACTACTTCGGCCGGGCGTTCGCGGATCACGGCTTCGGCAACGGCACCAGCAGTGGTGTCCTCGCCGCTTTTCTCATGCGCGGAGTGCTTTCGCCGTTCACGCACCCTTTGTTCACCGTGCTGACCGGCATCGGCTTCGGCATCGCCGCGCGCGCGAGTCAGCGCTGGTTGCGCGTTCTCGCGCCGATGGTCGGCTATGCCGCGGCTGTCTGCCTGCACGCGCTGTGGAACGGCGCGGCGACGCTCAACGGCGGGAAATCCTTCCTCACCCTGTATTTTCTCGTGATTCTCCCGCTGCTGATCGCGGCGATCTACCTGATCGTGCTGCAGCGCCGCAGAGAGCAGCGGATCGTCGCCGCCGCGTTGCCCCGGATGGCCGCTGCTCGGTGGATCGCGCCGGCCGAGATCGACTTGCTGGCAAGCTTGTCCGGGCGGCGGGCGTGGCGGAAGCAGGCCCGCAAGGAATCCGGCCGGGCGGCCGCGCGAGCGGTCGGCCGATATCAGGCGAGCGTGACCGAACTCGCATTCCTCCGCCGCACTCGGCTGCGCACCGAGCAGGACCGGCAGCGCCAAGCCGAATTGCTGCAGGCACTGCGGGACGCGCGGGCCGATGCGGTGCGATTGGCCAACAGCGGCGACAGTCGGTGAACATTCCCCGTCCGGGGTAGCTCGTCCGTGGCAAAAACGGCGTTCCACCGGGGGATCCGAGGCTGCTCGATCCCGGCGCGGGAGAACCCGAATAAGGTACGGGCGCGATTGGACGACCCGGGTGAAGCTGGTCACCCAGGTGCCGCGATCCCGCCGGGTCGGGGCTACTCTCGCGCCGTCGTCTGGTACCCGCGCCCACAGAGCGGGACTGGAACGAGCACTAGGAGTTTCGAGCCATGAGCGTCCACAGGCGCACGCCATGAACCGACCAGCCCGCCTCGCCGTGGGCGTCGTTTCCGCTGGCCGGGTGGGCAGCGTCCTCGGTGCCGCGCTGGCGCGGGCCGGGCACACTGTCGTTGCCGCATCCGGATTGTCCGCTGCCTCGCTGAACCGCGCCGAGCGGCTGCTGCCCGGGGTTCCGTTGCTGCCGCCCGACGAGGTCGTGCGGCGAGCCGATCTCGTGTTGCTCGCGTTGCCGGACGACGCGCTGGCGGGCACGGTCCGCGGTCTCGTCGCGACGGGATCCGTCCGCGCGGGCCAGATCGTCGTGCACACCTCGGGCGCGCACGGCATCGACGTGCTGGCGCCGGTCGCCGAAATCGGCGCGCTGCCGCTCGCGTTGCATCCGGTGCTCACCTTCACCGGCCGCGAGGAAGACCTGGAACGCCTTGCCTCGGCGAGCATCGGCGTCACCGCCGCTCCGGACGACGAAGCGGCCTGGAATGTCGGCGAAGCGCTCGCGGTCGAGATGGGCGCCGAGCCGGTGCGCGTCCCGGAATCCGCGCGTGCGCTGTATCACGCGGCCCTCGCGCACGGCGCGAATCACCTGATGACGCTCGTCGCGGACTGCACGGAAACCCTGCGCGACGCCGGAATCGGACATCCGGAACGACTCGCCGCGCCGCTGCTTTCGGCGGCATTGGACAATGTTCTCCGCCACGGGGACCGCGCCCTCACCGGACCGGTCCCGCGTGGTGATCTCGGCACCGTCCGCAAGCACCTCGACGTGCTCTCGGACCGGGCGCCGCAGATCGTCCCGGCCTACCGGGCGCTGGCCCGGCGCACGGCCGAGCTGTCCCGTGCCGCCGGTCTGCTGGACCCCGCGGCCGCGGGCGAACTGACCGATCTTCTCGCCGACCCCGCCGAAGGACAAACCCCGTGACGACACCGAAATTCCAGCGCGGAACGCTCAACACGTTCCAGCCGCCCGAGCACATCAGCCAGGTGAGCCGGGCGCTGCGCAGCGTCGGCCGGAAGATCGCGCTGGTGCCTACCATGGGCGCGCTGCACGACGGGCACCGCGAACTGCTGCGCCGGGCCAAGCGGCTGCCGAACACCGTCGTCGCCGCGTCGATCTTCGTGAACCCGTTGCAGTTCGGCGAGGGCGAGGACTTCGAGGCGTACCCGCGGCAGCTCGAAGCCGATTTGTCGACGCTGTCCGAGGCCGGGGTCGAGCTGGCGTTCACGCCGAAGGCGTCCGACCTGATCGACGAGAACGCCGTGATCACGCTGAACCCCGGTCCGCTCGGCGACCAGCTCGAAGGAGCCGCCCGGCCCGGGCACTTCTCCGGGATGCTCACCATCGTCGCGAAGCTGCTCAACGTGGTCCGCCCGGACTACGCGTTCTTCGGGGAGAAGGACTACCAGCAGCTGGTGCTGATCAAGCGGATGGTGAAGGACCTGAACATCGACACCCGCATCATCGGGGTGCCGACGGTGCGCGAACGGGACGGCCTCGCGCTGTCCTCGCGCAACGTCTACCTGACGCCGGAACAGCGCGAAGACGCGGTTGTGCTCTCCGCCGCGCTGTCGGCGGGGGCGCACGTCGGACGGGACGGGGCGGAGGCCGTGCTGGACCTGGCGCGGAAGACGCTCGCGGCCCGGCCGCAGGTGAAAGTGGATTATCTGGAATTGAGGGGAACCGATCTCGGGCCGGCGCCCGTCGACGGTGAGGCACGGTTGCTGATCGCTGCCCGGGTGGGGAGTACCCGGCTGATCGACAACGTGGGAGTGCTGCTCGGAAAAGCCGTGGAGCATCCGAGCGCGGATCCGGACGCAGGGGAATAGGGAGAGTCCACCATGTACCGCACGATGCTGAAGTCGAAGATCCACCGGGCCACCGTGACCCAGGCCGACCTGCACTACGTCGGGTCGGTCACTGTCGACGAGGACCTCATGGACGCCGCCGATCTGCTCGAAGGCGAGCAGGTGTCCATTGTGGACGTCACGAACGGCGCCCGGCTGGAGACCTACGTCATCACCGGCGAGCGCGGCAGCGGCGTGCTCGGCATCAACGGCGCCGCGGCGCACCTGGTGCACCCGGGCGACCTGGTCATCCTCATCGCCTACGGGCAGATGGACGACGCGGAGGCGCGCAGCTACCGGCCGCGAGTGATCTTTGTGGACGATTACAACCGGATCGTCGAACGCGGCACCGACCCGGCGCACGCGCCGGACGGCTCCGGCCTGCTCAGCGGCACGGTCACGCTGCCGGAGGAGGAGACGATCGCCTTCCCGGTGGCCGAAACCGCCGACGCGCGCCGGCTCGACGCGTTGCTGCACGCCGACAACTGACCGACCGCCGGGCGGCGATTCGCGAGCCGCAGTAAGGAAGACCTCGTTGCTGCTCACAGTCGACGTCGGGAACACCAACATCAACCTCGGCCTCTACCAGGGGACCGAGCTGGTCGGCGACTGGCGGATGCGCACGGACGCGCAGATGACCGCGGACGAGCTCGCGCTCACCATGCGCGGCCTGCTCGGTCCGCACGCGGACGCGGTCACCGGGATCGGCGCACTGTCCACCGTGCCCGCGGTGCTGCGCGAACTGCGGGTGATGCTCGGCCGGTACTACGCGCGAGTGCCGAAGGTGGTCGTCGAGCCAGGCGTGCGCACCGGAGTGCCGCTGCTGGTCGACAACCCGAAGGAAGTCGGTGCGGACCGGCTGGTGAACACCCTTGCCGCGCATCATCTGCACGCCACCGCGTGCGTGGTGGTCGATTTCGGCACGTCCACCAACGTCGACGCGATCTCGGCCCGGGGCGAATTCCTCGGCGGGGCGTTCGCTCCGGGCATCGAGATCTCGGTGGACGCGCTGGCCGCCCGTGCGGCCGCGCTGCGCAAGGTGGAACTCGTCCCGCCGCGTTCGGTGATCGGCAAGAACACGGTGGAATGCCTGCAATCCGGCATCCTGTACGGCTTCGCCGGCCAGGTCGACGGCCTGGTCCGGCGGATCGTGCGGGAGCTGTCTCACGACAACACGGACCCGGTCACGGTGATCGCCACCGGCGGGCTCGCGCCGTTGGTGCTCGGCGAGTCCGAGACGATCACCGAACACGTCCCGGACCTCACGCTGCTCGGTCTTCGGCTGGTGTACGAACGGAATGTGCGTTAGAGCTTGTCTCATGTGGTGCGCCGAACGGTCCGCTGGGCTGTCCATGAGGGGCCCCTTGAGGGACTTGGATTCCCTCAAGGGGCCCTTCACGGACAGACCGGCACACTGGCCGCCCAGGCATCACGACAGCACCACGTGAGACAAGCTTTCAGCCGACCTGCTCGGCCAGGTAGTCCTCGAAAGTGCGAACGCCGGTGTCCGCGTCGAGGTTGAGATTGCCGCCCGCGCGGTAGATCTTCCCCGCCGCGCCCGGAATGCGCACCGGCAGTTTCGGCCGGCGTTTGCCGGTGGCCCGCAAGTACTGTTCGACCAGTTCTCGCATGCTGTACACGGTGGGGCCGGCCAAATCGCGTACTCGTCCGGTCGGCTGGCCGAGCGCGAGCCGCGCGATCCGTTCCGCCACTTCGCGCGCGTCCACCGGCTGGAAACGGATCGCCGGCACTGGCACCATTGGCATTTTTGCCGCCGACCGCACGGCATTCAGGCAGAGTCCGTGGAACTGGGCGGCGCGCAGAATCGTCGAAGGCAGGCCCGCCACGATCTTTTCCGCTTCGTGCTTGCGGCGGAAATAGCCCAGCGGCACCGCGTCCGCGGCGATCACCGAGATGAAAACCAGGTGCCCGACGCCGGCGCGTTCGGCCGCGTGGACGAGATTCGCGGTGGCCACGTCGTCGCCCTTCGGGCCGCCGGCCAAGTGCACGACCACGTCCGCGCCGTCGACCGCGGGGGCCAGGCCCTCGCCGGTCATCAGGTCGCAGGCGAACTGGCCTTCGCCCTTCGCGCGGCGGCTCAGGACGCGGACCTTCGCGTCGCCGAGCGCGGGAACGACCAGACGGCCGAGGGTTCCGGTGCCGCCGGTGACCAAGATTGTCGTCATGACAGTTCCTCCGAGATAGGGTGCCGCTGGGGCTGGGGTCTTATGGGGGTTGAAACCGCCCGCGGCCGGAATGTGACAGAGCGGCTCCACCGGCCGGTTTGCGGACGGTGGTGGGGCGGGGAGGGGTGACCGGTGGACGAAAAGATCCTGCTTGCCGCTCGGTTCGAGGAGCACCGGCCCAGGCTGCGCGGGGTCGCGTTCCGGATGCTCGGCTCGCTCGCTGAGGCCGACGACGCGGTGCAGGAAGCCTGGCTGCGGGTAGACAGCGCGGACACCTCGGCCGTCGAGAACCTGCCCGCCTGGCTCACCACGGTGGTCGCGCGGGTCTGCCTGAACCTGTTGCGCGCGCGGGAACGCCGACGCGAGGACTCGCTGGACGCGCAGCCGTTCGATCGCGGTGACGATGGCACCGACCTCGCCGAGGAAGCCCAGCTGGCCGATTCGGTCGGGCTGGCGATGCTCGTGGTGCTCGACGTGCTCGGCCCGGCCGAGCGGATCGCGTTCGTGCTGCACGACATGTTCGCCGTACCGTTCGAGGACCTCGCGCAGATCCTCGACCGCAGCCCAGCGGCGGTCCGGCAGCTGGCCAGCCGGGCTCGACGTCGGGTGCGCGGCGGCGAGGCCGGGCCGGCCGACGCCGGCAAACGACGCGGAGTGGTCGAGGCTTATCTGGCCGCCGCCCGCGAAGGCGACTTCGCCGGGCTGCTGAAGGTGCTCGACCCGGAAGTCGTCCTGCACTCGGATACCGGCAGCGCGCCGGTGGTCCTGCGCGGCGTTCGAGCGGTCAGCAAGGGCGCGCTGCTCGCGTCGGAGGTCGCGCGCAGTACCCAGGTCGCGCTGGTCGACGGCGTGCCCGGTCTGGTGCTGGCGCCGCGTGGCAGGTTGGCGGTGGTGCTGACGTTCGCCTTCGACGGCGACCTGATCACCGGGATCGACGTGATCTCCGCGCCAGAGCGGTTGCGCGGGCTGCAGATCAGCGTCGGCTGAGCCTCAGTGCAGCAGCTTCAGCCCGACCACGCCGGCGACGATCAGCACCAGGCAGACGATCCGGCCGACGGTGAACGGGTCGTGCATCGCGAGCATCCCGTAGATCGCGGTGCCGACCGCGCCGATGCCGACCCACACCGCATAGCCGGTGCCGAGCGGGATGTCGCGCAGCGAATAAGCGAGACCGGACATGCTCAGCAGCAGCGCGACGCCGAACAGCACGCTCGGCCAGAGCCGGCTGAAGCCTTTCGACGCGCCGAGCGCGGCCGCCCAGACAGTTTCGAGAAAACCGGAGACGACGAGAACGAGCCAGGCCATGATCGAGAACCTTTCGCAGTGACGGATGCGTGCACTGCGCCGTCTTGTCGTCACCGGGTACGACGCGCTCGTCCGGGGCGGATCACCGCCACTGCCGAAGTTAGCATCGTCCGAGCACGCTGAGTGGTGATTTCGGTCGCCGTTCAGGACCGGCGGGCCCGGAAAACCGTCGTGGTCAGCGGATAGGCAAAGCCGTCCGGGGAGACTTCGGGCACCGACTCCAGATAGCCGCGAGCCTGGTCGAGGATCTCCATACGCTGGGTCGAATTAGCTACCAGCAAATGCGAATGGGTGGCCACCGTAGCCAGTAGCGAATCAATGGTGCGCCACTGGGAGTGCGGGAACTTCTCCTGTTCGAACTGGCCGAAGCCATCCGCCGCGAGTGTTTCCTCTCCGTCGGCGAACCCGCTGCTCACCCTCGTGCGGATCAACTGGGAAAACTCGACGACCCACGGCACCGACGCGTCCTCGTGGTTCCAGAGCGGCGCCACCACTCCGCCCGGGCGCAGCACCCGGCGGATCTCGGCGAACGCCGGTTCGAGATCGAACCAATGCAGCGCCTGCCCGATGAACACCGCGTCCATCGATTCGGCCGGCAGCGGGATGTCCTCCGCCTTTCCGGCCAACGCCGGCACGCCGGGCAGCAGCCGGGACAGTTCGGCGCGCATCCCCGGATCCGGTTCCACCGCGGTCGGGCAGAGACCGAGTTCGGCGAGACCCGCGGTCAATTTTCCGGTGCCGGCCGCGAGATCGAGCACCTCGCGCACCGGGCGGCCCGCGCCGCGCACGGCCCATTCGAGCGCCGCCGCCGGATAGTCCGGCCGGTGCCTGGCATACGCGGCCGCCTCGTCGCCGAACGAAGATGCCCGCCGGGCGTGCAGTTCCGGATCAGAGTGAGTCACGGGTAACCAGCTTAATACCGTGAGTGCCGGTTAAGGGGAATCCGGTTGACGTGGTTCACCAGCTAGTTCGTACCCTGTGCCCATGACCGAATTCCCCGCGTCCGACGCGTTGCCCGATGACGACCTGCCCGAACAGATGCGGGTGCGCCGGGACAAGCGCGACCGGATAATCGCGGAGGGCGCCGATCCTTACCCGGTGCAGGTTCCGCGCACGCACACTCTCGCGCAGATCCGGGCCGAGCATTCCGGTCTGGAGGCCGACGTCAGCACCGGCCAGACGGTCGGCGTCACCGGCCGGGTCATGTTTCTCCGCAATACGGGCAAACTGTGTTTCGCCACCCTTCGCGAGGGTGACGGCACGGAACTGCAGGCGATGCTCAGCCTCGCGAAGGTGGGCGCCGAGTCGCTCGCGTCGTGGAAGTCCGATGTCGATCTCGGCGACCACGTATTCGTTCAGGGCGAGGTGATCACGTCCAAGCGCGGCGAGCTTTCGGTGCTCGCCGACAGTTGGCAGATCGCGGCGAAGGCGCTGCGGCCGCTGCCGGTGGCGTTCAAGGAGCTCGCCGAGGAAACCCGGGTCCGGCAGCGTTATGTCGATCTGATTATGCGGCCCCGGGCACGCGACGTGGTGCGCACCCGCGCGGCCGTGATGCGCTCGCTGCGCGAGTCGTTTCATCGCCGAGGATTCACCGAGGTCGAGACGCCGATGCTGCAGACGGTGCCCGGTGGTGCCGCGGCCCGTCCGTTCATCACCCATTCCAACGCCTTCGACCTCGACCTGTACATGCGCATCGCGCCGGAGCTTTACCTCAAGCGGTGCGTGGTCGGCGGGATCGAGAAGGTCTTCGAGATCAACCGCAACTTCCGCAACGAGGGCAGCGACTCCTCGCACTCGCCGGAGTTCGCGATGCTCGAGTACTACGAGGCGTACGCGACTTACGACACGAATGCCGTGATGACCCGGGAACTCATCCAGGCCGCCGCGGAGAGCTCGCTCGGCACTCAGGTCGTCACTCTTGCCGACGGAAGCGAGTACGACCTTTCCGGCGAATGGACGACACTCGGCATGTACGAGTCGCTGTCGGAAGCGCTCGGCGAAGAAGTGACGCCGGATACGCCGGCCGAAGCGCTGCACAAGATCGCCAACGTGCGCGAGATCGAGGTCGATCCGAAGCTAGCGCACGGCAAACTGGTCGAAGAACTGTGGGAACATCTCGTCGGCGACGGACTCTACGAGCCGACATTCGTCCGGGATTTCCCACTGGAGACCTCTCCGCTCACCCGGCAGCACCGCAGCCGCCCGGGCGTTGCCGAGAAGTGGGACCTGTACATCCGCGGATTCGAACTCGCGACCGGATACTCCGAGCTGGTGGATCCGGTTGTGGAACGGCAGCGGCTCACCGAACAGGCCCGGCTCGGCGCGGCCGGCGATAGCGAGGCCATGCGTCTCGACGAGGATTTCCTCCGCGCGCTCGAGTACGGAATGCCGCCGAGCGGCGGTGTCGGAATGGGTATCGACCGGCTGCTCATGGCACTGACCGGGCTCGGTATCCGGGAGACCATCCTCTTCCCGCTCGTCCGACCCGAATAGCCGGACCCGCTCCGCCCGGACCGGATTTTCTCAATGCGGATTTGCTTCGGGCGGAGCGAGCGGGTATTAATGTGGGTGTCAAAGACTTCTGTTGCTCGGGGTTCGCCCCGAAACCAGATCATGTAGCCAGATCATTCGGGTAAGCCCCGCAGGAGGAATCAGATGGCACAGAAGGTGCTGGTCTCTCTGGTCGACGACCTCGACGGCAGTGAGGCGGAAGAGACCGTTGAGTTCGGTTTGGACGGTGTCAGCTACCAGATCGACCTTTCCGGCGAAAACGCCGAAGAGTTGCGGGACGCGCTGGCCCAGTACGTCGAGCACGCCCGTCGCGCGGGCGGCCGCAAACGTGCGCCGCTGCGTCCGGTCGCCGGCGGCAAGGCCCCGGCCCGTCCGGCCGCGGTCGACCGCGAGCAGAACCAGGCGATTCGCGCGTGGGCCCGCAAGAACGGTTTCCAGGTGTCCGACCGTGGCCGGATCCCGTCGGAAGTTGTCGAGGCTTACCACAAGAAGAACTGACCCGGGCATTTCCGGATCCGCAGGGGACGTGCGCGCGGCAGGCCTTCGGTTCGAGAACCAGAAGAACTGCCGCCAGTGTTCGCGGACTTCGCAGCCGCTCCGCCGAACGGCCGTCGGGAGTATTCCCGGCGGCCGTTTCGCGTACCCGGATTAGCGTTCGGGCGAGACGCCGGTCCGGCAAGGATCGGTGCGGGAATCCGGATCTCTTCCCGGGCCGCCCGGCCTGGCGGCGAATGGAAGACCGGCGACCCGCTCTCAGTTTCCCGGCTTTCCGTCGTCCGGGGTGCCCGACATCGGCCGGCGGGCCGAGCGCGCGTACTCCGCGGGCGTGCGTCCGGTGACGGTGCGGAAGTCGCGCGTGAAGTGCGGCTGGTCGCTATAGCCGAGCCGGGCCGCGAGATCCGCGTAATCCGGCGGCCGCGGACTGGCGAGCAACCGGGCGGCCTCGTTCAACCGGTAGATCCGGATCGCCCACTTCGGCGTTGTCCCGACGTGCTCGGCGAACAACCGCTGCACCGCTCGCACCGAGAGACCGAGCGCCGCCGCCAGATCCGAGACCTTGATGACCTCCGGATCCGCCGCGATTTTTTCCACCGCTTCCACCGCGACCCGAGCGGCGCGCGGAATCGTCGGCCGGGATGCGATCAGCAAGTTGTCGATTGCAGTGATCATTTGTGCGTCGGTCGTCGCCTTCCGGACGGATTCCCCGGTTCGCGCGGAGGCCGGGCCGAAGATCTCCGGCACGCCGGTGACGCGGTCGGCGAGAGCGCGCAGCGGGGCGCCTAGGAAGCCGCGAAAAGCGCCGGGCCGGAAACGCGCCCCGATCCCGTGCCCGCGTCCGGCGAGCCGGTGTGTGAAGAGTTCGTGCGCCGGGCCGTAAACGCCGGTGGCGCCGGGAAAGAACGTCAGATGCACGGACAGGTTGGGCAGTACCTGTTGCTCGTGCGGTTCGGTGAGGTCCCAGCGCAGCATCCAGTGGTGCTCGACGAGGTCGCGCAGTTCCTCGGCCGGCGGATGCCGGGTGAGCGTGAACTTGGTGCGCGCCGTCTGTTCGTCCACGATGCCGCTGGGGATCCGCCGCATCCTCGAAACGGTAGTGTGTCGCGAAATTTCAAGACGGTCGCAGGTGATCGTGCTTGGCTCGAATACATGTCTCAGCACGCTGAACTGCTCGCCCCGGCCGCGGCGGAACTAGTGCGCGTCGCGGCCGCCGCGCCATCGTCGACCGCACCCACCCACTGTGCCGACTACGACGTCCGCGGTCTCGTCAACCACTTGCTCTATTGGGGGCCGTGGCTCGACGCCGCGCTCCGGCGCGAGCCGTACGAGCCGCCGGCGCCCACCGAGGCCGAAGCTTCGCTCGCCGGCGACGATTGGCTGCCGAGGCTCACGAAGCTGACCGAGCAGCTGGTCTCGACGCTCCAGAAGCCGGAAAGCTGGACCGGCACCGTCAAATTCGGGCCGCGCGACCTCCCCGCCGCAGTGATCGGCGACATGGTGCTCGGCGAGTTCGTCTTCCACGCCTGGGACTTGACCAAGGCTAGCGGCACCGAGCTGAACTGCTCAGACGAGGCCGCGGAAGCCGTTCTCGCGTTCGCGCTCGGGATGGGCGAGCAGGCCCGCGCGGGCGGGGTCTTCGGACCGTTGGTCGAGGTGCCGGACGGCGCGCCGGTGCTGCATCGGGCACTCGGCGCGGCCGGCCGGAATCCGTCCGCCTGAATTTTTCACTCGATGGAGATCATCGACGACACGTGCGCGGGCAGCCGTCGCACTCGGCTTCCCCGGGCAGCAGATACGAGAAGCAACAGCTCTCTCGACGCCGCTCCCACGACCGGTGCCCCTCGGCGGTGCTCGCCGTGCGCAAGGTGGACGCCGAGGTCAGCGGGCGGTAGCGCGCGTCCAGCACGAGGGCAGCGTCGGCGACGCCGGCTCCCTCGGCCTCGGCTGTCCCGCCTTGTCGCCCAGCGCGCCACAGCGCGCTGTCCAGCGCGTCGGTAGCGGCTGCCCACAGCATGCGGCGACCCAGCCGGGTGCCGGGCGCGTACGCGCGTACGAAGCGCGCAGCGTGGCCGATGAACTGCGCGCGCAACACCGCTGCGAGCGCGCGTTCGTCGCGGACCACAGTGGCCTCGCGGCGCGCGGAGCCGGGGTCTGTGGGCAAGCAGTAGAAGGCGTCGCTCAGGACGGCCATGCCTTCGGGATGCGGCCGGTCCGGGCCGAGGCCGAACGCGAGCTGCTCCGGCTTCAGGGACGGCACGCGGCGCTCGTGGTGCAGCAGCAGCGCGCCGACGTACGCCGGGACGTAGAGGTACCAGGACATGACGTAGCTGGCCGCGGTCTGGGCAGGCGCACTGCCGTGCTGTCGCGTGAGCCAGCTGGTCAGCAGCGATCGCCACTCGTCGAAGAGCGCCGGCTCTTTCAGCAGGTCGGAGCAGCGGAGCCAGCCGTCCGGCACGTCCGTTCGCAGCTGGTAGCGGACACCGGCGCGGACCAGCGAGGACGCGAGACCGTCGCCGATCTCCAAGGCGTCGTCGCGCGAGCGTTGCGGGTTCAGCGGGTTCCCCTCCGTCCCGGGCGTGGTGTGGCATTAGGCGTGCCTAACCTTACAGAGGAACGGATGTTGCGCCAATCGGGTGGCACCGGGCAAGGCAACCCGGCCGAACCAGGCTGTTCGCGCTCAGCGGACAGGGGCACCCGGGCGGAATCCTGAACGGGTTCCGTACGTTCGGCAGGGTGTAAAGGTGCAGCGCAACCGGATGAGCAGAGGTGGCCGCGATGGTCACCAGCCGGGTGCGAACGGGCCACCGGAGGCCGTAGTGGTACGCAAGCGCGACCGCTTGGCTACTAGAGTGGTCTCACGGTGCTGTCCTCCGTGGGTGCGAACCACGGTAGTTAAGGGCCGCCGACGCAGCAGTCGAGGGAGTGCGCATGTTTGAGAGGTTCACCGACCGCGCGAGGCGGGTGGTCGTCCTGGCCCAAGAAGAGGCCCGGATGCTCAACCACAACTACATCGGCACCGAGCACATCCTCCTGGGTCTGATCCACGAGGGTGAGGGTGTCGCCGCCAAGGCGCTGGAGTCGCTGGGCATCGCCCTCGAGGGCGTGCGCCAGCAGGTCGAGGAGATCATCGGCCAGGGCCAGCAGGCACCGAGCGGGCACATCCCGTTCACGCCTCGGGCGAAGAAGGTGCTGGAGCTGTCGCTGCGCGAAGCGCTGCAGCTCGGCCACAACTACATCGGCACGGAGCACATCCTGCTCGGCCTGATCCGCGAGGGCGAGGGCGTCGCCGCCCAGGTCCTGGTGAAGCTGGGCGCGGACCTCAACCGGGTCCGCCAGCAGGTGCTGCAGCTGCTGTCCGGATACCAGACCGGCGAGAAGTCCACCGAGGGCAGCTCGGGCCGCGGCGAGGGCACCCCGTCCTCTTCGCTGGTGCTGGACCAGTTCGGCCGCAACATGACCGTGCTCGCCCGCGAGGGCAAGCTCGACCCGGTCATCGGGCGCGGCAAGGAGATCGAGCGGGTCATGCAGGTGCTGTCCCGCCGCACCAAGAACAACCCGGTGCTCATCGGCGAGCCGGGCGTCGGCAAGACCGCCGTCGTCGAGGGCCTCGCCCAGAGCATCGTCAAGGGCGAGGTGCCGGAGACGCTCAAGGACAAGCAGCTGTACACGCTTGACCTGGGCTCCCTGGTCGCCGGCTCGCGCTACCGCGGTGACTTCGAAGAGCGCCTGAAGAAGGTGCTCAAGGAGATCAAGACCCGCGGCGACATCATCCTGTTCATCGACGAGCTGCACACGCTCGTCGGCGCGGGTGCGGCCGAGGGCGCGATCGACGCGGCGTCGATCCTCAAGCCGATGCTGGCCCGCGGCGAGCTGCAGACGATCGGCGCGACCACGCTCGAGGAGTACCGCAAGTACATCGAGAAGGACGCCGCGCTGGAACGCCGCTTCCAGCCGATCCAGGTCGGCGAGCCCTCGCTCGAGCACACCATCGAGATTCTGAAGGGCCTGCGCGACCGGTACGAGGCGCACCACCGCGTCTCGATCACCGACTCGGCGCTGGTCGCGGCCGCCACCCTGGCCGACCGCTACATCAACGACCGGTTCCTCCCGGACAAGGCGATCGACCTGATCGACGAGGCCGGCGCCCGGATGCGCATCCGCCGGATGACCGCTCCGCCGGACCTGCGCGAGTTCGACGAGAAGATCGCCGACGTCCGCCGGGACAAGGAATCCGCCATCGACGCGCAGGACTTCGAGCGGGCCGCGCGCCTGCGCGACGAGGAGAAGCAGCTCCTCGGCCAGAAGGGCGAGCGCGAGAAGCAGTGGAAGGACGGCGACCTCGACGTCGTCGCCGAGGTGGACGACGAGCAGATCGCGGAGGTGCTGGCGAACTGGACCGGCATCCCGGTGTTCAAGCTCACCGAGGAGGAGACCACCCGGCTGCTGCGCATGGAGGACGAACTCCACAAGCGCATCATCGGCCAGGAAGACGCCGTCAAGGCGGTCTCCCAGGCGATCCGCCGCACCCGTGCCGGCCTGAAGGACCCGAAGCGCCCGTCCGGTTCGTTCATCTTCGCCGGCCCGTCCGGTGTCGGTAAGACCGAGCTGTCCAAGGCGCTGGCGGCGTTCCTGTTCGGCGAGGACGACGCGCTCATCCAGATCGACATGGGCGAGTTCCACGACCGCTACACCGCTTCGCGGCTCTTCGGTGCCCCTCCGGGCTACGTCGGCTACGAAGAGGGCGGGCAGCTGACCGAGAAGGTGCGGCGCAAGCCGTTCTCGGTGGTGCTTTTCGACGAGATCGAAAAGGCGCACCAGGAGATCTACAACACCCTCCTGCAGGTGCTCGAAGACGGTCGCCTCACCGACGGCCAGGGCCGCACGGTCGACTTCAAGAACACCGTCCTGATCTTCACCTCGAACCTGGGCACCTCGGACATCTCCAAGTCCGTGAGCCTCGGCTTCTCCTCCGGAGCGGACACGACCAACCGCTACGAGAAGATGAAGCAGAAGGTCAACGAGGAAATGAAGAAGCATTTCCGGCCGGAGTTCCTGAACCGGATCGACGACATCATCGTCTTCCACCAGCTCAACCAGCAGCAGATCATCGAGATGGTGGATCTGATGATCGGCCGGGTCGAGACGCAGCTCAAGGCCAAGGACATGGAGATCGAGCTCACCGAGAAGGCGAAGGCGCTGCTGGCCAAGCGCGGCTTCGACCCGGTGCTCGGCGCCCGGCCGCTGCGTCGCACGATCCAGCGCGAGATCGAGGACCAGCTGTCCGAGAAGATCCTGTTCGGCGAGGTCGAGCCGGGCCAGATCATCCTGGTCGACGTCGAGGGCTGGAGCGGCAACCCGGAGGACCGCGACGACGAAGCGCACTTCACCTTCCGCGGTGAGAAGCGCCCGTCCTCGGTGCCGGACGCCCCGCCGGTCAGCATCGGCGCGACGGAGAACGGCGAAGCCGAGAACGACTGATCGCTCGACGAGAAAGGGCGGCTCCCACCCGTGGGAGCCGCCCTTTCTCTATTGTCGAGACCATGGGGTCTTCGCGAATTTCGCGGCACGTCGGGGCGAGCACTGCACTGTCGCTGCTGAGCGATGCGCAGTTGCTTGACCGGCTGTCCGCCGCCGAGGTGCTGTCCGAGGGGATCGGCGGCACCGGCGCCAAGCTGGACGTAGATGGCGTGCCGGTGTTCGCGAAGCGGGTGCCGCTCACGGCGCTGGAACAGCGGCACCGGCATTCCACTGCGAATCTCTATGGCCTGCCTGCCTTCTGCCACTACGGCCTGGGCTCGCCGGAGGGTTCCGCCTGGCGCGAGCTCGCGCTGCATGTGATGGCGAACGGCTGGGTGCTCGGCGGCGAATGCGCGAACTTCCCGCTGCTGCACCATTGGCGTGTCCTGCCCGTCGCCTCCGGCCGCGTGCCGGACCGCAGCCTGGAAGAGGACGTGGCGTACTGGGGCGGTTCTCCCGCCGTGCGCCGGCGGCTCACTGAACTGCGGGACGCGACGGACAGCATTGTTTTCTTCTGCGAGTTCTTTCCGACCACTTTGCATCGGTGGCTGCCGACGAACCTGGACGCGGCTCCGCGTGTCGAGGAGCAGGTGCTCGAGACTGTCTCGTTCCTGCGCGCGCAGGGCGTCCTGCACTTCGACAACCACTTCGACAACTTCCTCACCGACGGGGAACGGTTGTACCTGACCGATTTCGGTCTGGCTTTTTCGCGGCGTTTCGAGCTGTCGGAAGAGGAGCGGGAGTTCTTCGAGCGGAACGTGGGCCACGAT
This sequence comes from Amycolatopsis benzoatilytica AK 16/65, assembly GCF_000383915.1. Classification (NCBI taxonomy): domain Bacteria; kingdom Bacillati; phylum Actinomycetota; class Actinomycetes; order Pseudonocardiales; family Pseudonocardiaceae; genus Amycolatopsis; species Amycolatopsis benzoatilytica. The sequence continues at coordinate 7,731,861 of NZ_KB912942.1, forward strand.
CACGGGTATGCGGCCATGTACCTGGTGAATTGGCTGGTGACCGAGCTGCACGGGACGTGGGACCGGGATGCCCGGCTGGCCGCGGTCCGCAAGGCGGCGCGGGGCGAACTGGAGCTGTCCGCGCCGGTTGCCGAGGTGGTGGCCCGCCATGCGGAGGCCGCGGTGGCGATGAACGACTTCTACTCGCGGTTGCAGGAGAACCGGGACGAGCCGTTTCCGGCCGCGGTGACGGGGCGGACCCGGCCGTGAAGGGCCCCTTGAGGGAATCTGAGTCCCGGAAGGGGCCTTTCACGGACATCCGTCAGCACCCAGCCAACTGAGACACGCTCTTCGCGGACTCTCCATAACGCGGCGCACGGTTTTCGAGGCATCCTGCTGTCCCGGAAGCCGAGGTCGTCCGCGGGCCGTGAGACGATGAGGCGGGGTTTGGGAGGGGATCTGCGTGGACGTCCTGTCTGTCGATTTCGGCACTTCGAGCACTGTCGGCGTGCTGGCCGCCTTCGGCCGCGGGCCGCGGGCGATCGAGGTCGACGGGTCCGTCACGATGTCTTCCGCGGTGTACGCCGAGGAGGACGGGCAGCTGGTCGTCGGGCAGGACGCGGAGCGGCGGGCCCGGCTCGACCCCAGCCGGTTCGAGCCCAATCCCAAACGGCGGATCGACGACGGCGAGCTGTTGCTCGGCGACCGCACCGTGCCAGTGGCCGACGCGTTCGCCGCGGTCTTGCGGCGGATGGGCGAGGAGGCCGAGCGGCAGCTGTCCGGTGTGCCGGGCGAAGTGCGGCTTTCGCATCCGGCCGGCTGGGGCGCGACGCGGCAGCAGACGCTGTGGGAGGCCGCGCTCAAAGCCGGGTTCGCCCAGATACGGCTCGTGCCCGAGCCGGTCGCGGCGGCCGCGCACTACGCGACATTGCGCGCGCAGGCACCGCGGAGCGGGCCGATCGCCATCTACGACCTCGGGGCGGGCACCTTCGACTGCGCGGTCGTCGGGGCGGACATGACGGTGCTCGCCGAGGACGGGCTGCCGGATCTCGGCAGCCTGGACATCGACCAGGCGCTGCTGGTCCACATCGGACGGTCGGTGTCGCACACCGATCCCGGTCAGTGGCAACGGCTGCTGCGGCCGCAGACCACGAGCGATCGCCGGCTGCGCCGGGTGCTGCTGCAGGACGTCCGCGACGCCAAGGAAAGCCTTTCCCGGCACGTGCACACCGAGGTGCCGATGCCGGATCCGTTCGGCGACGTGCTTGTCACCCGGGGTGAGCTGGAAGCTCTGGTGCGGCCGAATCTGTTGCGCAGCGCGGAAATGCTCGCGGCGACGATCTCCCGCGCCGGGCTGACGCCGGAACAGCTGGTCGGCGTGTACCTGGTCGGCGGGCCCAGCCGGATGCCGTTGCTGGCCTCGCTGGTGGGGTCGAAGCTCGGCGTGGTGCCGACCACCGAGGACCAGCCGGAGACGGCGGTCGCCTTCGGATTGCATCACGTGCGGGCCGAGGAGCAGGCATCGCAGTCCGGGCCGGTGGCGATCCCGCCTTCGCCGCCAGCCCCGTCGGTGCCGATACAGGCTCCGCCGGTTCCGACTCCGACGCGGGCTCCGTCCGCTGCGGCTCCGGTGCCGTCCGCGCCCGGTTGGCGGCAACCGCAGTCCGGGCCGCAGCAGCAGCCGCCGCAGCCCGCGATGCCGGTTCCGCCGCCTGGCGGCTGGCAGCGGCAACCGCCGAAGAAACGGTTCAGCCGGACCACGATGATCGCGTCGGCCGCCGCGGCCGTAGTGGTGGTTGTCGGGATCGTGCTCGCCGTGGTCCTTCTCCCTGGCACATCGCGGGACAGCCCGGAAGCCGCCGGCCCGGCGAGCAACGCCGGCAAGTCCGTGGAGCCGCCGGTCCCGGGCTGCCCGGACACCCGCCCGGCCCAGCCGGGCGAGAACGGCCTCACGCCGTGCATGCGCCGCCTCGCCGGGCCGACCATCCAAGCCCGCGCCTCCTGCTCGGACGACCCGGAGCTGGCGCACGCGCTGGGCGCGCTGCGCACCGCAGTGTGCCGCTTCCCGGACGGCACCCGGGTCGCCTTCCACGAAGGACTCACCCTCGACCAGATCGAGGCGAGCGCGCGCAAGGACATGGCGGGCACCGTCGCGTCGGCGACCTGGCAGGCGAAAACCGGGCTGTCCGGGCGCTACCTCGCCGGCATCGGCCCGCAGCTGGGGCTGCTGGTCTATCAGGCCGACACCATGGCGGTGGTCGGCACCGTCATGGATTCCAGCGCTTCGCACACGAGCCGTACCCCGCAGGACCTGGTCTGGTACTTCGAACGGACTGTCCGGCCCGGCGAGTGAGCCGAGCGGTTCAGTCGAGCGTGCCCGCCGAGACCGCGACGTCCTCGGAAACGGTCAGCGCCGTGTCCACCACGATCGCCAGCGCCCGCGCGATCTCGTCCAACGGCAGCACGGCTTCCTCCGGCACATGCACGAATCCGCCGCGCAGCCCGGGGAACTCCGTCGCGATCAGGTGCATCAGGCCGTAGAAGACCTGGTTGCACACGTACGTCCCAGCGGTGTAGGAAACCGCGGCGGGCACGCCGGCCTCCTGAATCGCGGCGACCGCGGCCTTCACCGGCAGCGTCGTGAAGTACGCCGACGGTCCGCCGGAAACCACCGGCACGTCGATCGGCTGCGCACCCGCGTTGTCCGGGATCCGCGCGTCGATCAGGTTGATCGCGACGCGCTCCGGCGACACGTGGTCGCGCCCGCCGGCCAGGCCGGTGCAGACGACCAGTTCCGGCCGGTGTTCTCCGATGGCGGCGCGCAGCGCGGGCAGCGCCGCAGCGAACTCGCACGGCAGCTCGACGGCCACCGTGTCCCTCCGCTGCGCCGCTGCCCGCGAAGCTGCCTGCCAAGAAGGATTCGTCGCCGCTCCGTCGAACGGCGCGAAGCCGGTCAGCAGAACGGTCATCCGTTGGCCGGCTTCAGGTCGCCGGGGTAGAGGTATTCCGGCGCCGGCTTGCCGTTGCCGTAGATCCACGCGTCGAAGAAGCCCTGCAGATCCTTGTGCCCCACTGCTTCGCAGTAGTGCTGGAACTCCTGCATGCTGGCGTTTCCGTTGTGATGCAAGCCGTTCCACGTCTTCAGCACCTGATCGAAGGCAGCCTGTCCCAGGTACTTGCTCAGCGCGTGCAGCATGACCGGGCCCTTGGAGTACACGTAGGTGAACTCGTTGCCCGGGCCCATGTCGTACAGCTTGCCCGCCCAGAACTGGTCCGAGGCCGCGGCGACGGTCTTGAGATACCTGGCGTCCAGGTCCTGTCCGTCCTTCGCCTGCGACCACAGCCAGGTCGCGTAGGACGCGAAGCACTCGTTGAGACAGACGTCCTTCCAGTGGTCGACGGCAACCGTGTCGCCGTACCACTGGTGCGCGTTCTCGTGCACGATCGTGGAGACGTTGCCCGCGCGGCCGGAGTAGATCGGCCTGCTCAGCGTCTCCAGAGAGAACCCGATCGGCTCGGCCAGGTAGATGCCGCCCGCGGCGTCGACCGGGTACTTGCCGAACTTCGACTCGAGGAAGTCGAGGATCTCCGGCAGCCGCGCGTCGGCCTGTTTCGTGGAGTCCGGTGTGCCCGGCGCGAACGCGCTGACGATCGGGGTGCCGTCCGCGCGCTGGCGCTTGTCGAAGGTCCACTTGTCGATCGCGACCGTGGTCATGTAGGGCACGGCCGGGGTGTCCTCGGACCAGACGTGCGTGGTGCCCGCCGCGGTTTTGTAAGTGCCCTTCTCGCGGCCGTTGGAGATCACGCCCCACTCGTCCGGAACCGTGATGGCCAGGTGGAACCGGGCCTTGTCCAGCGGGGTGTCGTTCACCGGGTACCAGGTGGTGGCCGATTTCGGCTCGCCGGCCACGAACGCGCCGCCGGACTTGGCGTACTGCCAGCCGTTCGCGCCGAGGTTCGGGTCTTCGATCGCCTGCGGGATGCCGTGATAGGCGATCTCGGCGCGGAAGGGCAGCCCGCGCAGCAGCGGGAAGCGCGGCGTGATCACGAGTTCGTGGTCGCCGGTGCGGCTGAACTTGGCGGGCAGGCCGTTGACCTTCACCGAGTCGACGGTGAGGCCCTTGAGGTCGAGGTTGAACGAGCTGAGCGACTGGGTCGCCCGTGCGTAGACCGTCTGCAGGCCGGTCAGCTGGTGGCTGTCCGGCGCGTAGGTGACCTTGAGGTCGTAGTCGGAGACGTCGTACCCGCCGTTGCCGTCCTGCGGGTAGTAGCTGTCCCCGCCCCCGTCCGAGCCGGGCGTCGGCCGTCCCCAGCCGTCCTGGCCCGCCGATGCGATGCCGGTGCCGAGCGTCAGTGCGGTGAGGGTGGCTGCGACGGTCACTGCCGGACGACGCCAGCGGTGCGGTGCTCTCATGGACACTCCTGTCTGCGTGTGGATCACTCGCAACGTAGCGCCGTGCGGGCGCGCCGTAACCGATGTCCGGTGAATTGTCCCGAAAGTCCACACTTCCGTCGGGCTCTGACACGGCGGGCTGTTCGTCTGGAAAGCTGGACCGGTGCGCGTGGCACTGCTGGGCCCGCTGCGAGCGGAGGGAGACGACGGCACGCCGATCGACATCGGCGGTGCCCGCCTTCGCATGCTCCTGTCCCGGCTCGCGCTGGACGCCGGCCGCGCGGTGCCGGTCGAGGCGCTGATCGACGGCCTGTGGGGCGCTGAGCCGCCGGCGGACGCCGCGAACGCGTTGCAGTCGCTCGTCTCACGGCTGCGCCGGGTACTGCGGCCGGCCGGGGTCGAGTTGGAGTCCGGCAGCGGCGGCTACCGGCTCGCGGTGCCGCCGGAGGCGGTCGACCTGCACCAGTTCGAGCGCTTGTCCGCGAAGGGCCGCCGGGAGCTTTCCGCTGGACGGGACAGCGCGGCCGCCGAATCGCTCTCCGCCGCGCTCGCGTTGTGGCGCGGGGCGGCGCTCTCGGACGTGCTGGACGCGCCTTTCGCCGCCGCGCCCGCCACGTTGCTGGACGAGCGGCGGACGGAGACCAGCGAGGACTGGTTCGAGGCGGAGATTCGGCTGGGCCGGCATTCCGAAGTGCTGGCCGAGCTGACCGCCGCGGCGCAGGCGCACCCGCTGCGGGAGCGGCTGGCCGGCCTGCGCATCCGGGCGCTCGCGGCTGCGGGCAGGCAGGCGGAGGCGCTGGCCGCGTACACCGCGATCCGCGCGACGCTGGCAGACGAGCTGGGCGTGGATCCGTCGGCTGAGCTGCAGGAAGTCCATCTTCGCGCGCTGCGCGGCGAGTATCCGCGGGTGGCGGTGCGGGTCGATCGGCTGCCGCAGCGGCTGACCAGCTTCATCGGCCGGACCGACGAGCTGAAACTGCTCGACGAGCTCCTGGAAGGGGCCCGGCTGGTCACCCTGGTCGGCCCGGGCGGGGCCGGCAAGACCCGGCTTTCGACGGAAGTGGCGTCGCGGCATCCGGCGCACGCGGCCGGCCGGGTGTGGTTCGTCCCGCTGGCCGGTGTGCGAGAAGCAGGCGACGTGGTGTCCGCGCTGCTCACCGCGCTGGAGGTGCGTGACGTGCGGGTGACCGACACCGAGGCGCGGCGTCGGCTGATCGATCCGATCGAGCACGTGGTGGAAGCGCTCAGCGGTGCAGAGGCGTTGCTGGTGCTGGACAACTGCGAGCACCTGGTGGACACCGCCGCGGCGCTCGCCGAGGAGTTGCTGCGCCGGTTGCCGTCGGTGCGGGTGCTCGCCACCAGCCGGGAGCCGCTGGCCATCACCGGAGAGGCGCTGTGCCCGCTCGGGCCGCTGCCGGTTCCGGACGAGACCGCGCCGCCCGCGGATGTCGCGACGCTCGATTCGGTTCGGCTGTTCCTGGACCGAGCGGTGGCGGTCCGCCCCGGATTCCGGCTCGACGAGTCCACTGTGGACGCGGTGCGGCAGATCTGCAGGCGGCTGGACGGAATGCCGCTGGCGCTGGAACTGGCCGCCGCCCGGCTGCGGTCGATGACGGCCGGGCAGATCGCGGAACGCCTTGACGATCGGTTCCGGCTGCTGACTTCCGGCAGCCGGACGGCGCTGCCGCGGCAGCGCACGCTGCGCGCGGTGGTGGAGTGGAGCTGGGACCTGCTCACCGAGGACGAGATCCGGCTGGCTCGCCGGCTGAGCGTGTTCGCGGCGAGTTTCTCCGAGGAAGCGGTGGAAAACGTCTGCGCGGACGAGGAGCTGCCTGCCCGCGACGTCGTGTACGTGCTCGGGTCGCTGGTCGAGAAGTCCATTGTGGACGCCGTGGACGCCGTGGGCGGCCGGTACCGGCTGCTGGAAACCCTGCGCGTTTACGCGGCCGAGCGGCTGGCCGAATCCGGCGAAGCGGACCGGCTGCGCGCGGCGATGGTCAAGTACTACGCGGAACTGGCCGAGCGCAACGAATCGTTGCTGCGCGGCCGGGATCAGCTCGACGCGATCGACGTGTACGAGCAGGAGAGCGACAACTTCACCGCCGGGCTGCGTACCGCGATCGAAACGGGCGACCCGCAATCGGCGGCCCGGCTGCTGTTCGGGCTGTTCTGGTACTGGAACATCGTCGGCCAGAACGAACGCGTCGCGGCATTCGTCGACGAAGTGCTCGAATTCGACGATCGGTTGCGGCCGGACCTGGCCGCGAGCCTGAGGCTGTGCCAGGTGCTGGTCCGGACGACGTCCGGGGCGAACGATCGAGCGAATGTGCGGGAGCTGCTCGAGGAATGCGTGCGGACCGGTGCGGTGGACGGGAATCCGTGGCTGTGGGTGGGTATGCCGATAGTGGCCTACATCAACGGCGAGAAGGAACTGGCGAAGCGGGAGGTCCGCCGCGCGGTCGAGCGGGACGACGTGTGGGGCCGAGCCGCCGGACGCTGGGCGGAAAGCTTCATCCTCGGGGATTGCGGCGACCTCGACGGCGCCGAGCGGGCGCGGGAACTCGCCTACCAGGGCTTCGCGGAGGTCGGCGACCGCTGGGGCATGGGCATGACACACGGCTTCCGCGCCGCGGCACTGTCCCAGGCCGGCGAGCACGAGGCGGCGATCGAGGGCTACACCGAGGGCCTGCGGCTGATGATGGAATTGCGGTCGCGGGACGACGTGGTGCAGCAATGGTGGCGGCTGGCGATGGAACGTTCGCGCGCGGGAGACCAGGACGGCGCGTGGCGTGAGCTGGAGGCCGCGGAACAGTACGCCGCCGCTGGGAGCCGCGGGCTCCGGATGATCATCATGATGGGCCGGTCCGAGCTGCTGATCCGGCAGAACCGGATCGCCGAAGCACGCACGGTGCACGAGGAACTGGCCCGGATGCCGCCGGCCTGGCCGGCCCCGGAGGGTTTCGAGGCGGAACTGATCGCCATCGTCGAAGCCACGCTGTTGCTGGCCGAAGGCCGTCCGGACGCCGCGGAACCGAAGGTGTTCACGGTGATCGAGGCGGCGGCGAATCGCGCGGACATGCCAGATCTCGCCGGCGTCGTGGAGCTGATGGCGCAGATCCGGCACCGTCAGGGCAGCCCGGAATCGGCGGTGCGGCTGCTGGCGCTGAGCGCGGTGGCCCGCGGCCGGATGGACCTGGGCAGCCCCGAGGTGCGGGCATTGATCGGGGCGCTGACCGAGGAGCTGGGGGCGCAGCGGTACGCGGACCTGTTGGCGGAGGCCTCGCGGACCTCGCGGGCGGAGCTGATCGACGCGGTGCGAGCGGAGCGCTCAAATCCGTGAAGGGCCCCTTGAGGGACATGGATGTCGTGAAGGGAACATTGAGGAACTCAGAGTCCCTCAATGTTCCCTTCACGGCTTCGAGCGGACAGTCTCAGACCCGCTTGCGGTAAGCCCACGTCGCGAGCGGGAAGAACACCGCGACCGCACCGGCCATCCAGGCCAGCGCGCCGGCCAGCGAACCGGCGATCGGACCGCCGTTGAGCAGGCCGCGCAGTACGTCGGACAGCAGGCTCACCGGGCTGATGTCCGCCCATGCTTTCAGCCAGCCCGGCATCGTCGAAGTGGCGACGAAGACGTTGCTGCCGAACGTCAGCGGCATGATGAACACGAACATCAGGCCCTGCGCCGCGCCGGGCGATTTCATCAGCATCCCGACGAAGACCGAACCCCAGCAGAAGCACAGACCGAACGCGATCGCCAGCAGGAGCGCCAGTACGAACTCGGCCGGGCCGGTTTGCACGCGGAAGCCCATCACAGTCGCCACGATCAGCAGCACCGCCAAGCACACCACGTAGCGCACGAGGTCGGCGAGCACCGCGCCGACCAGCGGGGCCGAGCGGGCGATCGGCATCGCGCGGAACCGGTCGAACACGCCCTTCGTGACGTCGGTGTTGAGCTGGACGCCGACCGTCAGCGAAGCCTGCAGGATGTTCATCACCATCACGCCCGGCACGAGCGTCTGCAGGTAGTTCTCGATCGAACCGCCCAGCGCGTTGCCGAACAAATAGGTGAACATCAGCAGGAAGATGATCGGCATCAAGGTGACGTCGGCCAGCTGCTCCGGGTTCTTCCGGATCTTCAGGATTCCGCGCCAGGCCAGTGAAAACGCGTGCCGCATGCCCTGGGTGAAGCTGATGTGCCGCGGTGGTTCCACGGCCAGTGCGGTCGTCACGACCGGCTCCCTTCGAGTTCTTGCTGCGGCTCCTCGGTGCGGTGCCCGGTCAGCGCCAGGAACACCTCGTCCAGGCTGGGCAGCCGCAGCGCCAGCTCGTCCGAGGTGATGCCGGCCGCGTCCAGCCGGCGGACCAAAGTGGACAGCAGTACCGGATCGGACACCGGTGCGGTCAGCAGGCCGGTCGCGTTGTCGCGGGCGGGCCGGGCGCCGGAAAGCTCGGCGAGAATGCCCTCGACCGCGTCCAGATCGGCCAGTGAAGTCGGGCGGACCTGCAGCGTCTGACCGCCGACCATCCGCTTCAGCTCGTCGGCGCGTCCGTCGGCGACGACGTGGCCGTGGTCGAACACGGTGATCCGGTCGGCCAGCTGGTCTGCCTCCTCCAGGTACTGCGTGGTGAGCAGTACCGTCGCGCCGTCGGCGACCAGACCGCGGACCACCGACCACACCTCGTTGCGGGCGTGCGGGTCGAGCCCGGTCGTCGGCTCGTCCAGGTACAGCACAGCCGGGCGGCCGACCAGGCTCGCCGCCAGGTCCAACCGGCGGCGCATCCCGCCGGAATAGGTGCGGATCGGCCGTTTGGCCGCGTCGGTCAGTTCGAACCGCTCCAGCAGCTCCGCCGCCCGCGCTCGGGCGTCGGCCCGGGACAGGTTCAGCAGCTTGCCGATCAGCACCAGGTTCTCGGTGCCGCTCAGGTCCTCGTCCACCGACGCGTACTGGCCGGTCAGCCCGATCAGGCTGCGCACCCGGACCGGGTCGCGCACCACGTCGTACCCGCCGACCGTCGCGTGCCCGGCGTCCGGTTTCAGCAGGGTCGCCAAGACGCGGACCGCCGTCGTCTTGCCCGCGCCGTTCGGCCCGAGCACCCCGACCACCTTCCCGAACGGGACCTCCAGGTCCACCCCGTCCAGCGCCTTCGTCTCCCCGAATTGCTTGACCAGGCCCTCGGCCCGGATCGCGTGCGACATGACGCCTCCTCCTGTGTCGCTCCCGGTCACTCTCGCGGGCGGCGCTGGCAGGACGCGCACACTTCGCTGACACGGACCTGTCAGCGGCGACGGCATACTCTTCGCTCATGGCGATGGCGGAGGACACGCGAACTCGGCTGGTCACGGGCCTGCTCGTGCTGGTCGGGCTGCCGCTGCTGACGGTGGCAGCGCTGCGGACGATCGGCTACGACGGCGGCTGGTACCTGACCGCGCTGATCGCGCTGACGCCGTACGTGATCGTCTACGGCGTCCTTTTCGCCGCACTCGCGCTGCTGCTGCGCCGCTGGTGGATCGGTGGGGTCGCGCTGGCGCTATCCGCGCTGCTGGCGGTCTACGTGGCGCCGCGCGTGGTGGCCGACGACCAGCCGGAGGCGCACGGCAAGACGGTGCGAGTGCTCGCCAGCAACCTCTACCTCGGCAAGGCCGACCCGGCGGCGATCGTCCGGCTGGTGCGGGAGCAGCGGGTGGACGTGCTGAACCTGTTGGAGATGACTCCGGCGGCGATGGCCGGGCTGGAGAAGGCCGGGCTGTTCCAGACGCTGCCGTACCGAGTGCTGCACCCGGCGTCCGGCGTGGACGGCTCCGGCATCGTGTCGCGCTACCCGCTCACCGAGGAGGACTACACCGGCGATTCCGCGCAGAAGCAGCCTGGTGCGGAGGCCGACCTCGGCGACGGCGTGACGCTGGAGATCGTCGCGGCGCATCCGCGGTCGCCGGACAGCGGGTACTACGAGTGGGACCAGGAGATGCGCGACCTTTCGCGGGCGATCGGCGAACACGGGCTGCGCGTGGTGGCCGGCGATTTCAACGCGACGCTCGACCACGCCGCGCTGCGCACCGTCCTCTCGCGCGGCTACGTCGACGCGGGCGAGGCGCGTGGCGACGGCTTGATCCCGACCTGGCCCGCGTCCACCGCGTTCGTACCGCTCGATCACGTGCTGGTGGACAAACGAGCGGCGATCAGGGATTACCGAGTGCTGGACGTGGCCGGATCGGATCATCGGGCGGTTTACGCGGAGGTGCAGCTGCCGTGATTTCTCTTCGGCCCGTCGCCGAGGCGGACGGTCGGCCGTTCCCGCTGCCGCAGCTCAAACGAGCTTGACCAGCGTTTCCAGCGCACCGGCGGCGATCGACACCCCGCGTCCGTGCCGGATCTGCGGCTCGCGCGGATTGATCCGGATCAGCGCGCCGGTGGCGGCGCTGGCGAGTTCGGCGTACCGGCGCACGGTCGGAACCGCTTGCCCGGCACCGATTTCGATCACCACCGCGTCCCGATGCGCGCGCCGCCAGCAGGTCAGCTCGTCCAGCTGCTCCTGACTCCGCTGCGGTAGCCAGTCGAAGTCGCCGAACATCAGGATGTTCGGCCGGGCCAGGCCGCCGCAGCGCGGACACGACGGAAGCGGCGGGCGGGCCCGCATGGTGGTCTCGTCGAGATCGACGGCGACCGTCGCGGCTGACCAGATCTCCCGCGAACACCCTGCCAGGCACTGCAGATGATGGATCGATCCGTGCGCCTCGGCCACGTGAACGAACCCAGCCGCCTGGAATTGCCCGTCCACATTGGACGTGTACACGCGCACACCGCCCGGCATCGACTGGCCCCGCTCCAGCAACAGCCGGAAGCCGTCATGCGGCACAGTCGCCCGGTACAGCGCGAGCCGGTGCCCGTAGAAACCCCAGGCCAGCTCAGGATCGGAAGCGAAATGCTGAGGGTCGGCCAGCTCCTCGAACCGCAGCCCAAGCCGGGCGTACGGCGGATACGCACGCCAAAACCCCTCGCCGCCGCGGAAATCGGGCAGTCCGGAGTCGACGCCCATCCCGGCACCGGCGCACACGAGCAGTGCGCCGGCCCCGCGGATCAGCTCGGCGGCTCGGGCGAGCTCGTCACTCACCCGGCTTCGACGCCTGCACGACCTCGAACTCCAGCAAGCTCGCGCCGGTCGCGACCGGGTTCTTGCGCTCGCCCGCGTGCGCCTCGCGCGCCGAGCCCTTCGCCCACGCCTGGTAGTGCTCCTCGGTCTCCCACTTCGTGTAGACGAAATAGCGGGTTTCCCCGGACACCGGGCGGAGCAGCTCGAAGCCGAGGAACCCCTCCTGGTTGTCGACGGAGTGCAGCCGGGCGGCAAAGCGCTTCTCCAGCTCCGGGCCGGCGCCTTCGGGGACCTCGATTGCGTTGATCTTGACGACTGCCATGCCGCAATTATGGCGCCTGTGTCTTTGGCGCCTGTGTCTTTGGTGCCGGCTTCGCCGGCGCGGGCGGGATCGCCTTCAAGTCGGCGTCTGGTTTGGGCGGCGCGCCCGGCCGGGGGCCGATCACGCCGCTCAAACCAGACGCCGACGCGATCCCGCGGGTGGGGCGGGTCGGGTGGGTCGGGTTTGACTGTTTCCTTAGGTCCGTGAAGGGCCCCTTGCCGGAATCTACTTGGGTTCTAGTGGTGGTTGCAACGCCTGAGTTGTTGAGGGGTTGCCGTGGCGGGGGTCCGGGAGGTTGCAGCGTCGCGGGGTCGGGGGAGGTTGGCGGCGGAACGCCGCCGGTATTTTGATCTTGTGGCGGAAGGCGTGGGCACTGTCGAGGCGTGCCGGGCTGTCGGGGTCGACCGGCGGACCGGGCACCGGTGGCGGCACGGGCGGCCGAGCCGGGCGGGGCGGACGGCCGTGCGGTCGCCGGCCCCGCCCTCGCGTCCGGCCCCCGTCGCCGATGCCCGCCCCGAGGCGCAGTCGCGGTTCCTGACGCAGCAGGAACGGCTGGCGATCGCCGACCTGCGCCGGGCAGGGGCCGGGGTCCGCGCGATCGCCCGGGAACTGGGCCGCGATCCCGCCACGATCAGCCGCGAACTGGCCCGCAACGCCCGTCCCGGCAGCCGCGGCTACCGGCCCTACGCCGCCCAGGCCCGCGCCGACGCGCGCCGCAAACGGCCCAAGACCGGCAAGATCGCGGCCTGTCCCGAGCTGCGCGACCTCGTGCAGGGCATGCTGCGCAAGAAGTTCAGCCCGGAGCAGATCAGCCAGCGGCTGCGCCGCGACCACCCCGACCGCCCGGAGCTGCACGTGACCCCCGAAACCGTCTACCAGGCCCTCTACGTCCAAGGCCGCGGCGAACTGCGCCGCGAACTGCACCGCGCGCTGCGCACCGGCCGCGCCGTGCGCAAACCCCGCCGCACCGGCGAAGCCCGCCGGCCCCGCTTCGCCGAACCCATGGTCATGATCAGCGAACGCCCCGCCGAAGCCGCCGACCGCGCCGTCCCCGGCCACTGGGAAGGCGACCTGATCATCGGCAAGGACGGAGCCTCCGCCATCGCCACCCTGGTCGAACGCGCCACCCGCTACACGCTCCTGGTCCCCCTGCCCCACGGCCGCGGCGCCGACGCCGTCCGCGACGCCCTCGTCACCGCCATGCACACCCTGCCCGACCACCTGACACGGTCCCTGACCTGGGACCAAGGCTCGGAAATGGGCCGACACCGCGAATTCACCATCGCCACCGGCATCCCCGTCTACTTCTGCGACCCCCACAGCCCCTGGCAACGCGGCAGCAACGAAAACACCAACGGCCTGCTGCGCCAGTACTTCCCCAAAGGCACCGACCTCTCCCTCCACAGCCCCGAACACCTCGCCGCCGTCGCCGCAGAGCTCAACTGCCGCCCACGCAAAACGCTCGGCTGGGACACCCCAGCCGAACGCCTCGCTACACTCCTCACCGAAACCAGCTAATCCAGCCTGTGTTGCGACGACCCCTCGAATCCGCCCTAAGTCCGGTAAGGGGCCCTTCACGGACCACGAACTCCCGGGACCGCCGCCCGCCCGGCGAAACCACACGCATAGCGCCGCCTCAAGTTCCTGGCATTGGCAGTCAGGGGCGCAACCCGCCGGGATAGAGGTTCGGTTTCGAGGGCAGTTGCGTTCCCTGGAACCAGTCGGTCAGGAAGCCGTGCAGGTCGCGTCCGGCGACCTTGGACACCAGCTGCTCGAACTGCGCCCAGCTCGCGTTCCCGTTGCGATGCTGGGTCACCCACTCGTGCAGCAGCGTCTCGAACGCCGGTTCGCCGAGCGCCCGGCGCAGTGCGTGCACGGCCAGGATGCCCTTGTCGTACACGCCCTGGAACAGGTGCTGCGGGCCCATGTCGACCAGCTTCTGACTCCAGAAATCCGCGCTGCCCTGGGTGAGCTCGATCGCCGCCCGGTACCGGTCGTCCAGGTTCTGGCCCTCTCGTTCGCCCCACATCCACTGCGCGTACGACGCGAAACACTCGTTCAGGCAGATGTCCGACCACGAGTCCAGCGACACTGAATCGCCGAACCACTGGTGCGCGTTCTCGTGCACCACGGTCAGGATTTCCGCCCATTTCGCGTAGGTCGGACGGGTCTGGGTCTCCAGCGAGAAATGGATGTTTTCGTCCAGGTAGATCCCGCCGGCCGCGCTCTGCGGATACTGGCCGAACTTGCTTTCCAGGAACGACAGCACCTCGGGCAGCCGGTCTCCGGTGGCGTCCCGGGACTCGGCGCCGGGCGCGTACCCGGAAACGATCGGGGTGCCGTCCGGCAGCGCGGACCGCTTCACGGTGAACTTGTCGATCGCGATCGTGGTCAGATAGCTGGCCACCGGGTTCGGATCGGACCAGGTCGTGGTGGTCTTGCCGTCCTTCGTGCCGGTGCCCTGCTCCCGGCCGTTGGACAGCACGGTCCAGCCGGCCGGCACGTGTGCGGTCAGCGTGAACGTCGCTTTGTCCCGCGGGGTTTCGTTGACCGGGTACCAGAACGACGCCGAATGCGGCTCGCCGACAAGGTACGCGCCGCCGTCTTCGGTGCGTGCCCAGCCGTTCTCCGAGCCGCCGTCGTGCGGGGTTTTCTCCGGAACGCCCGAATAGCGGACCCGGGCCCGGAACGTCGAACCGGACCGCAGCGGCCCGGCCGGGGTGACGACGAGTTTGCTCTTTTCCCGGCTGAACTTCGCGGCCTGCCCGTCGACGGTCACCGAGGCGACGTCCAGTCCGCGCAGGTCCAGGTCGAAGCGGCTGAGGTCCTGGGTGGCCTTGGCGGTGACCGTGGCGTCCCCTTCGAGCTTGCCGCTCGGCGGGTCGTAGCTGACGTCCAGGTGGTAGTCGAGCGCGTCGTACCCGCCGTTGCCGTCGTCGGGGAAGTACCTGTCGCCCGCGCTGTTCGCGCCCGGTGCGGGATGCATTGGCGGCGGTGGTGGCGGCGACGGCTCAGCAGGGCTGCACGCGGACAGCGCAAGCACGCCGGCGAGGGCGGTGACGGCGATCGGGCGGCTGCGCATTCGTTCACCCTAGGGCCAGGTTTGTGATGAAGTGGCAGTGAAAACCCGGGAGGACTAATGCGACCAGCGCTGATCGACTTCGGCGGCGACGAACGCACCGGCGTGTCGATACTGGTGCTGCACGGTCTGATGGGCCGCGCCCGCACCTGGTGGCCGGTCGCACAATGGCTCAAGCGATACGGCCGGGTGCGCGGCCTCGACGCGCGCGGGCACGGTCGCGCGCCGCACGTCGGGCCGTGGACCACCGAACAGTTCGCCGACGATATCGCGGACGTGCTAGGCGAAATCGGCCCGTCTGTCCTGATCGGCCATTCGATGGGCGGCCTGCATGCCTGGGCCACCGCGGCGAAGCACGCGGAGCTGGTGCGCGCGGTGGTGAGCGAGGATTTCGCGCCGGACCAGCGCGGCCGCACCGTCGAGACCTGGCGCGGCTACTTCGAGAGCTGGCCGACGCCGTTCGGCTCGATGGCGCACGTGCGCGAGTTCTTCGGCACCGCGGGTGAGTACTTCACCGAATGCGTCGAGGAACGCGAGGACGGCTACCACCTGATCGCGAACCTGGAGAACCTGTACGAGATCGCCGCCGAATGGGGCCGCCGGGACTACTGGTCCATTGTGGACGAAATCCGCTGCCCGCTGCTGCTGGTCGAGGGCGAGCACACCGCGATGCCGGCCGGGCAGCAGGCCGAGGTCGCGGCCCGGGTGCCCGGTGCGCGGCACCTGATCGTCGCCGGTTCGGCGCACCTGCCGCACGCCGAGGCCCCGGAGATCTACCGCGGCGCGGTGGAGGCGTTCCTGGCCGGCCTGTGACGCCTCACGCGCGCCGCCCTCGCTGGCACACGTGAGGCGTCCCCGGTCAGCGGGCGAGCTCGACGCGCCAGGCGGCGGTCGAGCGGTCCGCCGGCACGATCAGCGGCCAGACGTCCGAGCCGAGATAGCCGGATTCGTCACTGGCGCGTGCCGCGGTGCAGCTGTCGCGGGAAAGCCCGTGCTGGGCGGCCAACGCGGCGACCGCCCGCGCCGTCGCCGGGCCGAACACGCCGTCGGTCGGCACTCCGAACCCGGCCGCACGCAGGAACCGCTGTGCGGTCGCGACCTGCGGTCCGACGTCGCCCGGCTTGAGCAGCGGCCACTCCGGCGCGTCGAGGCGCGCGACGGGCACACCGAGCTGCTGGCCGACCGCCTGGCGCAGCTCCGGGAGCCGGTTGTAGAGCACCTGGCCGCAGCACTCGGTCGAGTTGAAATCGCGGTGGCCCTTGATGAACTCCGGCGTGATGCCGTACTGCTGCGCGATGTAGGCGATCAGCTGAACCAGCGAATTCCACAGCGCGACCGGCACGTCGACCGTGCTGTAGAGGCCCTCGTTCTCGATGCCGAGGCATTCGCTGTTGTGGTTGGCCACGTTCGCGCCCTGCACGTGCTGTGTGCCGCCGCGCAGGATCTCCAGGCTGCGGTGCCGGCCTTCGGTGACGAAGCCGCCGCGGCTGTTCGTGAACTGCTGGCCGGTGTCGATCCAGCCGCGCGTGTCCATGTGAAAGTTCTGGATGTCCCGCGAGATCTGCAGGGCGTGCGCCAGCGAGTAGTCGGTGTTGTTGCCGGGGTCGACGGTGTGGTGCACGACGATGTACGTCGGTTTGTGGTTCTCCACCACGATCGTGCCGGCCGCCGGCCGGGCGTTCCATTCGGTCGTGGAGTGGATGACCGGCGTGCTGGCGGCGCTCGCGGAACCGGCGGCGGCGAACCCCAGCGCTCCCGCGGCGGTGACGGTGAGACCGCCCTTCAAGACAGCACGACGCGTTGCTTCCCCCATGCGAACTCCTCCTCCGGAGTGCGACGACCAGGGAAAACTAACCCGGCACCCGGGCCGGGACAACTTTTTGCCGACTTTCGTCGTAGTGCGTCAGTGTTCCCCTGGCAACGCGAAGAGCCCGTCGTCGGTTTGCTCCAGCAGGCCGTCCACCAGCAGCGAGTCGAGGCATCGGTCGCGCTGGCCGGACTCGTGCCACACCAGGTCCAGCCGGGCTCGCTCCACCGGGCCCTCGCTGCCGCGCAGCACGTCCAGCAGCAGCCCGCGCACCTGCCGGTCGGTGCCGGCGAACCGCTGCACCGGCTTGGCCGGGCCGGCGTACTCCGGCCGGCCGTTGCGCTGCCACGCACAGTCGCCGTAAATCGGACAGTCCGCGCACTTCGGCGAGCGCGCGGTGCAGACCAGCGCGCCCAGCTCCATCAGGGCGGCGGAGAGCTTCGCCGCGGACGCGTCCTCAGCGGGCAGCAACGCGTCGACGTCTGCCATGTCCCGGGTGTTCGAGGCCGGACCGGCGTCGCCCGCGCCATGCACCGCGCGGGCGACGACTCGCCGGACGTTCGTGTCCACCACCGGCGCACGCTTGCCGTACGCGAACGCCGCCACCGCACGTGCGGTGTACGCGCCGATGCCCGGCAGCGCGAGCAGAGTGTCCACATCGGACGGCACGACGTCGCCGTGCTCCTGCGCGATGACGGTGGCGGCCGCGTGCAGCCGCAGTGCGCGCCGCGGATAGCCGAGCTTGCCCCAGGCGCGCACGACTTCGCCGGTGGTTTCGGCGGCCAGCGCCGACGGCACCGGCCACCGGGCCAGCCACTCCAGCCAGATCGGCTGCACGCGATTCACCGGCGTCTGCTGCAACATGATCTCGCTGACCAGCACGCCCCACGCGGAGCAGTCCGGTTCCCGCCAGGGCAGGTCCCGGCCTACCGCGTCGAACCAGTCGTTCAGTACCTCGGGGTCTACCGCCACCCCGTCATTGAATACGACCCGGGTCACTCGACCTCGGTCAGGCTCCCGGCCTTCACGTCGTAGACGAATCCGCGCACGTTGTCGGTGTGCAGGAGGAAGTCGCTGCGCCGGACCCGCTCGACCGAGGTGCGCACGCTGTTCTCCACCACCCGGAACGCCTCGACCGCCCAGGTCGGCCGCAGTCCGGTGGCCTCCTCGAGCTCGTCCTTGAACTCCTCGTCGGTGACCATCGACAGGCCGCAGTTGGTGTGCTGGACGATCAGCACCTCGCGGGTGCCGAGCTTGCGCTGGCTGAGCGCGAGCGACCGGATCATGTCGTCGGTGATGACACCGCCCGCGTTGCGCAGGATGTGCGCCTCGCCCTGCAGCAGGCCGAAGATCTCGAACACCCGGATCCGAGCGTCCATGCAGGTCAGGATCGACACCTGCAGCGAGGGCTTGGGGGAGGAGCGGTCGCCGGGGACGATGTTGCCGATTTCGTGGTTGCGCTTGAGCAGCACGTCGATGGCGGTCATGAGGCACCTTTCGGCTGTGCGGCCCCGCGTGAGCGGGCGGTTCGTTCCATGGAACCGGTCGGAGGCCGCGCACACAATGCGGTGGGCGCGAAATCACGCAACCGCTGGGAGTTCGCGCCTGTCCGGGGCCTTCGCGTTCGCGGTCAGCCGCCGAACCAGGGTTCGTCGACCGTCCGCGGCGGTGCCGAGGTGCGGCCGATGCGCAGTTCGGTGGGCAGCGTGATGACCTTCGGCCCGACTCGCTCGCCTGCGCTGAGCAGCAGCCGCCCGGCCACCTTGCCCTTCTCCAGCACCGGCTGGTGCACGGTGGTGAGCCCGGCGCGCTCGGCTTCGGCGATGCCGTCGAAGCCGGTGACCGTCAGGTCGAGCGGCACGCGCAGGCCGCGCCGCGCCGCCTCGGCGAGAGCGCCGAGAGCGAGGATGTCCGAGGTGCAGACCAGTGCGGTGACCTGCGGGTACGCGTCCAGCAGCTGCCGGGCGGCGGAGGCGCCGTCGTCCACGGTGTGGTCGAAACGCTCGACGACCGGCACGGTCGCCCAGTCGACGCCGGCCGCGGAGAAGGCCTGCGCCAGCGCTTCCAGCCGGGTGCGCTGCACGTGGAAGTGCGCACCGCTCTGCCGTTCGGCGCTGACGAAATCGTCGTTGCGCTCGCGGCCGAGTCGCATGCAGAGGATGCCGACCTGGCGATGCCCGAGCGCCACCAGGTGATCGGCGAGGCGGGTGACCGCGGCCGCGTCGTCCGGGCCGACTCGGTCCACCCCTTCGAGGCAGGGCTGGTCGATGATCACCGTCGGCACCGGCCGCTCCAGTACCGCGGCCAGGTGCGGATCGTCGTCCGGCACCGAGTAGACGACGAAGCCGTCCACGCCGGCGCGGTGCACCGCGGCCAGGTCTTCGCGACCGGGGCTGGCCGGTACGAGGTGCAGGCCGACGCCCGCGTCCTCGCAGGCCAGCGCGAGCCCTTCGAGCACGCCGACGGCGGCCGGGTCGCGGAAGGCGTAGGAGAGGTTTTCGGTGAGCAGCAGCCCGACCGCGCCCGCTTTGCGAGTGCGCAGCGAGCGGGCGACCGGGTCGGGGCCCGGGTAGCCGAGCCGGCGCGCGGTTTCCAGCACGCGGCGGCGGAGTTCGGGAGACAGCTGATCCGGGCGGTTGTAGGCGTTGGACACGGTGGTCCTGGACACCCCGAGTTCCGCCGCGAGCGACGCCAGTGTCGCCTGCCTCCGGGTGCGAATAGGACGGCCCATCCGCAAACCGTAACGGTTCAGATCGTTTTCCAGAAGCGACACCCCTGTGGTGAGTGTCTCGATCCACTGGGTGACGGCGCCGGGGTACGACCACCCGGTGGAGTGATGCTGGCCGTTCGGATGGGGTAAAGTGAATCTGACAACGGTTTCCATTAGCAGTACGACCCAGGAGAGCCCGATGACTTCCCGTCGCACCACGAGCGTCCTCGCCGCCGCGTCGGCACTGGCGGTGTTCGCGCTCGGCGCGTGCTCCAGTGCCTCCTCGACGGACTCCGGAACCGGCTCCGGCGAACAGGTCAAGGTGGTCGCCTCCACCGACGTGTGGGGCAGCGTCGTGTCCGCGGTCGGCGGCGACAAGGTCCAGGTCACGTCGATCATTCACGACCCGTCCGCCGACCCGCACTCCTACGAGTCCACCGCCGACGACGCGCTCGCGGCGAAGAAGGCGCAGCTCATGCTGGGCAACGGCGGCGGCTACGACGAGTTCTTCACCAAGCTCTCCGGCGAGGCCGCCTCGGCGAAGAAGCTGGTCGCCTACGACATCGCCGCGCCGGGCGAGGACAACGAACACGTCTGGTACGACCTGCCGGGCGTCGAGAAGGTCGCCGACCAGGTCGCGTCCGCGCTCGGCGAGATCCAGCCGGCCTCGAAGCAGACCTTCGAGAACAACGCCAAGACCTTCAAGACCCAGCTCGACAGCCTGATCAAAAAGGCGGGTGCGCTGGGAGTCGCGCACCCGGACGCCAAGGTCGTGGCCACCGAGCCGGTCGCGCACTACCTGCTGAAGACCGCGAAGGTCGCCGACGTCACCCCGAAAGCGTTCTCCGACGCCATCGAGAACGAGACCGACGTGCCCGCCGCGGCGGTCGCCGACTTCACCAAACTGATCAAGGAGAAGCAGGTGAAGGCGCTGGTCAACAACGTGCAGACGGTGACTCCGCTGACCAAGCAGGCGGTCGCCGACGCGAAGGCGTCCGGGGTCGCGGTGGTCGATGTGGCCGAGACGCTCCCGGCGAATGTCACGGGCTACATTGACTGGATGACGAAGGATGTGGACGCGCTGTCGGGGGCTCTGAACAGCTGATGTCCGTCCCGCTTCCCGACGCCGTTGCGGCGGTCCGCGTGCGCGGGGCCGGTCTCGCTTTCGGCGCCCGCACGCTGTGGTCCGGTTTGGACCTGACGGTCGAGCCGGGCGAATTCCTCGCCGTCCTCGGCCCGAACGGGTCAGGCAAAAGCAGTTTCCTCAAGGCGCTGCTCGGGATGCAGACGTTGTCCGCGGGCACCGTCGAGATCGCCGGCGGCCGCCCCGGCGGGGCGAACCGGAGGGTCGGTTACATCCCGCAGCAGCGCGCGATCGACGACTCGCTGACCCTGCGCGGGATCGACCTGGTCGGCCTGGGACTGGACGGGCACCGCTGGGGCCCCGGCCTCGCCGGGATGCGCGAGCGGAAACGCCGGGTCGCCGAGGCGATCGAAGCGGTCGGCGGCACGCGCTACGCGAAACAGCCGGTCGGCCGTCTGTCCGGCGGCGAGCAGCAGCGGCTGCGCGTGGCACAGGCGCTGGTCGGCGATCCGACCGTGTTGTTGTGCGACGAGCCGCTGCTGTCGCTGGACCTGGCACACCAGCGCGCGGTGAGCGAACTGATCGACGGACGGCGGCGCACCGCCGGTACCGCGGTGCTGTTCGTGACCCACGAGATCAATCCGGTGCTGCAGTTCGTCGACCGGGTGCTGTATCTGGTGAACGGCCAGTTCCGGATCGGCAAGCCGGACGAGGTGATGACCTCGGAGACGCTCTCGGAGCTGTACGGCACGAAGATCGAGGTGCTGCGCGTCGGCGGGCAGATCCACATCGCCGGGGCGCAGAGCGCGCTGTGCGAGGACGAACCGCACCACCACGAACAGGAAACGGTGGGCTGAGCCGTGGACGGCATGTTCGACTTCGCCAAGACCTGGGAGCTGATCACCGAGCTGGACAGCGTCCGGATCGCGTTGATCGCGGCCGCCGTGCTCGGTCTGCTGGCCGGGGTGCTCGGCCCGCTGATCGTGACCCGCCGCATGTCGTTCGCCGTGCACGGCACGTCCGAACTGGCCTTCACCGGCGCGGCGGGCGCCCTGCTGCTCGGCGTGGGCGTGGAATACGGCGCACTGGCCGGGGCGGTCGCCGCGGCGCTGCTGCTGGGCATCCTCGGCATCCGCGACGCCGACCGCGATTCGGTGATCGGCGTGATCCTGTCCTTCGGGCTGGGCATGGGTGTGCTGCTGCTGTCCTTTTACAAAGGACGGTCGGCGAACAAGTTCGGCATTCTGACCGGTCAGATCATCACCGTGGACAGCACGAACCTGACGGCGCTGGCGATCTCCGCGGTGGCGGTGCTGGCGGTGCTGGCGCTGATCTACCGGCCGTTGCTGTTCGCGAGTGTCGATCGCGCGGTGGCCGAGGCTCGCGGGGTGCCGGTCAAGACGTTGACCGTGCTGTTCGCGCTGCTGGTGGGCGTGGCGACGGCTCTGAGCGTGCAGGTGGTCGGGTCGCTGCTGGTGGTCGCGCTGATGGTGACCCCGGCGGCCGCGGCCGCGCGGGTGACGGCGAGCCCGTTGCGGGCGACGATCCTGTCGGTGGTGTTCGCCGAGGTGGCGGCGATCGGCGGGATCGTTCTGTCGCTCGCGCCGGGCAAGCCGGTGAGCGCGTTCGTGACGGCGATTTCGTTCTTCATCTACCTGGTGTGCCGGGTGATCGCCTGGGCTCGCGACCGGCGGCGCGGGGTGCGCGGCGGGACGGTCGCCGAGGCGGTGCCTGTTTCGGTTTGAGCCGTCCGTGAAGGGCCCCTTGCCGGACTTGGATTCCCTCAAGGGGCCCTTCCCGGACCAACGGCAGCGGGTCAGCGGACGGGATGTTGTGCCATCGCGGTCTTCACCGCGGCGACGAAACCGGGGTCGGTGAACGGCACCAGTCCGCCGTTGACGTTGCGCTCCACCGCCTGCAGCACCACCACACGCGAGTTCACGAACTGGTTCACCGCGTCGGCCTGCGACGTCTTGGGCGTCGAGTAGGCGAGGTAGGTCAGATCGCTGAACGCGCCTTCGAGGTAGCGCGACGAAGCGAGCGTGAACGAGTCGCCGTAGACGAGCGTCGGTTCGTCGATCATGCCGGTCAGCGGCGCGGTCTGGCGGTGCACCGGCTGGTCGATGCTGCCGATGTAGTTCCCCGCCCGGTTGGTGGCGCCATCCGGCTGGAGGTTGTACTTCGTGTTCGTCTTGGTGCCGGTTTGGCCAAGCAACAGCGGCAGGTCCGCGATTCCCTGGTACTGGCCTTCGGTCGGGGTTTTCCAGGTCGCGGTGACGCCCGGTTTCACGGCTTCGGCGACCGCGTGGGCGAGGACGATGCCGCCTTCGTCGCGCCAGTGCGTGTCGTTCGGGGCGTAGATCGGGCGGCCGAGCCGGGCCGCCTCCGCGGCGAGCTCCGGGCGCAGGTCCAGCGAACCGCCCGCGGTGGTGATCTTGTACCAGTCGTTCGGCGCGGCGGCGAGCGAGCACTCCTTGCCCGGGTAGCTGGCTGGCAGATACTCCGGCACCATCGTCGTCTTGTCTGGCGCCACCACGAACACGAACTTGCGGCCGGAGGCTTCGACCGCCGCGCGCAGCTCGTTGATCCGGGCCATCGTCGTGTCGATGTCCTGCGTCGGCGTGCACTTCGATTCGGCGTCGTAGCCGTAGTAAAGCCAGCCGTCGAGCCCCTGGACCACCTTCCGGTAGCCGCCCTGGCCCGAACTCGGCCCGCTCGGCGCCGACGGCCCGCTCGGCTGCTGCAGCGGCGGAGCGGGGATCGGACCGGAATTCGACGCGGAACCCTGGTCGAGCGGGGCCTCCTCGCCGAAGACGCCTCGGCTGATCCCCTTCGCCGCGTTGATCGCCCCGGCCCGGAAGGACAGCTGGTCGGTCGCCCAGTTGGGCAGCTTGGTGAAGAAGCTGAACCCGTCGGCGAGACTCGGGAACCCGGCGAGGCGGTGGTTCTCGATCTCGCTCGGCCGGACCCCGAACACCCACAGCAGGGTCGGCGTCGCGAAGAACAGCAGCGCGCAGATCAGCGCGGTCAGCTGGCGTTTTCCGTGCCGCGGGCGATGCAGCGCGTGCTCGCGGGGCAGGTAGGCCTCGTGGACGGCGGGCAGCGGAGAGGGCTCGGACACGCTCTTACGTTAGTCAGTTCGAGTGAGGCAGGTGCGAACAACTGCCGAAAAGTCAGCCGAGCATGAGGAGGACTTGCAACTCGCCGACGAGGAACCCGATCGCCCCGCCCACCGCGATCAGCTTCCATTCGTCCTGCCGGAACGCCGGCCGGAGCAGGCCCTCGAACTCCAGCGGCGTCAGCGCGAGCATCCGCTGCTCCACCATCTTCGCCACGTCCATCGCCTCGGTCAGGTAGCCCTCGGCGTAGCGTGCGGTCAACGGCAGCTCGGCCAGTGCCCGCTCCGCCGCGGCGTGCTTCATTTCCTGCAGCCGTTTCGTCCCGACGGCGAGCGCGACCACTGGTTTCGCCGCGCTGACCTGCGCGTCCACCGCGTGCCCGACAGCGCGTTCGACCATCGCCACCAGCCGGTCCGACTTCGGGCCGCGCAGCAGCGCTTCGAGCAGGTTCGGCACCGTCAGCACCTCGTTGGCGACCAGCTCGCCGTACTGCCGGGCCACTTCGGCGCGCCGCCGCTGGAACTTGCCCTGCAGGATCACCCGCCCCAGCCGCACCGGTTCCCGCGGCAGGAAGATCATCTTGATCGCCAGCCAGTCGGTGAACAGCCCGATCGCGCCGCCGAACAGCGGCAGTACCAACGGCTGCCGGGTGAACGCCCAGACCAGCGCCTGCACCACGCCGAGCACGAAGCCGAACACGATGCCGGCGCGGGCGATGAACGTCATCTCCGGCCGGGACGTTTCGCGGATCAGCCGGACCAGCAGCGCCCGGTCGCGGGTGAGCCGTTCGACGGTCATGTGCCGGACGTCGAGCACCTCGTCCAGGTTGTCGCGCACCTCGTCCAGGAACTCCTGGACCAGCTGCGGAGCGCTAGCTTGCACTTGCTTGATCAGTATTTCCTGGGCGATCGTGGGCATCACCTCCCACAGCCGCGGATGGTGCTGTTCGAGCACGTCGCGGGCGATCCCGTCGACCGCGCGCAGCAGCGGCTGTTCGAGCTCGCGGGTGATGATCGCCGGATCGACCCGGGCGAAGACCTCTTCGATGTCGAGCAGGTTCGAGGTGAGCAGGTCGGTCGCGATCGCCGCCATCCGGCCGCCGTGCTTGGGCACCACGCCCTGCCAGCCGAAGACCGGCTTGATCCCGACGAATT
The DNA here is from genome assembly GCF_000383915.1 of Amycolatopsis benzoatilytica AK 16/65. Lineage (NCBI taxonomy): Bacteria > Bacillati > Actinomycetota > Actinomycetes > Pseudonocardiales > Pseudonocardiaceae > Amycolatopsis > Amycolatopsis benzoatilytica. The sequence goes on from NZ_KB912942.1 coordinate 7,756,600, forward strand.
CGAGCGGCCGGAACATCATTTCGATGGCGACGCGCTTGGTCACGTAGCCGATCAGCGCGGCGACGAACGGCATCGAGGCGTACACCGGCCAGTGCCGCGCGAAGTCGTCCAGCACCGCGTCCACCGGGTCTCCCTCCCCGCTCGGAAGGAAACCGTATCGCGTGCGCTCGCTAACCGAGGAGCAGCAGCGCCTGCAGTTCGCCGACCAGTCCGCCGATCACCGCGCCGACCGCGATCAGCTTCCACTCGTCTTGGCGGAACGCGGGCCGCAGCAGCTGCTCGAACTCCAGCGGAGTGAGCCGGCGCATCCGGTCGACGATGGTGTTGCGCACGTCCAGCGCGTTCACCGCGTACGTCTCCGCATGCCGGATCGTGTCCGGCACCCGCTCGGCCGCCTTCTCGGCTGCGGCCTGCTTCATTTCCTGGAACCGCTTCGTGCCCACCGCGATCGCGACGAACGGCTTCACGACGCTCGCCTGCGCGTCGATCGTCTTCTGCACCTCGCGGCTGATCAGGCTGAACAGCCGGTCGGACTTCGGCCCGCGCAACACGGCTTCCAGCAGGTTCGGCACGGTGATGATCTCGCGGGCGATCATGTCGCCGTAGTCGGCGGCGACCTCGTCGCGGCGCTTCTGGAACACGCCCTGCCAGGTGTAGAAGCCGAAGAACCGCCGAGGCTCGCGCGGCAGGAAGATCATCTTGAGCGCGAGCCAGTCGGTGAACCAGCCGATCCCGAGTCCGAACAGCGGCAGCACGATCGGCGATTTCGTCAGCGTCCACACGAGCAGCTGCACACAGCCGAGGGCAAACCCGAACACGATGCCGGAACGGGCGATGAACCGCATTTCCGGCCGGGAGATGTCGCGGATCAGCCGGTTCAGCAATGCCTTGTCGCGCACCAGGTTCGTCACGACCATGTGCTTGAGGTCGAGCACGTCCTCGATGTTCTGCGAGATCTCGCGCATGATCTTGGTGATCGCCCGCGGCGCCTCGGCCTGGACGCGTTTCAGCAGCAGCTGCTGCGCACCCGAGGGCAGCATTTCCCACAGTCGCGGCTGATAGGTCTCCATGACCTCGCGGGTGACGTCCTCGACCACGCGCAGCAGCGGCTGCTCGATTTCCTTCGCGACCTGCGCCGGGTCGAGCCGGGCGAAGATCTCCCGCGGGTCGACCAGGTTGCTGGTGAGCATTTCGGTCGCGGTGCTGGCCATCCGCTCGGCGTTCGCGGGCAGCACGCCCTGCCAGCCGAAGACCGGCTTGATCCCGACGAATTCGAGCGGCCGGAACATCATTTCGATGGCGACGCGCTTGGTCACGTAGCCGATCAACGCGGCGATGAACGGCATGGAGACGTACACCGGCCAATGCTCGGCGAAAGTGTGCACGCGCGGACCCCTCCCGTATCGCTCACCGGGAACGGTAACCCGCGAGTTCCTTCCGCGTCCTCCGACCGTCCTCAACGGACGGCAGGGCCGCCGAGTCACCCCAGAATCAGCAGGACCTGCAACTCGCCGACCAGCCCGCCGATGATCGCGCCGACCGCGATCAGCTTCCATTCGTCCTGCTGGAAGGCCGGCCGGAGAATGCCCTCGAACTCCAGCGGCGTCAGCTGCTGCATCTTCTCGACGATCGTGTTGCGGACGTCGAGCGCGTCGGTCGCGTAGCTCTCGACGTGCTGCACGGTCTCCGACAGGTAGGCGATGACCTTCTCCGCGGCGGCCTGTTTCATCTGCTGGTACTCGCGTCCGCCGACGGTCAGCGCGACGAGCGGCTTCGCGAGCCCGGCCTGTGAGTCGATGGTCCGCTGGACTTCGCGGGTGACGAGCGCGAACAGCTTGTCCGCGCGCGGCCCGGTGAGGATGGCTTCGAGGACGTTCCGCACGGTGAGGACTTCTTCGGCGATCAACGCACCGTAGTCCGCGGCGACCTGCTTCCGGCGTTTCTGGAACATGCCCTGCCAGCTGAAAAAGAGGAAGCGGCGCTGCTCGCGTGGGTAGAAGATCATCTTGAGGGCGAGCCAGTCCGTGACGAAGCCTGTGACGAAACCGAAGACGGGCATGATGATCGGCTGTTTGGTGAGTGCCCAGGCGACGAGCTGGACGAGCCCGATCACGAACCCGAACCAGATCCCGCTGCGCGCGATGAACCGGAACTCCGGCGCGGCGACCTCGCGGATCAGCCGGCAGGTGAGCGATTTGTCCCGGACCATCGCGTTGATCAGCATGTCGTTGACGTCGAGGACCTCGTCGATATTGGCGGACACTTCGCGCATCAGCCGCTTCACGACTTCCGGCGCCTGCGCCCGGACCCGGTCGACGAGCACCTGCTGCGCGCGGCCGGGCAGCAGCTCCCACAGCCGCGGCTGGTAGGTCTCGAGTACTTCCCGAGTGACCTCGTCGACGGCCTTGAGCAGCGGTTCCTCCAGCTGCGCGACCATTTCCTCCGGATCGAGCCGGGCGAACACTTCGCGCGGGTCGAGGAGGTTCTTGGTCAGCAGGTCGACCGCGGTGGTGGCCATCCGCCGGGAGTTGGCCGGGATGACTCCCTGCCAGCCGAGGAAGGGCCGGATGCCGCGGAACTCAAGCGGCCGGAACATCATCTCGATGGCCACGCGCTTGGTCAGATAGCCGATCAGTGCCGCGATGAACGGCATGGTCGCGTACACGTGCCAGTGCGCGCCAAGGTCGGCGACGATGGCTTCCATGCGTGTCCCCGTTCGCCCGCGCAGTAGGTCGAGACAGGATGCCATGCGTGACGGCTGGTTTCGCGCTTTGTAATGCAGCCGTTTGGCGGTACGTGCTTGCGGTGCTCCGATCACTATGGTGGCCCGATGGTCGCGCCTCAAAAGCCGCAGCATCCCGCCTTCGCCCATGTTCGCAAGGGCTACGACCCGCTGCAGGTGGACGTCCGCCTCGCCGAGGTCGACGCCCGGGTGCACGAACTGACCCGTGAAGTCGCCGCGACCGCCCGGGGCCGCGACGAGGCGGTCGCGACGGCCGGCGAGCTGACCAAGGCCCTCACTACCGCCCAGCAGGAACTCTCTGAGGCGAAGGCGGCGCTGGTCCGAGTCACGTCGAGTCCCGCTGGTGCGGGCGCGATCTCCGAACGCGTCCGGATGATGGTGCAGCTGGCCGAGGAGGAGATCGCGGACCTGCGCCGCTCGGCGGAGGCGGACGCCGAGTCGACGCGCACCGAGGCGGACCGATACGCGCACGAAACCCAGCGCGCAGCGGACAAAGCGGCCAAAGAGGGAGAAGTGGAGCGGCAGCGGGTGCTGGCTTCGCTGCAGGCCGATTTCGCCGCGCGGACTGAGGAGCTGGAGTCCCGGATCGCGGCGGCCGAGCAGGACCTGGCCGCGCGGCAGGAGGAGCTGGCGGCCCGCGTCGCGGCGACGGACGCGGACATCGCGGCCCGGACGGCGGACCTGGAAGCGCGGATCAAGGCGGGCAACGAAGACATCGCGGCCCGCACCGCGACGGCCGACGCGGACATCGCCTCGCGTACCGAGGCGGCCAATCAAGACATCGCTTCGCGTACTGAAGCGGCCAATCAAGACATCGCCGCGCGCACTGCTGCGGCGGATCAGGACATCGAGACCCGAACCGCCGCGGCCAACGCGGAGATCGCGTCCCGGACTGAGGCAGCTGACCAGGCCCGTACGGAAGCCGACCAGACCGCCGCCGCTGCCCGCGCGGCAGCCGACGAAGCCGCCGCCACGGCCCGCGCGGAGGCCGACCAGGCCGCGCTGGCAGCGCGTACTGCTGCCGATGAAGCCGCGGCAGCCGCCCGCGCGAAGGCGGACGCCGAGGCGGAGGAAGCCCGTGCCGCCGCCGACGCCGAAGCCCACCGCGTCCGCACCGAAGCCGACGAAGCCGCAGCGCTGGCGCGAGCCGCTGCTGACGAGGAATCGGCCCGCCTGCGCGCCGAAGCCGACGCCGCGGCGGAGGCCAAAGCCGCCGAGGTGCGCGCTGAAGCCGACCGTCGCGCGTCGGAGGAGATCGCCGTCCGGAAGTCGCAGGCCGAAACCGCGCTCGCGGACGCGCTGCAGAAGCAGACCGAAGCGACCGAATCCCGGACGTTGGCGCTCGACTTGCGGATGAAGGTCGCCGACCGGATCGCCGCGACGAACCAGGCGGTCCAGGAGGCGCTTCGGTTCCTGGGTTCTTCGGAAGAGGAAGCGCCCGAGCCGCCCGCGGACTCCGCCGCCGCAGCTGCCGATGGCTCCCAGTCAACGCCCCCGCCGGCCGAGGCCGCGGCGGATGCGCAGCCTTCCGACGCGTCAGCACCACGAACCGGCAACGGTCACCGCCCCGGACGCCCCCGAGCAGGCCGATCCTGACCGGCCGGTGAAGGTCCTCGGCGGCTCTGTCTGGTAGCCAACGAGATCGATCGGTGCGGGGCCACGTGGTCTTTCCAGCAAAGGGTTTGACCGCTCGGCCTCGCCGACTAACCGCGCGACATCTCCCTCTCCGGTCGCATCACCCCACCGCTACCGCGAACAACTCTTCATCGATCCATCCGCGATCCCGCAGCGCGCGGCAAAACCGTTGGTACGAGTCCATCATCGCCGCTGCCTCCGCGAGGTCCGGCTCGATCAACGCCCCTGCCGGCGCGCCCGCGCCTGCCGTGCTCAGCCCACCTCCGGCACCTCCCGCCGCGGCAAGCAGCGCCGCGCCGTACCCCGTTTCGGCCTGAGCCGCGACCCGCAATCCGAGTCCGGTCACCGTCGCCCGGATTCGAGTCCACAGCGGACTCTTGCTGCCGCCTCCGGCCGCGAGAAGCGGTCCCTGTACCGGAACGCCCAGTCGCCGCAGGTGATCCAACGCCAGCCGCTCCAGGAAAGCGACTCCCTCCAGCCGGGCACGGTGCAGCTCGACCTCGTCGGCCGGGGTGCCGAGCACAAAGCCCGCTGCCTCGGAGTGTGCGAACGGAAAGCGTTCTCCCTTGCGGCGCAGCGGAAACGCCACCACGCGAGCCGGGCCGCGGGCGGCGGCGGCAGCGTCCAGCCGGGCCAGTCCCGGACTGTCCGAAACGGACTCGCCACCGGTGTTCGACGCGCCACCCGGCAACCACCAGCCGTCCGGATGCCGGTGGCTGTACATGACTCCGGTCGGGTCCGGAACCAGCGACTCCGTGACGCCTTTCAGGACGTACGTCGTCCCGAGAATCCCTACGAACCGCCCCGGCTCCACCGCACCCGCGGCAAGCTGCCCGGCACAGCCGTCGGTCATGCCCGCCACGACGAGGCAGCCGGCGGGGAGCCCGGCGACCGGCACGGAAACCTCGCCGAGCACGGTCGTCGGAGCGACCACTGGCGGCAGCATGTCCTCTGCCACGCCCAAACCGGCGAACACCTCGGACGGCCATTCCCCGGCCAGCGGGTCGTATCCGCTCTTGAGCGCGTGCGACCAGTCCGCGGCGACCGGGTGCCCGGTCAGGACCGCCGCGATCACCTCCGGCGTGTGCCGGACGCCGACCGTTTCGGTGTGCTCGGCCAGCCAGGCGATCCGCCCGAGTGCCGCGGTCGGCGAGACGCCCGAGCCCAGCCTCCGCCACCGGTCGGCACCGAGTTCCGCGGCTTTCGCATTGCTGTCCGCGCCCCGCCGGTCGTCGTACATCAACGCGGGCGTGACCGGCTCGCCCATCGCGTCGACGCCGACGATCGTGCCGGACGTCGCCGCGATCGCCACCGCGGAAACCTCCGCGCCGCGCTGGGGTAGCGCGGCGGTGAGCTCGGTCAGCACGGAACCGACCGCGGGCCACCACGCGGACGGATCCTGTTCGCTGCGGCCGTCGCCCGTCCGCACCGGCGCCGGAAGCGACGCCGATGCGGTGGCGAGGACCGAGCCGCCGCGCACCGCGAAGGCCCGAACCCCCGCGGTGGCGACGTCGATGCCGACCGAGACCCGCTCGTTCACGCCGTGCTGACCCTCTCTTCGACATCGTGCAGGCTGGCCTCATTCTCGATCGCCCGCTCGGTTTCCTCCGGCAGCTTCAGGAACCGGACCAGCACCGCGGCCACCAGGTACAACGCGGCGAAAATGATGACTACGCCAGCGGCGCCGGCCGGGCCGAGGAACAGCGACACGATCGCCGGTCCAACGAACGCCGCCGCTCCGGCGCCGAGGTTCAGCAACGCCATCGCGCCGCCCTTGTGCTCTGGCGCCAGCGAGGGAAGCAGCGCGGAGATCGGCACGAACCCGGCGAGCGTCGCCCCGTAGAGCGCGCCGACGATCAGCGCGAGCCAGTAGTACTGCGCGCCCATCGCGACCGGTACGAAGTACAGCAGCAGGATCGAGATCGCGCAGCCGATCGCGCCGAACCAGAAAATCGTGGTGCGCCAGCCGATCCGGTCGCTCAGCACGCCGAAGATCAGGTTGAAGAAGATGTTCGTCCCGTAGATCACCGACACCAGCAGCAGCCACCGGCTCTCCCCGAAGCCGATCTGCGAGATGAAGATCGTCGGGAAGAACACCAGCATGCCGAACTCGGGCGCGGTGTTGATGACCCGCACGATCATGCCGATGCCGACCCGCGGCTTCTTCCAGGCGATCGACACGCTGGACACCAGGCTCTGCACTGGTTTCACGTCCGGCGGCGCGAGGCGGCGGTAGCCGGTCCGCTGCCGGACGCCGAGCACCGCCACGAGGCCGCCGACGGCGAGCAGCGCGACCGCGACCCACAAAGTGCCGTAATGACCGAACATCGGATTGGTGAAGCTCGCGACGAGCGCGCCGAGCGTGGGCAGGCCGCCGGTGAAGGCGAAGTAGAACCAGCCGACCGCGGCGCCGAGCCGGGCGACCGGGGCCACCGCAGTGATCCACACCAGGAAGCCGAACGCGAACATCGGGTAGCCGAATCCCCTGATGCCGTAGCAGATCAACATCGCCGCGTAGTTCCCGCTGGCCAGGCCGAGCGTCAGGAACAGCACGTCGAACACCAGCCAGATGGCCAGCCCGACGATCATCACCCGCCGCGGTCCCCACAGTTCGGACAGCGCGCCGGAAAGCCATGACGCCAGCATGACCGCCACGCCGTACACGGTGATCACGTACGAGGCTTTGATTTCCGTGCCCGCGCCGTTGCCCGTCATGTACGGCGCGATGAAGCCGGACTCCACCCCGTCGCCGATCATGAACAGGAGCAGCCCGACATAGCCGAGGAACAGGGGCGCGGGCAGCCCCCACCTCGTGAGTAAGCGCCCGAAGCCCGACTTGGGCAACCCCGCTGTTGCCGACTCGTTCATACACGCCTCCATGACGTCGAGATCGAACGTATCATGGACCGTGTGAACTTCGCACGCAAGAGTGTTATGAAGTCGATCAGTCGTCGGGGTCTTCGGCGACCTGCACCTCGACGTGACTGCGCAGCTCGTCCGCGTAGTGCGGATCGGTGTCCGCGTCCACGATCAGCAGGTCGTAGTCGTCGAGCGGGGCGAGCCGGTGCAGCGCGGTGCGCTTCATCTTGCTGTGGTCCATCAGCAGCACCTTCTGCCGCGCGGCGGCGAGCATCGCCCGCTTGATCATCACGATCTCGGGCTCCTGATGGAACGTCATCGACGCGGTCATCGCCGAGGTCGACACGAAGGCGATGTCCACCGAAAGCCGTTCGATCGACTCGATGCTCTGCATGCCGAGGAACGAGTCGTGCGTGGGCGAGTAGTCGCCGCCGATGCAGATCAGCCGCAGCTCGTGCACGTTCTTGAGCACGTCGATCGCGGCGAGGTAGTTCGTGGCCACGGTCAGCGGCGTGACGTCGACCAGCAGCTTCGCCAGCGCGAGGGCGCTGGTGGAGTCGTCGAGCAGCACCGACATGCCGGGTTCCACGTGCTCCACCGCGTGCATCGCGATCAACCGCTTGGCGTCGACGTGCGCGTTCATCCGGTATTCGGCGTTGCTCTCGAATACCGTCGACGGCATCGCCGAGACCCCGCCGCGGTATTTCCGGACGAGGCCGCGCCGGGACAGCTCGTCGATGTCGCGGTGCACCGTCATCATGCTGACCCCGAGCAGGTCGACCAGCTCGCCGATGGTCGCCGAGCCCTGTCGGAACACGTGGTCGGTCAGCCTCTGCTGACGGTTCTCCCGGGGATGGCTGGCAGGTTTTTCGCTCGGCATGCCGTGATTATCGCGGTTCCACCGGGAGGTTGAAGCGCACCAGTGCGGTTCGGTCACCGCTCACCTCCAGTTCGGTGACGGCGGCGTTGTCCAGCCGGGGGAAGACGGTGCGATAGCGCTCCAGCGGGATGCCGAGCAGCTGGCAGAGAGTGAGCCGCAGCAGGGTGTTGTGGGCGACGACCAGCGCGGTTCCGCTGGTCGCGGCGGCGATCGCCCGGATCGCGCCGGCACCGCGCTCGGCGGCCGCGACCGGATCGTCCGCGCCGGGGAACGCGCCGGCGACCGGATCGGCGAGGAATTGCTCCACCGCGTCCGGGTTAGATCGCCGCACCTCGTCGCGGGTGCGTCCCTCGGCGATTCCGAAATGGGTTTCCCGCAGGTCGTCGATTATTTCCGGGCTCAGATCGAGCGCTTTGGCGGCCGGTTCCACCGTGCGGAGAGCGCGGTGCTGCGGGGAGCAGAACAGCGCGTCCGGTTTCACTCGGCAGGCGTACCCGGCCAGCGCGTCGGCCTGGCGGATCCCCTCGGCGGTCAGGGCTACCTCGCTGGTGCCCGCGTACCGGTTTTCCGCGTGCCATTCGGTCTGTCCGTGCCTGGCCAGTAGCAGCCGTGCGCCCACTCGCGTTCTCCTCGTGGTGTGAACACTCTTGCTAACTTCTCAATCTCGATGTTAACTTAACATTGCTCGTGTGAGGCGGGCTCGCGATCTGAAGGGATCTGGTGGATGACGCTCGACGCGGTGGTGTTCGACCTCGACGGTGTCCTGGTGGAAAGTGAACACCTCTGGGAGGAGAACTGGGTTGCTTTCGCCGCTCGTCACCAGGTCGAGTGGACGGCGGAGGACACGGCTTCGGTACAGGGCATGAGCGCGCCCGAATGGGCCGCCTATCTCGCGCGCCGGTGCGGTGTGCCGGACCGGGTGGACGAGGTGGAACGCGCGGTGGTCGACGGCATGATCGCCTCGATCGAAGCGGGGGAGGCGCCCTTGCTGCCGGGAGCGGACGCGATGGTGCGCGAGGTCAGCGAGCGGGTTCCGGTCGCGCTGGCGTCGTCGGCCGCGCGCCGGGTGATCGACGCCGTGCTTGAGAAGCACCGGCTCGCCGCGGAGTTCACCGCGACGGTCTCCAGCGCCGAGGTCGAACGCGGCAAGCCGAGCCCGGACGTGTACCTGGAGGCGGCCGCCCGGCTCGGCAAAACGGGCGGGGAATGCCTAGGGGTGGAGGACTCCAGCAATGGCATCCGGGCCGCGGCCGCGGCCGGGCTCACCGTGATCGCGCTGCCCAACCCCACGTATCCGCCGAAGCCGGACGCGCTGGAACTGGCGAGCGCGGTGGCCGAGAGCAATGACGACGTCCGGGTGAAGCTCCTGGCCTACTTGGCCGGAGAACCGGTTGCGGCGAGGGACTGAGCCATGACGACCTTGGGATCCGCGGACACGTTCAAGCGGCAGTGGCTGGACGGGTTCGTCACCGCATACGGCCGCACGGTCCGGAAGGTGCCCGACGCGTACGGCGTGGTCCGTCGCGCGGCACCGGCGAATCCGGGCAAGGTCGCGGTTGTGATCGGCGGCGGCTGCGGCCATTACCCGGCGTTCGCGGGTCTCGTCGGACCCGGGCTCGCCGACGGCGCGGTCGTCGGCGACGTCTTCACCAGCCCGAGCGCGGAGCAGGTCTACCGCACCGCGCGGGCAGCGGACAACGGTGCGGGCGTCCTCTTCGGGTTCGGCAACTACCAGGGCGATGTGCTCCACTTCGGGCTCGCCGCCCGTCGGCTGGCTGCGGAAGGCATCCAGAGCCGAACCATCCTGGTCACCGACGACATCGCGAGCGGCCCGGCGACCGAACCGGAGCGGCGGCGCGGCGTGGCGGGCGACTTCCTGGTGTTCAAGATCGCGGGTGCGGCCGCGGAGCGCGGCTACGACCTCGACGAGGTCCATGCGGTCGCGGCGAAAGCGAACGCGCGCACGCGGACGTTCGGCGTGGCGTTCGGCGGCTGCACGCTGCCCGGTGCCGACGCACCGCTGTTCACCGTGGCGGAGCAGGAAATGGAGCTCGGTCTCGGCATTCACGGCGAGCCGGGCGTCCGGACGGTGGGCCGGTTGTCCGCCGCGGAGCTGGCCGACGAACTGGTCGACGGCCTGCTGCCGGAACTGCCGCCCGGAGACGGCCGGGTCGTCCTGCTGCTGAACGGGCTGGGCCGCACCAAGTACGAGGAAATGTTCGTCACCTACCCCCGGGCGCACGAGCGGCTGGCGGAGGCCGGGCTCAGCCCGGTGCATTCGGAGGTCGGCGAGTTCGTCACGTCCCTCGACATGGCCGGGGTGTCGTTGTCGATCCTGGTGCTGGACGACGAACTGGCCGAACTGTACGCCGCGCCGTGCGACACCCCCGGCTACCGCACCAGCGGGGCCGCGCTGACGACGGTCGCCTTGGAGTCCACAGTGGACGAATTGCTGACCGAAGAGGCACCGGGAACCAGCCTGGTCGACCGGGTGCTCACCGCGGGCCTGCGGCGCATCGAGGAGAACGAAGCTGAGCTGGGGCGGCTCGATGCGGTAGCGGCGGACGGCGACCACGGCATCGGCATGACGCGCGGTATGCGCGCGGCAGTCGCCGCGGCGCGAAGGGAGCCGGACACGGTGGCTGGCGCGTTGCTGGCCGCTGGCACCGCATTCGCCGATGCCGCGGGCGGTGCTTCCGGTGCGCTGTACGGGGTGCTGCTGGCGGAAACCGGTGCCAGCCTGCGTGGCGTAGCGGCCAGGGAGATCACCACGGCGCAGCTCGCCGACGCGGTCGACAGGGCGGTTCGCGCGTTCTGTGAGCTGGGCAAGGCCGAGCCGGGTGACAAGACGATGCTCGACGCGATCGAGCCGTTCCGCGCCGCGCTGCGGGAGCAGGCCGGTTCGGAAGTAGCGCAGGCATGGCGGAAAGCGGCCAGTGCCGCTGCCGCCGCCGCGAAGGAAACCGCGCATCTGCGGCCGGCCAAGGGACGCGCGGCACGGCTCGCGCAACGAAGCCAAGGTCATCCGGATCCAGGTGCGATGTCGTTCTCGCTGCTGGTCACGGCCGTGGGCGAGGAGTTGGAAAGGAGCGCGGACTGATGCGCATCGTGGTGGCGGCGGACAACGCCGGGGTCGAGCTGAAGAACCAGTTGCGCGACCTGCTTCAGGCCGACGAGCGCGTCGCCGAAGTGACCGATCTTGGCGTGCCCGACGCGGCGGACGACCGGGCGTATCCGCTGCTGGGCCTGGCCGCGGCGGAGGCGATCGCGCGCGGCGAAGCGGACCGCGGCGTCCTCGTCTGCGGTACCGGGATCGGCATGGCGATCTCGGCGAACAAGGTTCCGGGCGTGCGAGCGACGGTCGCGCACGACTCGTACTCCGCCGAGCGGTCGATCAAATCGAACGACTGCCAGGTGATCACCTTCGGGGCGCGGGCGATCGGCCCCGAGGTGGCGAAGAAGATCGTGGCCGAGTGGGTCGGGTACCGCTTCGACCCGGAGTCGGCGAGCGCGACCAAGGTCGCGCACATCACCGAATACGAGAACGCCCACTGACCTGAGCGCCGGTCGTGGCGCACAATCGGCACAGAGCGAGTGAGGGAGCAGAGTTGCACATTCTCGCTGCGGGAGACCACTTCGTCAGTCCCGGCCTGCTGGCCGGAGCCGTCCGCGCGGAGCTCGGCGGCGACCACCAGGTCGCCGAGCTCACGCTGCCGTGGCCGGTTGAGCCGTTCGGGCCGGTCGGCACCGTGCTGGAGGCCAGCGGCACCGAGGAGCAAGTGATCGAAGCCCTCGCTGGCGCCGAGGCCGTCGTCACGCAGATGGCCCCGTTCACCAAGCAGGTGTTCGCGGCCGCGCCGAAGCTCAAACTCGTCTCGGTGTGCCGCGGCGGGCCGGTCAACGTCGACCTCGCGGCGGCCACCGAGGCCGGCGTCGCGGTCACTTACGCGCCGGGCCGCAACGCCGGCGCGGCGGCCGAGTTCGCGGTCGGCATGATTCTCGCCGCGATGCGGCGGATCTCGACCTCGTCCGCGGAATTGCTCGCCGGCACCTGGCGCGGCGACTACTACGCCTACGACCAGGCTGGGCTCGAACTGGCCGGCACCACGGTCGGGCTCGTCGGCTACGGCGCGATCGGCTCCCGGGTCACCAAGGTCCTCGTCGCGTTCGGCGCGAACGTCCTCGTGGCCGACCCGTACGCCGACCGCGCCGCCGTGGCGGCCGACGGAGCGCAGCTGGTCGAACTCGACGAACTGCTCAGGCAGAGCCGGGTCGTCAGCCTGCACGCGCGGCTCACCGAGGAGACCCGGCACCTCATCGACGCCAGCAAGCTCGACCTGCTGCCACCGGGCGCAGTGCTGGTGAACACCGCGCGCGGCGGCCTGCTCGACTACGCGCCGCTGCCCGAAGCCCTGCGTTCCGGCCGGCTCGGCGCGCTCGCGCTGGACGTCTACGACGTCGAGCCGCCACCCGCCGACTGGGCCCTGCGCGACGCGCCGAACGTGATCGCGACCCCGCATCTCGCTGGCGCGAGCCGGCAGACGGCGGAGCGGGCGGCCGCGATCGTCGCCGCCGAGGTCGGCCGGTACGCGCGCGGCGAGCAGCTGGCGAATCTGGCGAATCCCGAGGTACTGGAGCGGCGGCCGTGATCGTCGGGGTCGACATCGGAACGTCGCTCACCAAAGCCGTGGTGTTCGACGACGACGGCAGCTCGATCGCGAGCGCGTGCACGCCTTCGGAGGTGCACCACCTTCCGGGCGGCCGGGTCGAGCAGGACCTCGACCAGGTCGTCGGCACGGTCGCGACGGTGGTTCGCGAGGTGGCGGCCGCGCTGCCGGAACCGGTGTCCGCGCTGGCGTTGACCGGACAAGGCGACGGGCTCTGGCTTCGCGACGAGACGGGTGCGGCGGTGCACCCCGCCATCTCCTGGCTCGACGGCCGGGCGAACGCGGTGCTCTCCCAATGGCAGGCCGACGGGGTGGCCGCGGAAGTGTTCCGCCGCACCGGTTCCGGGATGTTCCCGGGTTGCGCGGCGGCCATCATGTCCTATTTGGACACCCAAGAACCCGCGGTGCTGGACCGCGCCGCAGTGGCCGGCTACTGCGTGGACGCGGTGCTGCAGCGGCTCACCGGCGAGATCACCGTGGACGTTTCGGACGCTTCGCTGCCGTTTCTCAACCCGGTCACCCGCGGCTACGACGACGCGGCGATCGATGCCTGCGGCCTCGGACATCGCCGGTCGCTGTTCGCGAAGCCGGCTCCGGCGAAGTCGGTCTTCCAGCTCGACCGTCGCGGTGCGGAATTGCTCGGGCTGCCGGTGGGACTGCCGGTCACCGCCGGGCCGTTCGATCTCCCGGCGAGCGCGATCGGCGCTGGGGTGCGGCGGCCGGGAGACGGCATTCTCACCGCAGGGACCACCCTCGCCTGCCAGGTGCTCACCGATGATCCGAGCTTCGACCCCGATGCGGAGCCGGCTGGCATGTTCCTCTGCACCCCGGACGAGGCGGAGTACCTGCATGCCATGCCCGCGATGGTCGGCACCGCAGGCATTGACTGGGCGTGTGCGGTGCTCGGCATCGACGTCGAGCAGGTCGATCCGCTGCTGGCGAGCAGCGAGCCAGGCGCTCGGGGCGTCCGCGCGTTGCCGTTTCTTTCGGTATCGGGAGAACGCGCTCCGTTCGTCGACGCCGGTGCGCGAGCCCAGTTCTCCGGCCTGAGCCTGGAAACCGGCCGCGCCGACCTCGTACGGGCCTTGTGCGAGTCGATCGCTTACGCCGCAAGGCATTGCTTCGAAGCAGCCGGGCTCTCGGGCCAGCTTTACGCCTGCGGCGGCGGGGTGCGCTCGCCCGAGTGGCTGCGCATTTTCGCCGATGTGCTCGGCCGTCCGGTCGTCATTCCCAGCGACCCCGGCGTCGGGGCGCGGGGTGCGGTGCTGACGGCGGCTGCCGCGCTGGGCATGCCCTATGATCGGGACCGCTGGGCCGCGAACTCGCGCACGGTGGAGGCGCGTCCCGAGAATGCGGCTCACTACGAGCGCGGTTACGCCGACTACCAGACCTCGCTGGCCGCGGCACGCGGACTCTGGGGGTTGTGATGATTCTGGAGCAAGAACGGGCAGCAGTCTGCGAATACGCCCGCCGCCTGACCGCGGACGGCTTGGTCGTGGGCACCTCCGGCAACGTATCCGCCCGCGCTGGCGACCTGGTAGCCGTGACCCCGACCGGTGTCGACTACGCGGACCTGACGCCCGCTGACATTCCGGTAGTGGATCTAGAAGGCACCCTCGCCGACGGCACCCTGAAGCCGACGAGCGAACTCCCGATGCACCTGGCTGTCTACACCCGCGCCGTTGACCCGGACCAGGTCCCGGTCAACGCCGTGGTGCACACCCACTCAGTCCACGCCACCGCAGTGTCCACTTTGGTCACCGAAGTCCCGCCGATCCACTACATGCTGGCGGCGATCGGACCCACCGCGCGAGTAGCGCCGTACGCGACCTACGGCACCACCGAACTGGCCGACGCAATGCTCAAGGCCTTGGACGCCCGTCGCGGCTGCCTGCTCGCCAACCACGGCACGATCACCTACGGCGATACGTTGTCGAGCGCGTACAGCCGCGCCCAGCAATTGGAATGGGTGTGCCAACTGTGGCTGGTGGCCCGTTCCGCCGGTACTCCGACGCTGTTGCCACCGGCGGAAATTGAGCAGGTCGTGGAGAAACTCAAGGGCTACGGCCAACGCTGAGGCGCGCGTCTGCGGGAGCCACTACTGAGCGGGTGGGTACCCGTCGGACTGCGCTTGCGGGTAGCCCGGCGGTACCGGTGCTCCCTGCCCCGGATAGCCGTTCTGCGGGAACGGGTTCGCCGGCCCGGGCGGAATCGGTGCACCCGGCTGCGCCGGATATCCGGCCTGGCCGGGGAACCCCGATGCCGGGTAGCCGATCTGCGAAGCGTGTCCTGGATATCCCGGTGGCACCGCCCATCCGGGCTGCCCGTAGCCCGTTGCGGGGCGCGGCGGAGTCGCATCCGGCAGCACCTTCGCCACCGGCGGCAGCCAGACCATGATCGCGACCAGTCCGGCGAGAATGGCAGTCGCGCCCACTTGGCCCCGGATGGTGTCGATCGTCCGGTGGAGCAATTCCGAGGAGGCGACAGCTGCGAGCAACGCCTGTGGAATCGCGAATCCCACGAGAATGCGCGCAGCTCGCACCCGCCGCAGTGCGAGCATAACCGCTCCGACCGCGGCCAGGACGCCGAGCACTGCCAGCAGGGGGTTGATGAAGCTGCGGCCATGCCACGAGTCGTTGATCATCCTGGCCGCCAAGGCCCAGATCACGACCAGTTCGCAGTAGCCGATCACACCCGCGATCAGCAAGGCGAGCAGACGCGCCGCCGGTTCCTCTGAGCCGTCGCTCCGTAGCCCGCTGAGTTGCGGTCCCCCGGCTGGTCCGGGCATGCCGGGATACGCCATGTTTTCTCCCTCAGTAGCCGATTCGTCGCGTTCAGTGTACGAGACGGGTGCGACATAAATCAGCCTGTTGTCCGCAGGTCGCGCCCGGCTAGGTCAGCGGGATCAGCGAACCCCATGCTGCTGACTGCGTCGAAGCGGGTTGCGAGCCGTTCTGATGCTGAATTCGAGTACAGGATGACCGATGCGAACGGCATCGGCAGGTAGTTGGGTCCGCCCGGGCAGCGGGGTGATGTCCATGGTGAGCAGCCGCCGCGGACCGGGATGTGTATCTGGGTACGGGATCACGTTCGGCGGCGCGGCCCGCTCAGACGGCTCGGTCATGGAGATCTCCTGCTGAACAACGGGCAACGCCTAACGGAGCCGGTCCAGGCCGGCCGCCGGCCAGGTCCAGCAATCAGAATTGGTAGTACAAGAAGGGACTGAACGTTCCGGTAGCCACCAGGATCGCCGCGTAGACCAAACCGGCCGTCATGACGCCGATCCGCAATGCCGTGGCGCGGCGTCCGCGTGAGGATTCCAGCAGCGGGCCGGTCACCGGATGTGCCGGCAGGGCGAACACCGCCAGCGCGAGCAGCAGGATCACCAGCCGCTGGTTGGTCAGGGTGCTTTGGACGACGTCGCCGAGTCCGCCGAAGTCCGGGATGAGCATGTGGCCGATCATCGACAGCGCGTGGCCGAGGTCGGCGGACCGGAAGAACACCCAGCCGAAGATCACCAGGATCAGGGTCAGGACGCGGCGGGCGATGCGGGCGACCGGGCTGGCTGGGGTGTCGCCGAGGCGGAAGCGACGTTCGATCACCAGAAGGGCACCGTGGTAGCAACCCCAGATCAGGAATGTCCATTGCGCTCCGTGCCAGAAGCCGGTGAGCACGAAGACAATGCACAGGTTCCGGTACGTCTTCCCGGCTCCGGCGCGGTTGCCGCCGAGCGGGATGTACACGTAGTCGCGGAACCAGCGCGACAGCGACATGTGCCAGCGCCGCCAGAACTCGGTGATCGTCACCGACGAGTACGGGCGCGCGAAATTCTCCGGCAGCCGGAAGCCGAGCATCCGGCCGAGGCCGATCGCCATGTCCGAATAGCCGGAGAAGTCGAAGAACAGCTGCAGCGTGTAGCCGACGGCACCGAGCCAGGCCGTCGTGAACGTCATCTGGTTCGACGGCGTCGAGAAACAGGCTTCGACCATGGGGCTCAGCGAGTCGGCGATGATCGACTTCTTGCACAACCCCAGCGCGAATCGCGGGAAGCCGGCCGCGATGTCGTCCAGCCGGTGCGATCGGTGCTGTGGCAGCTGGTCGGCGATCTCGCGGTAGCGCACGATCGGCCCGGCGACCAACTGCGGGAACATCGCGATGTAGGCGGCGAACGACACCGGGTTGCGCAGCGCGTGCCGCTCGCCGCGGTAGATGTCCACCATGTAGGAGATGTGGTGGAAGGTGTAGAAGGAAATGCCGATCGGCACCACTATGTTCGCGACGCCGATGTCCCCGCCGAACCAGTGCGCGACGGCAGCGATCTGCTGCGTCGCGAAACCGGCGTACTTCCAGATGACGAGCACCAGCACGTCCATCGTGATGACGCCGATCAGGATCCGCTTGCGGCGAGTGCCCCGGACGTCCCACGGACTGGGTTCCAGTGCCGGCCCGGCGAGGAAATTCACCGACATGCAGAGCAGCAGCAGGAACAGGTACGGCCCGGCACCGATGGTGTAGAAGAGCAGACTCGCGACCGCGACGATCCCGTTGCGCCAGCTTCGCGGGCACACCAGAACCGCGACCAGCACCGCGGGCATGAAGTACCACAAGAACAGCGGCGAAACGAACGACATCGGTGACGGACCCCCTCGGTTCCGGAGGAGACCTTAGCCCGAGCGGGTGGCCCTGCGCGGCGATGCCCGGCGGATCGCCGGACGCATCACAGCAAGTGCCAGATTTGCCGGGTTTTTACCGGTCGCCGCGCGATCCGGCACCGGCCGCATCGAACGCAGCCGCATCGGCACTCGGACAGGCGGCGGAAAGGCGTGCCTCAAGCCCTCGCTGACACCTGAGTGAAGTTGGCCCGATAAGCGGTAGGCGTCACGCCCAGCCGCGCCACTAGGTGTTTCCGCAGCGAGTCCGCGCTCCCCAAGCCGCTTTTCTCCGCCACCTGGTCCATCGGCAACCGCGTCGTCTCCAGCAGCTCCCGTGCGCGGTCGATTCGCTGGTGCAGCAGCCATTGCAACGGGCTCATCCCGGTTTCCGCATGGAACTGCCTGGTCAGGGTCCGTACGCTCGTCGCGGCGTGCTTCGCCAGGTCCGCCAAGGTGAGCGGCCGATCGAGCCGTTCCAGTGCCCAAGCCCGGGTCGGCGCGAGCGAGGTTCCGCGTTCGGGCGGCAGCGGTGTCTCGATGAACTGCGACTGGCCGCCCGGCCGGACCGGTGGCACGACCGCCAGTCGCGCGGCGGTGTTCGCGGCGGCCGCGCCGTAGTCGAGCCGGACCAGGTGCAGGCACAGGTCGATCGCGGCGGCCGCGCCGGCGGAGGTGAAGATGCCGTCGTCTTCGACGAAAAGCTGGTCCGGCTGCACCTGCACGGCGGGGAAGCGAGCGGCGAGATCGTCGGCCAGGCCCCAGTGCGTCGTGGCGCGGCGGCCGTCCAGCAACCCGGCCTGCGCCAGCACGAAAGCCCCGGTGCACAGGGACGCGATCCGGGTGCCGGACGCGGCGGCGGTTCGCAGCGCGTCGAGGACCGCGGGCGGAGCCAGTCCGCCGCCGCTGCCGATGGCCAGTACGGTGTCCGCCTCGCTCAGTGCGGCCAAACCGTCGGAGATGACGAAGTCCGGTCCGCCGACCGTTGGGGTCGGGCCGGGTTCCGCGGTGCAGACCCGCACCGAGTACTGCGCGATGTTGGCGAAGACCATCAGCGGGATCGATACGTCGAAACTCAGCACTGGCGGCACGACGACCGCCACTACGCGATGCATGGCCAGAACCTCCGGATTGCTGGCATTCCGGCCACTGTCGCACAGAACCGTCCGGCGGCACCGTGGTTTTCATGAAAACTCACGTGATCGTCGGTCGCGGGGCCGCCGCGACGAAAACCGCATTGCTGCTCGCCGAGGACGGCGAAAAGGTGCGCATGATCAGCCGTACCGGAGGCGGACCGGATCACCCGCTTGTCGAGAAGATCGCCGCGGACGCGACCGGCACCGATCGGCTCGCCGAATTGGCCGAGGGCGCGGACACGCTGTTCGCCACCGCGGTCCCGCCGTATCACCGGTGGCCGGAGGAGTTCCCCGCGCTGGCCGGGTCGATGCTCGAAGCGGTCCGCCGGACCGGCGTCCGATACGTCATGCTCGGCAATCTCTATGGCTACGGACCGGTGGACGGACCGCTCAAACCGGACTTCTCGCTGAAGGCGACCGGGCGGAAGGGCCGAGTCCGGGCGAAGGTGTGGGAAGACGCGGCGGCGTCTGGTGTGAAGGCCACCGAGGTGCGGGCCGGCCAGTTCTACGGTCCCGGCGCGTTCTCGGTGTTCAGCTTCATGGTCGAGCAGCAGGTCCTGGCCGGTCGGCTGGCGCTGGTTCCGCAGGAACTCGATGTGCCGCACAGCTATTCGTCGATCGACGACACCGCGCGCACGCTGGTCGCCGCGAGCCGCGACGAGGCGGCGTACGGCCGCGCCTGGCACGTGCCGACCGCTACCCGGTCGGTCCGGGAGCTGGCCGGCGAGCTCGCTGAGCTGGCCGGCGCTCCGACGCCCCGGCTGGAGGAGATGAGCGAGCGCGACCTGACGCTGCTCGCGTTCACCGATCCGTTCTGGGGCGAGATGCACGAGGTGCTCACCAAGCCGGGGAACCCGTTCGTCGTCGACTACTCGGAGACGGAAAAAATCCTCGGCGTGACCGCGACGCCGTCTCGCGACGTGCTGCGCGAACTCATCTGATCCACGGGGCGTTCGGTCCGCCAGACCCGGCGCCGGGCACCCTGCTCGGGTGCCCAGCGACCCGGGTCGAGGACTGTCCGCGGGTGAAGCTGGCGGGCTAGGCGCGGCCGGTGATCCGGCGCCGGCGGGCGACCTCGGCCAGCAGCACCCCGGCCGCCACCGAGGCGTTCAGCGATTCCACGCCGGCCGCCATCGGGATCGACACGGTGGCGTCGCAGGTCTCCCGGACCAGCCGGGACAGCCCGCGGCCTTCCGAGCCCAGCACGATGACCAGCGGGTCCGCGGCGAGGTCCAAGGAGTCGATGTCGACCGTGCCGTCGGCGTCCAGGCCGACGACCATCAGGCCGTCCGAAGCCCAGGCGCGCAGCTGGCGGGTGAGGTTCGTGGCGACCGCGATCGGCAGCTTCGCCGCGGTGCCCGCGCTCGTGCGCCACGCCACCGCGGTCATCCCGGCGCTGCGGCGTTCCGGCAGCAGCACGCCCTGCGCGCCGAACGCCGCGGCGGACCGGATCACCGCGCCCAGGTTGCGCGGGTCGGTGACGCCGTCGAGTGCGACGAACAGCGGGGTGCTGCCCGAATCCCGCGCGGCCTGCATCAGGTCGTCCGGGTGCGCGTATTCGAACGGCGGCACCTGCAGGCCGAGGCCCTGGTGCATGGCGCGGCCGGTCTTGCGGTCCAGCTCCTCGCGCGGGATCTCCAGGACCGAGATGCCCTTGTCGCCGGCCAGCCGGACGGCCTCGTTGACCCGGTCGTCGATGTCGATGTTCAGCGCGACGTACAGCGCGGTGCCCGGCACGTCCGCGCGCAGCGCCTCGACCACCGGGTTGCGGCCGGCGATCAGCTCCGGCCGATCCGCCTTCTTCTGCCGGGCCTGGTCGCGCTTGGTGGCGGCGTTCGCGGCGCGGTACGCCTTGTGCCCGGGCCGCTCCTCGGCCTTCGGCGTCGGGCCCTTGCCCTCGAGCGCCTTGCGCCGCTGACCGCCCGAACCGACGACGGCACCCTTCTTGGTGCCGGTCTTGCGGATGGCACCTTTACGCTGTGAGTTGCCTGCCATGAGTCCTCAATCTCTGCTGCCGCACGCGGAAGTCAGGAGTTCCTGACCGTCCACTGCGGACCGTTCGGGGTGTCTTCGACCGCGATCCCGGCCTCGACGAGCCGGTCGCGGGCGGCGTCCGCGCGGGCGAAGTCCTTCGCCGCGCGGGCCTCCTGGCGTTCGGCCAGCAGGGCTTCCACGAGCGTGCCCAGCGCCTCGCGGACGGGTGCGTCCGAATCGGCTTCGGGCCAGCTCGGTGCCAGTGGGTCGAGACCGAGCGCACCGGTCATCCCGCGGACCGTGCCGGCCAATTCGAGCGCCTTCGGGGTGTCGCCGCTGTCCAGCGCGGCGTTACCGTCCCGGACCGTGTTGTGCACCACGGCGAACGCGGCCGGGGTGGCCAGGTCGTCGTCCATCGCCGCGGCGAACTCCGGTGCGACCTCGCCGACCTCGACCGGACCGGCGGTCGCCGCCCGGCGCAGGAACGCCTCGATCCGCCGGTAGCCCTGGGCGGCCTCGGACACCGCGCCCTCGGAGTACTCGACGGTGGACCGGTAGTGCGGCTGCACCAGGTAGTAGCGCAGCTCCGGCGCGCGGTAGCGCTCCAGCATGGACGGGATCGAAAGCGTGTTGCCCAGCGACTTCGACATCTTCTCGCCGGACATCGTCACCCACGCGTTGTGCAGCCAGTACCGGGCGAACCCGTCGCCGGCCGCGTTCGACTGCGCGCGTTCGTTCTCGTGGTGCGGGAACACCAGGTCGACGCCGCCACCGTGGATGTCGAACTCGGCACCGAGGTAGTTCGTCGCCATCGCCGAGCACTCCAGGTGCCAGCCCGGCCGTCCGTCGCCCCACGGCGTCGGCCAGGACGGCTCACCCGGCTTCGCGCTCTTCCACAGTGTGAAGTCGCGCGCGTCGCGCTTGCCGCGGGTGGGCGTCTCGCCCTGCTGGACCTCGTCGAGCTGCTGGCCGGAAAGCCGGCCGTACTCCGGGAAGGACTTCACCGAGAAGTACACGTCGCCGTCGGCCGCGTAGGCGTGACCGCGTTCGATCAGCCGCTCCATGAGCTGGACCATCTGCGTGACGTGCCCGGTCGCGCGCGGCGTGACCGAGGGCGGGAGGCAGCCGAGGTCGGCGTACGCCTTTTCGAACGCCCGCTCGTGCGTCGCCGCCCACTCCCACCACGGCCGGCCGGCTTCGGCGGCCTTGGCCAGGATCTTGTCGTCGATGTCGGTGACGTTGCGGACCAGCAGCACGTCGAGTCCACTGTGGAGCAGCCAGCGGCGCAGCACGTCGTAGTTCAGCATCCCGCGGACGTGCCCGATATGCGGTGCGCCCTGCACGGTAGCCCCGCACACATAGATCGACGCCGTTCCGCTGCGGACAGGAGTGAACTCCCGAGGGGCACGGGTCGCGGTGTCGTACAGGTGCAAAGCCACGAGGTAAAGGGTACCGGGGCCCGCCTAGCTCACTGTGGGAGACGCCGCAGGACGTCAGAGCACGCCGTGCGCCCGCAGCGCCCCGAGCAGCGCGTCCGGCCTTTCCGCGGTCGGCGCCGGGTCCACCAGAGCGAACTCGCAGCCCACGGCACGGGCGGCACCGTCGGCCTCTTCGCTGTCGCCGACCATCAGCGTCTCCTCGGCGCGCGCGCCGAGGCGCTCCAGCGCCGCTTGGAAGATCTCCGGCTCCGGTTTCACGAAGCCGAGCTCGAACGACAGCACGAACTCGGCGACGTGCGCGTCCCAGCCGCGCTGGCTGAACGCGGGCCGGATGTCGAACGCGATGTTGCTCAGCACGCCCGCCTTCCGCCCGCTGGTCGCGACCGCCTTCAGCGCGGCCTCGGTGTCCGGGTACGGCGTCCACTGGCCGGGTGAGACGAGCTCCTTGTACAGCGCTTCGGCCTGGTGCCGGTGCGGGACGCCGGACAGCCGCAGCACCTCCAGGTACACCTTTCGGTGCAGCTCCGGGTCGCGGTCCCGGTTGTGCCAGGCGTAGAGGTGTTCCTCGTCCAGCTCGACCGCCTGCTGCACGGGCGCGGTCATCCGCCGCATCAGCTCGGTCTGGGCTTCGATGTCGAGCGTCTCGCCGTCTTCGCCCTGGACCTCGTCCAGCCAGCCGTCTCGCTGCTCGAGCCGGAAAAGAGTGCCGGAAAAGTCGAACAACACCGCGTTGATGGCCACGGTGTCACCCTATCGGGCATCCCGGGCGCAGCGCCGCCTCATTGTGGTGCCCGGCTCACCGGCCGCTGACTGCTCGCTCGCCGGGAAACCGAGGCCTGCCAGAGAATTCAGTCGGCCGGCGCGAACAACTCCATGAATTCCGGCGTCACGTTCAGCCGTACCTGCAAAATCGGCACGGCCTTGGTCACCGGATCACTGCGATCCGTCGAACGGGACCATTCCGCGAATGGCCCAGACCACTGTCGGCGGCGCCTCGAGTACCAGGATCGCGATGCCGTCGTTCTCGCTCAGTCGCGCAGCAGCAGTGCGGTCGCGAAAGCCGCGATGCCTTCTCCGCGGCCGGTGAGCCCGAGTCCGTCCGACGTCGTCCCAGCGACGCTCACCGGACCGCCGACCGCTTCGCTGAGCACCCGCTGTGCCTCGTCGCGGCGCTTCCCGACGCGCGGATGGTTACCGACGATCTGCACCGTCGCGTTGGACACCCGCCAGCCCTGTGCCTCGATCAGTCCGCGGGTCTCGACGAGCATGTCCGCTCCGTGTGCGCCGTCCATGCGGGGGTCACCGGTGCCGAACACCGCGCCGAGGTCGCCGAGGCCGGCGGCGGAGAGCAGTGCGTCGCACAGCGCGTGCGCGGCCACGTCTCCGTCGGAATGTCCGGCGCAGCCGTCGACGCCCGGCCACCGCAGGCCGGCCATCCAGCATTCGCGGCCCGGCTCGACCGGATGCACATCGACACCGTTGCCTACCCGAAGATCGGTCACAGGGGATCCTCCCGGTCTCCGCCTGCGACGAGCGCTTCGGCGAGAGTGAGCTCGAAGGCGCTCGAGACGCGCATCGCGTCCGGGTCGCCGGGGACGATGGTGGCACCTGCGGTGTCGGCGAGGCCGGGGTTCGCGGACGCGGCCAGCGCGGAGCGGAACGCCGGCAGGGAGAAGCCGATGGGGGTTTGCGCGGTGCGGAGGCCGTCGCGGTCCACCGTGGCGGTGACGATGCCGTCCGGGTCGGTGGTTTTCACCGTGTCCGACATCGGCAGCACCGGAACCGCGATCGACGCGCCGGCACGGACCGCGTCCACTACGTCACGCACCGTCCGTTGTGGAGTGAATGCGCGGAGCGCGTCGTGCACCAGCACGACCGCGTCCGGGGAAAGCGACGGCTCGACGGCGGCGAACGCCTGCCGGAGCGTGGCAGCGGGCACGACCCGGCACGGGAGGCCGTCCACCGCCTCCGAAAACGACTTCGCACACCGCTCGGGGGCTGCGACGAACACCAGGCTGATGCCTGGCGTGTCGAGCAGCCCCCGCACGGTGTGCGTGAGAAGTGCTGCACCATCGACCGCCGTGAGCGCGAGCTCGGGATCGGCCAGATGGTGCGCGACAGTCACGAACGCGACGCTGAGCACCTGTGGGTTCATCAGGTCGTGATCGTAGGGAACCGGTTGCCACGAGTGCGAACCGGAGGACCCGGGGTCAGACCGTCGCGGTCTCCAGGACCTCGTCGAGGAGCGTTTCCGCCTTGCCCTCGTCGGTGCCCTCCGCGAGCGCGAGCTCGCTGACCAAGATTTGCCGTGCCTTCGCCAGCATCCGCTTCTCGCCGGCTGAAAGTCCGCGGTCCTTTTCTCGCCGCCAGAGGTCGCGCACCACTTCGGCCACCTTGTTCACATCGCCGGAGGCGAGCTTCTCCAGGTTGGCCTTGTACCGCCGAGACCAGTTCGTGGGCTCTTCGGTGTGCGGAGCACGCAGCACGTCAAAGACCTTGTCCAGTCCCTCTTGCCCGACGACATCGCGCACGCCGACGATCTCGGCGTTGTCTGCGGGCACGCGAACCGTAAGATCCCCTTGCGCGACTTTGAGGACGAGGTACTTCTTTTCCTCGCCCTTGATCACGCGGGTCTCAATGGCTTCGATGAGTGCGGCACCGTGGTGCGGGTAGACGACGGTCTCTCCGACCTTGAAAACCATGTGTCCTCTGCCCCTTTCGCTGACTCCATCCTATCACGGCTGTCCGGCGGCCGCGTAGCGACCCGAGATCGAACGCGCAGGTCAGCGGCTTGGGCGGGGGTTGACAAACCGGATTTCGCCGTGCTCATGCAGGTGAACTGCGAGCCCTCCGCGCGGTACCGCGAGATCCTTTGTGGACAGTCAATCGGCCGGGAACCCACACCGGTTCCGCGCGTGCGGATGCGCCCGGCTAGTCTTCGACGGGACGAGGCCGTGAAAGGGAAGGACTCTGACGTGAGGCTGCAGAATCGCCGCGTGCTCGGCGCAGGCGTGTCGGCGCTCGGTGCCGCACTCGTGCTTGCCGGTTGCGGAGCCGGTCAGATCACTCAGACCGACACCCAGCAGCCCGCGGTCAACGGCACCTACGCGCAGGTGAAGACGATCGTGCTGCGCAACGTCGCGGTGCAGTATCCGGCGTCCGGACCGGGCTATCCGGCCGGCGCGAACGCGCCGCTCACGCTGACCATCGTCAACCAGGGCCAGAAGGACGACAAGCTGGTCTCGGTGAGCTCCGAGGGCACCACCTCGCCCGCACAGATCTCCGGGGACACCGCGATCGTCGCCGGCCACTCGCTCGTGATCGGCCCGGCGGACTCCGTCGAGCAGGGCGACTCGCAGGCGCCCGCGTCGCCGCAGAGCACGCCGGAATCCGGCGCGAACAGCGCCCCGAACTCCAGCTCGGCTCCGGCCAGCCCGGCGAACTCCAGCTCCGCTCCGAGCAGCGCGTCGAGTGCTCCGCAGACCGGCGCGAGCGGCGGCGTGTCGACGACCGTCGGCGAGGGCAAGGTCGTGCTGCAGGGCCTCAAGCAGCCGCTGTGGCCGGGCACGACGATCAAGGTGACCTTCGTCTTCCAGAACGCCGGCCCGATCGTGGTCGAGATGCCGGTCGCCGCGCCGGCACACGCGCGGTCCTGATCGCCGTTTTCGTCGGTGCCCGCGGTTAGCCTCGCGCCGTGGTGAAGAAGACCGGCACCGTTCACCGGTGCGCCGAATGCGGGTACGAGACGGCCAAGTGGGTCGGCCGCTGCCCGGAATGCCAGGCATGGGGCACGCTCGAGGAGCGCGGTTCCGCCAAGCCGGCGATCGCCCGGGTGGCGGCCGGTGCGCCGAGCGCGCCCGCCCGTCCGATCGCCGAGGTCGACGTCGAGGCGGCCAGGGCGAAGGCCACCGGCGTGTCCGAACTGGACCGGGTGCTCGGCGGCGGGCTGGTGCCTGGCGCGGTGGTGCTGCTGGCCGGCGAGCCGGGCGTCGGCAAGTCCACGCTGCTGCTCGAAGTCGCGTACCAATGGGCTGCCACCGCTGGACGTTCGCTGTACGTGACGGGTGAGGAATCGGCGGGCCAGGTTCGGCTGCGCGCCGAGCGCACCGGCAACGTGCACGGTGAAATGTTCCTCGCCGCGGAGAGCGATCTGTCCGCGATCCTCGGCCACGTCGACGCGGTCAAGCCGGGGGTGCTGATCGTCGATTCAGTGCAGACCATGGCATCTCCGCAGGCAGAGGGTGCGCCGGGCGGTGTCACCCAGGTTCGCGCGGTCACCGCCGGGCTGGTGGCGCTCGCCAAGGAACGCGGGCTGCCGGTGGTTCTCGTGGGACATGTCACGAAAGACGGCTCGGTCGCCGGTCCGCGGGTGCTCGAGCACCTGGTGGACGTGGTGCTTCAGTTCGAGGGAGACAAGCACTCCACGCTGCGGATGGTGCGCGGCATCAAGAACC